>JAQGHQ010000154.1 GCA_028288765.1 Gemmataceae bacterium | reverse complement strand
GTTACCGGCGGAAGATGCGATGACCAGGCGGCCGAGCCGCCAAAGACGGACGAATTCGGGTACTCGCAGGTGCCCCCGTACCGGGCTGCGCCGAGCCAACCCAAAACTCACGGAAGTGCCATTCCTCCCGGTGTCCGAGAGGCACACCCACGCCCTCTCCGAGTGGTCATCACCGGGGTCGGCCGACGATGCTACCGTTCCCGGCTGGTGAGGTCGCCGGCCGGGAGCGGCTCGGCGGGCTCCTCAAGCACTACTCCCGCTCGGCCGCCTGATCGGCCACACGCCCGCTCAGTCTCGGCCAGTCATCGTTGACCGTCCGGTCATCCACCGTCGCACGCGCGGAAGCCGCGCCGGCTCCGTCGGGCCGCGCCCGACCGCCCATTTCCGGCCGATCCTCTCTCGTCGGTTTAATGACAAACCAATGACCGATCCCGCAGCCGAAGCGCTGACCGGCCCGTACCTTGCCAAGGACGACATTTCCGTACCCGACGGGTACGGCATCTGCTACCCAGACGTGGCGCGCGGATTTCGCCATCGGCTTGAGGACCCCCCCCTGATCACTTGCCGGGCGATACCTCCTCACCTCGATTCGCAACCGGAGGAACCTGTGGGACCCTTTTCGTAAATCGCCGCCACGGCGATCGTCACTCTTGCCGGGCCGGGGCGAACGGCGAGGTGCGGGTCATGTCGCCGGCGGAGTTCGAGAAGGCGCCCCGGGCGAACGGCAGCTGACGGTCCCGCCGTCCAAGAAGGTCCCGGTGTTCGAAGTCCCGTCCGGTCCGCGCCGGCCGTGAAACGGCGGATCCGGGTCAATGGCAGGAATGAACCATGCGACTTCCCGTCATCCGAGGTGTGATCGACCGCCGGATCCTGGTCAACTACCGGGTCGACCCGGTCGTCCTCGCCGGCCTGCTCCCGGCCCCCTTCCGGCCGAAGCTCGTCCGCGGGTTCGGCATGGTGGGGGTCTGCCTGATCCGGCTGCGGGACATCCGCCCGGTGTGGGTCCCGTCCGGGTTCGGGATCTCTTCGGAGAACGCCGCCCACCGGGCCGCGGTCGAGTGGGACGAGGGCGGGGCGACCCGGGAGGGGGTCTACATCCGCCGCCGGGACACCAGTTCGCGGCTGAACGCCTGGGCCGGCGGGCGGGTCTTCCCCGGCGTCCACCACCGGGCCCGGTTCGAGGTCCGGGCGGGCACCGACCAATACCACGTCGCCCTCCGCAGCACCGACGGGGTGACGGCCGTATCGGTCCGCGGCCGCCCGGCCGGCGGGCTCCCGGCGTCGTCCGTATTCCGCTCCCTGGAGGAGGCGTCGGAGTTCTTCCGGACCGGGTCGGTCGGGTACTCGGCCACCCGGGACCCGTCCCGGTTCCACGGGCTTGAGCTCCGGTGCGCGGCCTGGCACGCCGAGCCGCTGGCGATGGACGAGGTTCGGTCGAGCTACTTCGAGGACCGGGCCGTGTTCCCGGCCGGGTCGGTCGAGTTCGACTGTGCCCTGCTCATGCGGGGGATCGAGCACGAGTGGCACGGCCGCGGCGACCTCTGCTCACCGGTCCTAGATACCTCCCAGCAAAGACGGGAGTGATGTGCGCCACCGGCTCCCCGTCGGGCCTCGCCGTTCCGACCGGTCGGAACACGGCTTGAGTTGGTCGACTACAGTAAGCGGTGCCGCCCGCTCTTCGGTCGGGCTGACCCGTGACCCGTCTCCAACTGACCTCGGCCGAGCGCGAGGAACTCCTCGACCTCTATCGCCGGTCGACCGACCCGGACGTCCACCACCGGGCCCACCTCCTGCTCCTGTTGGCCGACGGCCACCCGTGGGCGACCATTCGGGCCGTCCTGTTCTGCTCGCTCGGGACCATCCGCCGGTGGAAGGCCCGGTTCGAAGCGGATGGGGTCGATGCCGTGTTCGGCCGGTCCCGCGGCCGGCGGCGGTCCGGCATCCACATGTGGGCGGTCCTGGTCGTCCGGTGGGTCCTGTCGTGCTCCCCGACCGAGTTCCGGTTCGCCCGGAGCCGGTGGAGTTGCGAGGCGGCGGCCGTGGTCCTGCGGGACGACTGCCAGGTCCGGGTCGGGCGGGAGACGGTCCGCCGGTGGCTCCGGGAGACCGGGCTGGTGTGGCGGCGACCCCGTCCGGTCATCCGTCCCAACGACCCGGACCGGGAGCGGAAACTCAAGGCCCTGCGGGCGTTGCTCAAGGGCCTGCCGGCGGACGAGACGGCGGTGTTCCTGGACGAGGTGGACGTGAACCTGAACCCGAAGGTCGGGTGCCGGTGGATGACGCGGGGGGACCAGGCGGCGGTCGAGACGCCCGGGACCAACGAGAAGCGGTACCTGGCCGGGAGCATCCACTGGCGGACCGGGACCGTCATCCGGACCGAGGGCCGTCCGAACGAGGGGCGGAGTGCGGCCTTGTTCTGCCGTCACCGGGACGACCTCCGGCGGGCGTTCCGCCAGTACAAGGTCATCCACGTCATCTGTGACAACGTCGGCACCCACACGGCCGAGGGCTCGAAACTGGTCCGGGCGTATCTGACGGAGTGGGGGCCGCGGGTGAAGGTCCACGACCTGCCGAAGTACGCCCCGGACACGAACCCGATCGAGCGGGTGTGGTGGCGGCTGCACGAGGCTGTGACCCGGAACCACCGGTGCCGGACGATGGACGAGTTGCTCGACCGGACGTTCGACTGGTTCGAGGCCCACGGCCCGTTCCGGGTGCGGTCCAAGGTGTACTGCGAAACGCCCGGAAAATGAGGCCACTTCCGCCTTTGGCGGGAGGTATCTAGCGGTTCCGGGGTCGGTCGCCCTCCGAACCTCCTTGCACCTCGGCCTTAGGCAGAGATAATTTGCTGAGGTGACCCCAACCGAGTTTCACCGGTCTCCTCGAAAGCGTCGCCATGCCCCGTCTCGCTCTCGGTCCGGTCTTCGCCGCGACATGCATCCTCGTCGGTTCCTCGTGGGGCGGGTCTGCGGCAGCCCCACCTCCGGCCGAGAACCCGGCCCAAACCGCGTCGGCGCTCCGCCAACTCCGGAAGCCGATCCACGAGTGGCTCGCGCGGGACATCGGTGTCAAGACGCGCGCGGAAAACCGGGCCTACGCGGACCTGATTTTGGCATTCGGGCTGGCCCGGTCCGGAGAGCCCG
Source organism: Gemmataceae bacterium (assembly GCA_028288765.1). Classification (GTDB taxonomy): domain Bacteria; phylum Planctomycetota; class Planctomycetia; order Gemmatales; family Gemmataceae; genus Urbifossiella. The sequence goes on along the minus strand of JAQGHQ010000154.1, from coordinate 13,634 downwards.
ACGAGGCGAAGGCTTTGCTTCGGGAGGCGGCCGCCGTTCTGGGCCGGGGTGATCCCGCCCACCAGTGCCTGGTCGCGTTGTACCGCCACCGGATCGAACAAGTTCTTGTCGGTAAGCCACCGACCGGCCCCTTTCCCGCCGACCTCCTCGCGGGGGTGACACCGACCGGCGATGAGAGGGCGAACGCCCCGATCAAGCGGCACCATTACATCGTCCTCCGCGCCCGGGAGGTCTCGCGAATCCTCGAGCCGCTTGAACAGGTCGACCCCTACTTGCCGTGGACGTCAACGGGAACGGACGAACCCATCCTGGGTAAGCTGGGCGCGCTCCAGGACGAGCAGGACCCGGAGCGGTTCGGGCGGGGCGCCCGGATAATCCTCAAGGAGTCCGGCTCGGGGTCGGTCGAGACACGGGTCCGCGTGACGGCGGGGCTCATCCGCCTCGCCCCGCGGGCCGGAGAACCCTTCTGTGTCGAGCTGTTAAAGCTCGTCCCGGCGCTGGCCCGTACGGGGCGGGAGGCCGGCGGCCAGGCAGTCCGAGACGGGGTCCTCACCCTGGTGGAGCAGGCGCTCGCACTGGCCACGAGTTTGAAGAAGCCGGAGTTGCTCAAGCCCCTGGTCGCCGAGGCGGTTGCCCTGATCCGGACTGAGCGGGGCGGCGTCGCCGTCAGTGCCGTCGCCCGCCTGACCGTCCGGTGCGAGCGCGGGTTCCGCGTCCAGGGCCTCCGGACCGAGGCCGCGGCGTTCCTCACGGACACGGCGGGCAAGCTCCCGACGGCCGCCGACGTGGCGACCCTCCGGACCGCCGGTGAGAGCTGGGCGGACGCGGCCCGCGCCCGTCTGGCCGAGGCCGGCGTGCGGCAGGCGGCCGGTCAGGACGCCGAAGCGGCGAAGATCTGCGCAGTCGTCCGGGAGATAGTCCTCGATCCGCCTGCCGGCCCGCTCGGCAGTTCCTACTACCGACTCTTGGCCGAGTACTCCTCCGCCTGCGGGCGGCTTCCGCTGGCGGAGGCGAAGAAGCGGCTCGAAGAGATCCTGGTCAAGAGCGCCCGAGTGCCCGACACGTTCACGACGGCCACCCATTACTCCCGGTATCATTTGATGATCGTAGAGGCCGCTGTGCTCGCCTTGTCGGCGGGCGACGACTTCTGACCGGATGAGGCGGCACGTTCCTCACGGGGCTTCTCCCTTTGCTCCCCGATCCAGATCTCAGTTCACCCCGGCAGTATGCGTTCACGGCCCAAGGGTGACAGCCGTTCAGTTGCGAACAGGGTGCGGCAGTATCTGAGCTAAGATAGCCACCATAGGGCCAGAGCTAACCCCTGACCGGCGCGCCCGAAACGGTCGCGACCAAGTCACCGGGCCCCGGGGCCGTGCGGCCCGAACCCGGAGTCACTCCACCCGCAGGTCCGATATCTTCGCCGGGCCGCTGACCCCCATACCCTTCGGGGTGACGGTGCAGTCGGGCGGGACCCTGATGTTCGCCTTCCCGTGGAGTACGGTCTTCGCGTCGACGACCCCGCCCTCCTGTCGGACGGTGAACTCGCAGAGAGGCATCTCGTTGTAGCTCTGCTCGTAGGCATCGACTTCGCCGCAACGCATCGTTCCCTCGAACAGGAGCAGGGACGCCACTCGGAACCCGTTCAGCCAGGTGAACTTGTCCGGCTCGGTCGGGACCGGGATCCCGGACAAGATACGGATGCCCTTGGCGAGCATGAGGCCAACGTCACTCGTGTGCTCCCGCGCCACGGCTGTCACCCCGGCGATCGTCTCGAACCCGTGAACGAGTCCGTTCCGGGCCTTCGAGCACTTGTCGTAGACGCCCTTCATGCCCTCCCGGACGAACAGTTCCTTCAGGCCGTTGGCGCGGGGGACCTTCCGGACCAACTTCCGGCCGCACCCGCAGTCGCGAATGTCGTCCGCCGAGTCGGGAACGCCGAAATGTGCGCACAGCTCGGGGTTCAGCGTTTCGAGGCCCGTCCACCCGGCCACGAACCGGTCCAGGATGTCGTCCTCCGTGTGCATCTTCCGGAGCCACCGCAGCGCCCGACCGATGCGATTCGACGCCTTCTCCAGCATCGACGTCGCCTTCGCCGGCCAGTCCGCGGGGTCGAGGTGCGCCCGCCGGCCCATGACCACTTGGTCGGCGAAGAAGTTGATGAACGGCCGGTCCTTGAGCCCCGGCGTCGCGTCGATGACCAGAACCGGAAAGGACTCGCGCATGTCGGCCAGGGTGAGCGCGAACGCGGTGGAGACGACCCCGTCGCAGATGGCAGTGGCCTGGAACGCGTGCTGGAGCAGGTCGCCGCTCCGCTGCGGGAGGTCGATGACGGCGAGGAGCCCGGGTAGGCCGTGGTACCGGGTGACACAGAGTGTCTCGCGGGCCGAGGCGTCGCGGAACCGGACCTTGACCTTCTCCTGGGGCAGGTCGAACGTGACCTGGGCCGGTTGCGAGAAGCTGGCCCCGGTCGGGCAGTAGGCCACGATACGGAGATCCCGCGGGCCCGGCTCGTAGGTCAGGGCGGCCGCCGGCTTGGCGTCCGCCGTCGGAAGTTCGGGCGGTGGGGTCGCGGTCACGGCGGTCACCTCGGCTCTCACGTAGTCCCAGGCGTCCAGGTCGAGCATCCCGACCTTCGACTCCCCACCGACGGGCAGTTTTTCGAGTGGCAGGTTGCCACTAATCGAGTAGTAGTTCGTGGACAGACCCGTTCCCAGCGTGATCCGGTACGAAATCCAGGCGACCGAGATCCTCCCGCCGGTCGCGTTCCGGAGGATCAACCAGAGCGGCCGGACCACTTCAGGCTTGTGGAGCACGACGCCGCGGGCCTCGCGTAGCATGCCGGCAACGGCGACCGACGTGCTCCGGGCGATGCTGCGCTCGTATCCGCCCGAGGCGATGGAGATGCACGAGGTCAGTACGCGGTTGAACTCATCGCGGAGCGAGGGCCGGAGCCTCCGGAACCGGTGGCCGCAACTCCCATGTCAAACCCGAATGCCTTCTGGCCGAACCGCATTGGATGCGGCACCTGTCTCGGATTCCGACTTTACTCCTCTTCAATCCTGATTTCCGTCCACCCGGGCACGAACACCCCGTTCACCACCGCCGCCCCGTGTGATATGACCTGGTGCGTCCCCCTTGGCGACTGCCTCCTTCGCGTGCCGCGCTGCATCGTCCAGCAGTCTGTCGATCAACCCCAACACCCTCCGAGTTCCTTTGTCCGATTCCTCGGCCGATACTATCTCTGCGGCCGTCCCCTTCGTCCCTTTCGCCATGCGAAGCAAGATCGGGAGATTATCGCTTGCCCGGTTGAATTCAATTAATTTTCCGTCCTACGGGCATTGACAGCGACGCAACCCCAGTGGAAAAGATATTCCACCAAACCGACAACCAGCCCACGAACACAGCGAAGTCCGTACATTCCCACTACCAATCACCGGGGAATCGCCCACGATGCTCGATCTCCTCTTCCCGGTGTTCGGCGGGGCAATCCCGACCGACCACGCTTACCCTCTTTACGCGGCGCTGGCCAGGCTCGTGCCGGCATTCCATGACCCCGCCACCGGGCTCCGCTTCACCCCGATCGGCGGGGTCCCCGACACTCCCGGTCAGCTCCGCCTGGCCGACCACTCCCGCCTCCGGGTCCGGCTCCCCGAGGAGCGGATTCGGGTCGCCCTACCGCTCGCCGGCAAGAAGCTGGAAGTCGCGGGCCACGCGGTCCGAGTCGGGGTTCCGTCGGTGACCACGCTCACCCCCGCCCCGATGCTCGCCGCCCGGGTGGTGACGTTCAAACACGCCGACGACCCGGCCCGGTTCCTGGCCACGGCCCGGCTCAAGCTCGCGGAACTCGGGGTCGAGGGCGAGCCGGCCGTCCCCCTCATCACCACCGGCCCCCGGGCCGGGGAGCCGCGTCGGCGGGTGGTGCGAGTGAAGGGGAAGGCGATCGTCGGGTACACCCTGCTCGTCTCCGGGCTGACGGCCGAGCACTCGATTCGGCTCCAGGAGCAAGGGCTCGGCGGCCGGACGCGGATGGGGTGCGGGTTCTTCCTCCCACATCTCCCGAGGGTGTCATGACGCCACTTCTGGCGAAACGGACGCCTCTCGGAGGGCGCCCCAAGACGCTGGTCGACCACACGGCGGACGTCGTGGAGGCAGGCGAGGCGCTGTTCGGAACAGCTGTGAATCCGACCCGCTTGGGTAATCGGTGGCTTAAGTTCTTTCGTCTCGACCCGGAATCGGAAGGTGCCGCGTTTCACGCCAACTTGCTCGCGGCCTGCCTGTTCCACGATTGGGGTAAGGCGAACGAAGGGATGCAATCGGTCCTTTGCGGCAGCGGTGACGGGCAACTGTTTCGTCACGAACACTTGAGTGTGCTGCTGCTCGGATACGACGGGGTAGACAGATGGGCCCGCCAACGGGGGGATATTGATTGGGACGTCGTGCTGGCCGCCGTCGGATCTCACCATTTAAAGTTCGGAGATCGAGAGTTTGCGGAAGAAGTCCCGGACGAGACGGTCCGGGTGTGGGTCGATCACGACGACTTCCGCAATCAACTCCTGAAGCTCGCTTCCGAACGGTTGGGGCTCACCGGTGAACCGGAGTTCCCAACACAAAGGCATTGGGGATTCGTAGACGAACCGGCAACTACGTTCGACCCTTCCGACTTGCGCAACGAGTTGCGGGACGGCCGACTCCGCAGATTGAACATGGGTGGTGATGCGCGGATGCTCAAAGCGGTGCGGGCTGCTCTGATCGTTGCCGACGCGGCCGGCTCGGGGTTGCCGCGGACCGGACGGAGGATCGATTGGATACGCGGACAATTCAGCGAGAAGCCGACCTGCGACGCCGACATCATCGGGGGTGTGATCCGGGGCCGTATCGACGACCTGACTTGCCGGGGCAAATGGTCGAACTGGAACGAATTCCAGGACCATTGCGAGACACTGCCGGACCGCGCGCTGCTTCTCGCCCCATGCGGGGCCGGGAAGACACTGGCCGCGTGGCGGTGGATCGCCGGGCGGGTGAAGGACCGACCGGTCAACCGGGTGTTGTTCCTGTACCCGACGCGGGCGACGGCGACGGAAGGATTCAAGGACTACGTTTCGTGGGCACCCGAGGCTGTGGCAGCGCTGATGCACGGGACCGCGGGGTACGACCTGGACGGCATGTTCGCCGCCGAAGACCCGCGGCGGGGGAAGAAGTTCGCCGACACCGACCCGCGTCTGTTCGCAATGCAACACTGGTCGAAGCGAGTCGTCTCGGCCACAGTCGATCAGTTCCTTGGGTTCATGGCTTATAGCTACGGCCCGGTCTGCCTCCTGCCACTGCTAGCCGACAGCGTGATCGTCGTCGACGAGGTTCACAGCTTCGACCGCGCGATGTTCTCGGCCCTGCTCGGGTTCCTCAAGACGTTTGACGTGCCCCTACTGTGCATGACCGCGACGCTTCCCGAGCCGCGACAAAAGCAACTGGTCGAAGTCGGTTTGAAGTTGTCCAACCCGCGACCGGACGACTTGAAGGAGATCGCCGACGCCCCGCGATACCGGGTGTCGCGGATCGAGGAAGTCGACGCCGAGCAGAGGGTTCGGGACGCCGTCCGGGATGGGAAGCGAGTGTTGTGGGTCGTGAATCAGGTGAGTCGGGCGCAGGCAGCGGCGGCGAAACTCACCGGGTTGGGCGTTCACCTCATCTGCTACCACAGCCGGTTCAAGCTCAACGATCGGGTGGACAGGCACCGGGATACAATCGAGGCGATCAAAGCCGGCAAGCCCGCCGCTGTCGCTGTCACGACGCAGGTTTGCGAGATGAGTCTGGACATCGACGCGGACCTGTTGGTCACCGAGGAATGCCCGATTACGTCACTCATCCAGCGGATGGGTCGCTGCCGGCGCGGGCGGGACGAACTGAAGAAAGGGCCGGGCGAGGTGCTGGTATACAAGCCGGCCGAGGAGAAGGTGTACTCGAAAAGCGATCTCGCCGGGCTGGACGACTTCTTGAAGTTCATCACCGGCAAAGCCGCCGTCAGCCAGACTGACCTCGAAACCGGGCTGAGCCTGTTCGGCTCGAAGACCGCCGACCCACCGAAGCTGAACTCGTTCCTCACGAGCGGGCCGTACGCCCTCGGCGGAGACGATTCGTTCCGCGACATCGAGGCGTTCAACGTCCAGGCCGTGCTCAGTGGCGAACTACAGGACTACGCGAATTCCAAGCCGGACAAGAAGCCGGGTTTCATCTTGCCGGTGCCGAAGAAGGTGAAACCGACCCGCGATGGCCGCCTGCCGTCGTACCTTTTCGTGGCCGACGAGCGGCACTACGACCCGCAGACCGGTTTCTGGGATAACCCGATCCGATGAGGGCACGACAATGGGAAAAACGCGAACGCCGAAGCCGCCGAAGCCGCCGAAGCCGACCGACGCATCGAAACCCACCAACTCGTCCGAGGTCGTTGTCAACTACGACCTGTTCGACCTGCCGACGGCGTTCCATAAGGCCGGGCTGGCCGGGTTGATTCTCCTCATCGAGTCGCTGAAGGCCCGACAGGAGCTGACAGCTGACGTGGCAAAGTACGAAGTGACCCCGACCGAGGCGACGGTGACTTTCACTGAACCGCTGGTTCGGAAGCTCATGGATGACCTATACGATGCGCGGAAAGTCGAGAAACGCTATGCACAGCCGAAGAAAAAAGACAACAAGCCTATCTCTCCAAAACGGGTTGACGTTGAGAAACGCGAAGAAGGCGGCAAAGTTAAAGAAGTTAAATGGCACATTTACGATGAAGTTGAACCGTGTGGCCAATTCCTCCGCGATCAGTATCCCGAAATGCCGGATGACAGAAGTTGGCTGAAGCTCTGGCGGGATATGCTCTGGAACATTCCCCGCGGCCGTCCTAAACAGCGTGAGCCATTTGACCAGCGGGCAGCCGGCCAGCCGTGCAAAGAAGGGCCGAATGTATGGACCGAGTTGGGGAAGGTCCGCAAGGCGCGGGCGAAGAACGGGTTCCACACGACAGGCGTATCTAGTTCTTTATTTCCCAATGCACAGGACACGAATGCAGAAAGCATTCCGTTCGAGGGCCGTGCCGAACAAAACGTGTTGCTCCACTTCTGGCCGCTAACGGTGTTGCTTTTCGTCCCGCAGGCCGTTGCGAAAGACGGTGAGACCGACTTCGCCGGGTACACGTTGGCAGTCCCTGACGTGACGAACCTTTCCGAGTTCGTCCGCGAGTACCCGATACTCCTTGCGTCGTTGTCGAAGGACGCGCGGGGCTACCGGCCCGCGCAGGCAGTGATTGATGTTCCGGCCGAAGGCGCGCTAGCGTTCCTAGACGATCTGGCGATGCTCACCGGGTTGCAGGTCGAAACCGGGGAGTTGCGATTCTGCATCGGAGGCGTTGAGTACTTGCACCTTCACAAGCCACCGAAACAGAACAACGTAAAGCTTATGGCGGCCGGCCGAGTGTCGCCGAACCGGCGCCTGCTTGCTGGCTACCGGGCCATCGCATGTCCAAAAGACGAGGCCACTCGCTACCGCAACCCGCTGTTCCGACGCGGGCTGCTCGTCGCCCTGCTAGACGACAAGTTAGAGGACAAGCTGTGGCATCGGCCGTTCGGCCGCATTCTTTGCGAGTTCGAGGCCGGGGTGTTCATCCGCCAACTCCGCAAGGCAGATGACGAGAAGGGACCGCCGCAGTTTGCCACGGACGCTGCAAAGAAGTTCCGCCACGAAACCAAACTGTTCACCAAAACCCTGGAGAGGCATAACGACATGCCCGACACCCCGCGCCCCACCGCCCCGCCGCCAGTCATCGTGAACCGCGTCGTGCGGAGCTACTTACTCTCCCGAACCCAGGAGAAGACCGGCATCGACCCGGACAAGTACAAGACCCCGGACGGCGAGACAGACTACAAGGCTATCCCTGGCGAGTTCAACGATGCCAAGCAGAAATTGGCCCAGTCGCTCATCTTGGAATTCCGTTCCCGCCGGGATCAGGCGTTCGTCGATCACTTCGCGGCGACGTTTTTCAGCGTCACGCAACGGCTCAACGAAGCAGATCGCTTGGAACTCGCCAACCTGCTGACCGTCGCGGACCGCCGCGACGACCTGAAGACCATCACTTTATTGTCCCTGTCCGCGAACTCGTAGCCCCTACGGAGATGGCAGCCCATGAATCTGTTCGCCACCGTGCTCACATACCCAGCCCCATCCGCCAACTACCGCGGCGAGTCGGAACTGAACCGGACCGTCATTCAGAAAATTACCGACGGCCGGTTCGACTACCCGATCATCTCTCCCGAGGCGATGCGGAACGCCCTGCGGGAGATCCTCGCCAGAGAAGCCTACAGGAAGGAATTCAAGACACTCTGCAATCGAGTGCGGTTGAACGACGAGGACCAACTCTCCGTGAAATACGCGGAGTACCCGAACCCGGACAAGTACACCGACGACTTCCTATTCGGCTACCTGGTCGCGGTAGGTAAGGAGGATCGCAAGACGATTCTGAAAGAAGTCAATCGCAAAGACTTCGCCTTCAAGCGAGATTCGGTTCTGCGCATGAACTTGGCGAAAGCTTTGGAGCCATACCGTTTCAACACCGTGTTTACCCAATCGCCTCAGTTCCCGAAAGAGAACCCATGGAAAGTCGGCAGTGGCGATAAGGGTGCCAACTCGTCGCTTTTACACCGCGAGACGGCGCACACGGCGTTCCAGTACCCGTTCGCTCTCAACGGCGAGGACTGCAAGTCCAAGTCGGAATGGGTGAAGGCTCTGCTCAGAGCGATCGGCGAGTTGTCCGATGTCGCCGGCAACCACGCCCGCAGTTACTACGAGATGGCGCCGGCCAGCATTGTTGTTCGGCTCACGCACCGGCTAGTCGCCGGCTACCAGACCTATGGATTCACCCCGGACGGCAAGTTCCCCGAAGTGATCGACGGGATACTCCACGAGGTTCCCGAACTCGATCCGCACGGAAAGCCGGTGATGGAGGGCGAGGAAGGGAAGAAGAAGCCGAAAATGAAACCCGCCCCGGACTACACCGCCAACGAGTTTAATATCGGTGGCAAGATTGTGAAGGATATGTCCGAGGAGCAGGCGAGGAAGTTGGCCGAGCGGGGCGTGACCCTCGACCGCGACCCACAGCGGTTGCTCGAAACCGTCGCTGGTAAGTTCCTCGGGGGAAAGTGATGCTCGCCCTATACGTCGATGCCCCGTTTGCCGTCTGCCGGACCTTTACAGCAGGGTGGTATCGGCCGTCGGCGACATTCCTCACCCCGTCCGCCGCCTACGGCCTTGTGTTGAACCTCGCCGGGATCGAGAGCCGGTTAAGGGAAGAAGACCCGGCCCACCCAGGGTCGGTGCCCGCTACGCTCACACGCGGCGGTCTGCCGGCGGTGCGGATCGCCCTCGGCGTCCCAGTCGAACGACGAGTCAGAGGACAGCTTGCCGAGGTGCCCGAAGCGGATCGATATCCGCGAGTAGCGACCGTTTACCAACAACTCCACAACTATCCCGTCGGGGATTCGAAGGCGAAGGGTGCGACCGAGAAGCCGAGTGTTCTTGGGATGCAGAGAGCCAAAGGGAACAAATACAACATTACGCCCGTCCGACGCGAGGTTCTTGTCGGCCTGCGGGCCGTGATTGCCGTGGACGGAAACGCGGATCTCGAAGCCCGTGTCCGCCGGGGGCTCGCAGGGGAACTCTCGCCCGGCCGCTATGGGTTACCGTTCCTGGGTGACAATGCCTTTCTACCAGACCGGATCGACCCATTGGACGCCCCACCACCGGCCCACTGGTACGAGCGGGTGGCCGCGGACGCTGCCATCCGTCCACGGGCAACCCGCCTCACCGTTTGGATCGACCGGGCTGACATGTCTCGCACGGTGTCGAACTTGTACGCTCCGGCCGGAACATCATCTGAGCGGATCCCATCGGCCGCCTGGATTGATATTCCGCCTCCAGCCCCGGAGTGACTGCCCATGTTCCCCCTACCCGTCCTCGACTCGCACGCGCCACCGGTGCGGGTCATGGCCCTGCACGCGCTCGCGTACTGCCGGCGGCTGTTCTACCTCGAAGAGGTCGAACAGATCCGGGTGGCCGACGACCGCGTCTTCGCCGGCCGCCAGCTCCACGCCGCCCTTGAGGCCGACGAGGACGGCGAGGCCGCCCGCGTCGAGCTGACCAGCGACACCCTCGGCCTCACCGGCGTCGTCGACTGCCTCCGCCGCCGAGACGGGTCGTACCTCCCCTACGAACACAAGCGCGGCAAACCCGCTCGCGCCCCCGACAACACCCCCGAACCGTGGCCGTCCGACCGCCTCCAGGTCGTCGCCTACGCCGTCCTCCTCGAAGATGCCTTCGGCCAGCCCATCCCCGAAGGGCGCATCCGCTACCACGCGGCCAACGTCACCGTCCGCGTCCCGATCGACGACCGGGCCAGGGCCGACCTCCGGGCCGCGATCGACGACGCCCGCCAGCTCCGGGAGTCGGTCGACCGCCCGCCGATCACCGCCAACGACCGGCTCTGCGCCCGCTGCTCCCTCGCCCCGATCTGCCTGCCCGAGGAGGTCCGGCACGACCGCGACCCGGAACGGGACCCGGTCCGGCTGTTCCCGCCCGACCGGGACGGGGTCACCCTGCATGTGGTCGCCCAGGGGGCCCAGGTCGGGATCACCGGGGATACGATCGTCATCCGCCCACGGGAGGGGCCGGAGACGAAACACCCGGCCCGGGGGGTCGAGGGGGTACTTCTGCACGGCTTCTGCCAGATCTCGACCCAGGCGATCCGGAAGTGCGTCGAGCACGGGATCGGGGTCCACTGGCTGACCACCTCGGGGCACCACACGGCCAGCGTGGTCCCGACCGCCGGACAGGTCCAGCGGCGGATCCGCCAGTACCGGGCCCTGACCGACGAGCCCACCTGCCTCCGGCTCGCCCGCCAGCTCGCCCTGGCGAAGGTCGAGGGGCAGTACCGGTACCTGATGCGGGCCAGCCGCGGGGACGACGAGGCCCGGTCCGAGATCCAGGCGTCGCTCGGTGCGATTCAACCGCTGTTGCACCAGATCCCGGGCGCGGCCGACCGGGACTCGTTGCGGGGCATGGAGGGAATGGCCGCGGTCCACTACTTCGCCGCCCTCCGCCAGCTGCTCGGCCCGCAGGTGCCGGAGGATCTCCGGTCCGACGGCCGGTCGAGACGACCCCCCAAGGACAGATTCAATGCCCTGCTCAGTTACGGTTACGGGCTGGTTCACACGGCGGTGATGCGGGCAGTGCTGGCGAGCGGGCTCGAACCGGCCCTGGGGTTCTTCCACACCCCCCGCAGCGCGGCGTACCCGCTCGTCCTCGATCTGATGGAGCTGTTCCGGGTGACCCTGTGGGATATGCCGCTGGTCGGGTCGTTGAACCGCGGGCAGTGGGACCCGGATGCCGACTTCGCGGTGACCCGGGTGAAGGTCTGGCTGTCCGACGGCGGGCGGAAGAAGGCGATCGGGCTGTTCGAGGACCGGCTCCAGGAGACCTGGAAGCACCCGGTGCTGAACTACTCCCTGAGTTACGCCCGGGCGATCGAGCTGGAGGCCCGGCTGCTGGAGAAAGAATGGACCGGAGAGCCGGGGCTATTCGCCCGGGCTCGGCTGCGGTGAGGAGGGCAACTTGTGTCGGACGCGAAGTGGTGGCTGGTGAGTTACGACGTCCGGGACGACAAGCGACTGCGGCGGTGTGCCCGGCACATGGAGGGGTACGGGCACCGGGTGCAGTACTCGGTGTTCCGGTGCTGGATGACGGCCCGGGAGGTGGAGCGGCTGCGCTGGGAGCTGACCGAACTGTTGAATCGTGAGGACGAGGTGTTGTTGATCCCGTTGTGCGGGGGGTGTGTGGCGGGTATCGTCGGGATTCACGGTTGCGACCGCCCGCCGGAGTGGACGGAGGAGCCTCCCCGGCACCAGATCATCTGAATGGGGCGGTCAAGCACCTCCGGGTGTCGGGTGGGGGTAGACCGGCATTTTTGCGAAAAGAGTAATCCCGGAATGGGTTTACAGGTCTTTGACAACTGACGGAGATGCATGACCGGCGCCGAGCCCTGGAAACCGTGGGATTTCAGGACTCGACCCGGTTGCGAGCGACGAACCGGATGGAGCAGCGGACCGAATTCGACCGTGATCCTTGAAAGGAGGTGAACGATCCCAGATCTATGTCAGCAGTTGCGCCTATCGCGGTGCCGACCCCAGTGTCGCCGAGAGGCGTTGAGCACGACATAGTGGACGGGGTGGCCATCTTCCCGGAGGTGGTGCCGACCCCAGTGACGCCGAGAGGCGTTGAGCACCGCCACCTGGGCCGCCACCCGGGCCGGCGAACTCGTGTGCCGACCCCAGTGACGCCGAGAGGCGTTGAGCACGTGACGGTGTGGACGTCCCCGCCGGACCCCGAGAAGTGCCGACCCCAGTGACGCCGAGAGGCGTTGAGCACCCCGAATCACCCGATCGTTTGAAGACCACCTTCCCGTGCCGACCCCAGTGACGCCGAGAGGCGTTGAGCACAACGCCCGGTCGAGGTCCGCTATTGCCGACTGAACGTGCCGACCCCAGTGACGCCGAGAGGCGTTGAGCACTGGCTGGCGGACGGCCGGCAGCGGTCGGAGTGGAGTGCCGACCCCAGTGACGCCGAGAGGCGTTGAGCACCGGTCGTCAGTGCCGCCGGGCAGGGCATCACCGGGTGCCGACCCCAGTGACGCCGAGAGGCGTTGAGCACGTTGCCTGATTCAGCCGGCCGACCATCAGCCCGGCCGTGCCGACCCCAGTGACGCCGAGAGGCGTTGAGCACGCCGTCGAGGAACGGGAGCGGCTTGCCCACTTCGGTGTGCCGACCCCAGTGACGCCGAGAGGCGTTGAGCACGGTCAGGGGGTGTACACGAGCGCCGGGACGACCCTGTGCCGACCCCAGTGACGCCGAGAGGCGTTGAGCACTAGAAGCTGTCGGACATCATGCTACCCCGGTGAAAGTGCCGACCCCAGTGACGCCGAGAGGCGTTGAGCACAGGCATCGGGTGGACAAACAAGCGTAGCATTCAGGGTGCCGACCCCAGTGACGCCGAGAGGCGTTGAGCACTACGGCGGGCGGAGAAGTGCTTCGAGGGCGTCGGCGTGCCGACCCCAGTGACGCCGAGAGGCGTTGAGCACTCTTCGCACCGGGCACAACTCACGACCCGCAGCGTGTGCCGACCCCAGTGACGCCGAGAGGCGTTGAGCACCCGTCCACCGGCCAGATTCTGAGACCGTTCTACGTGTGCCGACCCCAGTGACGCCGAGAGGCGTTGAGCACCACTTCTTGAGGGCCGCCTTCGCCTCGTCCTCGGAGTGCCGACCCCAGTGACGCCGAGAGGCGTTGAGCACGGCATCGACGTGGTGAGATTGCTACTGACAACTCCGTGCCGACCCCAGTGACGCCGAGAGGCGTTGAGCACACCAACAGCCTCGCGACCAGTCCCCCGGCGGCGCTGTGCCGACCCCAGTGACGCCGAGAGGCGTTGAGCACTCGTCGCACCCGTGCCGGGCGCCCTTGTCGAACCACGTGCCGACCCCAGTGACGCCGAGAGGCGTTGAGCACAGCGTTGCATCATTCGGGATGACCGCCGAGACCGCCTGTGCCGA
>JAQGHQ010000137.1 GCA_028288765.1 Gemmataceae bacterium | reverse complement strand
ACTGCCCGCCCCGATCGCGCCCGGCCCCGTCCCGGGCTCGCCCGTCACCCCGGCCGTCGTCGCGGGCCTGCCCGTGACCCCCGGGCAGCCGGCGACCGCGGGGCAGGCCGTTACGGCCGGGTTCATCCCCGGCCGCGAGGCGAAGCCCTCCCTCAAGCCTACCCTCCCGTCCGGCGACCCGCGGATCAAGGTGGTCGCGGTGGTCGGGGCCGGGAACATCATCACCGACGAGGAGGTGTGGGAGTCGGTCCACCAGCGGCCGATGGACTACTCCACGGCGGTCGACGGCCCGAACGGGAAACAGCTGGTCCGGGACCCGGCGAAGGAGAAAGAGATCTACGCCGAGGAGCTCAAGCGGATCATCGAGCGGGAGTTGATCCTGGACGAGATGTACACCCGCCTGAAGAAGGGCAAGAAGGGCAACGTCATTGATGAGATCAAGGAGTTCGCCGGGAAGGCGGCCGACCGCCAGCTCCAGGCGCTGCGGAAGCGGTGGAAGGTGGAATCCGAGGACGAGTTCCGGTCGATCCTGACGGGCCAGGGGCTCACCTTACCGGTCGTCCGCCGGCAGATCGAACGCCAGATGATGGCCGAGGAGTACGTCCGGAGCATGCTCAAGGAGAAGGGGAAGTCGGTCGGGCTGTCCGAGATCCGCGACTACTACGACAAGCACCCGGACGATTTCCGCACGACCGACCGGGTGAAGTGGCTCGACATTTTCGTGAGCTACAACAAGTTCCCGACCCAGCGGGAGGCCTACGACTACGCGACGGCCGTCCACCAGAAGGCCGCGGCCGGGGCCGACTTCGCCGCCCTCTCCGAACAGTACGACCACGGACTGGCGGGGCAGCAGAAGGGGCCGCAGAAGGGGGTCGGGCTGGGCCAGAAGCGGGGCGAGATCCAGCCGGCCGACGTCGAGCCGACCGTCTGGGCCCTCCAGTCGGGGCAGGTGAGCGGGCTGATCGAGACCCCCGCCGGGTACCACATCGTGAAGGTGGCCGAGCGGGAGTTGGCCGGCGTCCGCCCGTTCGGCGAGGACATCCAGGCCGAGGTCCGCAGGAAACTGCTCGACAAAATGCACCTGCAGGAGCACAAACGGCTGGTCGAGAACCTGTGGTGGCGGGGCGTGGTCGACGTGATCGAAAAGCCCGACCTGCCCGGTACGGAATCGACGGCCGCGAGCCCGCCCGGGAAATAATGCGCGGGGCGGGAAAAGATCACCTCCCTGAATCCCCCGCAACCGAGGGGAAAACGACCACTTCACCGGGTTCTTGTATTGAGGCGAGCGGGGGGCGTGAGCCCCCCGAGTGAGGTCACCGGGTTCCGTATTGAGGCGAGCGGGGGGCGTGAGCCCCCCGAGTCAGGTCACCGGTGGTCGCACGCGTCGCGCTCACTCGGGGGCTCACGCCCCCCGCTCGCCGGGTGGTCGACGCACGCATGCGTCGTGCGGTGCCCCATCTCCCGTCACTCCTTCACCGGCTTCGGGATCTCCCCCGTCGCCGGGCCCCACCCGGTCGGCTGGTACGCGACGGCCAGGTGCGGGGTCTCGACCCGCCCGCCGGCCCGGGCCCGGCTCGTCATCGCCGCGTCGAGGACGCCGGTGGTGAGCAGCGTCCGCTCGACCGGGTACGGGGCGTGGCCGGTCCGGACGAACGAGTCGATCGCCTTCGTCAGCTCCACGAAGTGCGCGAACGGATCCGGCGACTGGAGATAGAACTGGCACGCCGCGGGCAGCGCCTCCCCCCGCACCTGGGCGGCGAAAACGAACGCCCCGCCGTCGTTGTCCTTCACCCACCCGTTCGGGATCACCACGAACGCCCGGAACCCGTCCCGGTATTCGACCTCGAACACGCCCGCGTCCGTCGTCTTCGCGGTGACCTCCCGGATGTCGCCGGCGGCGTGGACCGGGACGAGCTTGAGGGCGGCGGCGACGAGCGGGCCGGCCCAGGCGTGCCGGTCGAGCGCGTCCCACATCGCCTTCCCGCCGTGGCAGGTCACGGCCGCCACCCCGGTCTCGCCGCCCTTGCGGCGTTCGACCATGCACTGAAGCCCCTCGAGCGCGTGGAACCCGTACGCCTCGACCGGGCCGTACCCGATCTGCACTGCCCCGGCCAGCTCGCACCCTTTCGGCAGGACGAGGTCCGGCTTCCGCCACGTCACGGGGATCGACGACCCGGCCATGAGCGGGACCATCAGCCGGCGGGCGGCGTCGTACATCCACTTCGCGTCCGCCCATACTGGTGCGAGGTGCTTGTCGTTGAACACCGGGACCGCCCTGCCGGTCTTCTCGAAGACCCCGGTGATCTCCTCGAAGAACCGCCGCCGGGGGTACAGGGTCTGGCCCTTCTCGTTCGTCGGGTACTGGCCGTGTTCGCCGATCAAGAGGACGGCGTCGACCGCGAGGGTCTTCCCGCCGAGGGTGAGGGCGTCGGCGATGGTGGGGGCGATCCTGAACCCGTGCTTCTTCGCGAGGTCCCGACTCAGGTCGGTCTTCGGGACCTGGTCGGTGTAGACCGACACGAGTTCGAGTTCGGGGCGGGTCGTCCCGCCGGGGTAGCCGTGGAGCAGGTTGCGGAGGATGACGTCGGCGTGCGCCCACTTGCGGTACTCGGTGACGACCGCGGCGACCTTCTTGGGGGGTGGCATGAGGTGTCTCGGGGCGGGGCAAATGGTGAATGACGAATGACCCACCAATGACCCACCAATGACGAAGGGAAGAGGAAGACTCGGAGAGATGGCGGGCGATCCGCTCACCGTCGCCGGGCATTCGGGTTTTTCGCCGCCGTCTTTCCTTCGTCATTGGTGGGTCATTGGTGAGTCATTCGTCATTCGTCCTTTACCCTGTGGGCTGCTCTACACAATACTTACCCCCAGCATCCCCGAGGCCGCCCGCGATGACAATCCCCTTGCTGCCGGACGACCCGCACGACGCGAAGCTGCGGGCGACCGTCCATCCGCCCGGGTGGGTGAACCCGCCGCCCGCGGCCCGGTATCACCTGGTCGTGATCGGGGCCGGGCCGGCGGGGCTGGTGGCCGCGGCCGGGGCGGCCGGCCTCGGGGCGAAGGTGGCCCTGGTCGAGCGCGACCTGATGGGCGGGGACTGCCTGAACGTGGGGTGCGTGCCGTCGAAGACGCTGCTCCGGGCCGCCCGGGCGGCGGCCGAGGTCCGCCGCGCGAAGGAGTTCGGCGTCCGGGTTCCGGGCGAGCCCGGGGTCGATTTCGCGGCGGTGATGGAGCGGGTCCGGCGGGTCCGGGCAGACCTATCGGTTGTCGATTCGGCCCAGCGGTTCCGGGAACTGGGCGTCGACGTGTTCTACGGCGAAGGCCGGTTCGTGAGCAACGATACGGTCGAGGTGGGTGGGGCGAAGCTGCGGTTCGGCCGGTGCGTGATCGCGACCGGGTCGCGGGCTGCGGTCCCGGACGTTCCGGGGTTAAAGGAGGCGCGGTGGTTCACGAACGAGACGATCTTCACGCTCACCGACCTCCCGAAGCGCTTGCTCGTGATCGGCGGCGGGCCGATCGGGTGCGAACTCGGGCAAGCGTTCGCCCGGCTCGGGTCGCGGGTGACGATCGCGGCGAAGAACGGCCAGCTCCTTCCGCACGAGGAGGTCGATGCGGGCGATATGCTCGCGCACCAGTTCCGGCGGGCTGACGGCATCGAGATCCGGCCGGCCGGCGAACCCATTGCCGGGTTCGACGCGGTGCTGATAGCCGCGGGGCGGCGGCCGAACCTGGAGACACTCAACCTGGCCGCCGCCGGGGTCGTCTTAGACCCCGTCCGGGGCGTACAGGTCGATGAATACCTCCGCTCCACAAACCCACGGGTATTTGCGGCCGGGGACGTGTGTTCCCTCGGGTACAGGTTTACCCACGCGGCGGACGCGATGGCCCGAATCGTCGTCCGAAACGCCCTGTTTCCGACAAAAGCCAGGGCGTCCGCCCTCACGATCCCGTGGTGTACGTACACCGACCCCGAGGTCGGCCGGGTCGGCATATCGGTCGACCCGATCGACAAGGTGGGGTCCCGGTCCTTCGGGCTCAACCTCCGGGAACTCGATCGGGCGGCGGCGGACGGCGCGGAGGGGTTCGTTCACGTGCGGGTGGGACTGCGGGACGACCGCATCCTGGGAGCGACCGTCGTCGGCCCGCACGCCGGGGAGCTGATCGGCACGATCTCGCTGGCGATGACGCACGGGATCGGGTTGAAGAAGCTCGCCGCCACCATTTTCCCATACCCGACGTACACGGAAGCGCTGCGGAAGATCGGCGATCAGTTCAACCGCACCCGGCTCACACCCATTGCGAAGCGGGTTCTCGGGACGTGGTTGAAATGGTTCCGCTGAGCAGTTCAAAGTGAAAAATGAGACGTGCAAAATGGGGGAGACTCTTCGACACTGTAGCAGGGTAATGGGGGGCCCGGCCCGGGTGGAGGCGGAGCCGCTCCCTATTTTGCGTTTTTTGTGCTCCCTTGCTGCCATTCCCTCCTCCTTTTGGGGCTTGTCCATGTCGCGTCCGACCCGCCGCTCGTTCACGAAGTCTGCCGCCGCCGGGGCCGCGCTCACGGCCGCCGGGTATTCCCGCGCTCTGGGCGCGAACGACCGCGTCCGCCTCGGGTTCATCGGGGTCGGGAACCGCGGCGACCAGCTGCTCGACGCGTTCCTCCCCCACAAGGACCAGGACACCGTCGCCCTGTGCGACGTGTACGACCCGTACCTGCCTGCGGCGGCCGCCAAGGTCGCAAAGGCCGCCGGGTCGCCGAAGACGCTCAAGGACTACCGCAAGCTGCTCGAAGCGAAAGACATCGACGCCGTGGTGATCGCCACCCCGGACCACTGGCACGCCCTCCAGTTCGTCGACGCCTGCCATGCCGGCAAGCACGTGTACTGCGAGAAGCCGCTGAGCCTGACCATTTCCGAAGGCCGCCGGATGGCCGACGTGGCGAAGCAGACGAAGCGGGTTACCCAGGTCGGGCTGCACCGCCGGTCGACCCCGTTCGTGCAGGAGGCGGTGAAGCTGATCCGGTCCGGGGCGATCGGGAAGGTAACGGCGGCGAAGAGCTACCACTACCGGAACGAGAGCCCGATGGGCATCGGCAACCCGAAGGATACCGACCCGCTGCCGGGACTCGACTACGAGCTCTGGCTCGGCCCGGCCCCGAAGGTGCCGTACAACCCGAACCACGTGCTGTACAAGTTCCGCTGGTTCTGGGACTACTCCGGCGGCCAGCTCACCAACTTCGGCACCCACTACCTGGACGTGATCCAGTGGGCGATCGGGCAGGACGCGCCGAAGGCGGTCGCGTGCCTCGGGGGCCGGTACGGTACGACCGACAACCGCGCGATCCCGGACACGTGCGAGGCGGTCTGGGAGTACGACGGGTGCCTGGTCACGTTCAGCCAGTTCAACTGCAACGCCTCGCCCGGCAACCCCCGCGGGTGGAGCATGGAGTTCCGCGGGACGGAGGGCACCCTCCTGCTCGCGGACGGGGCCGCCGGGTACGAGATCATCCCGGAGAACGTGCGGGTGGAAGAGATGCCGGCGCTCAGTCCGATCGCCCGCGAGGCGAACGCGAAGCAGGGGCGGGCGGTAAAGCAGGCCCGGCTGCCGGTGGTGAAGAAGGGGGACAACGAGAGTGCAGGCGCGCACGCCCGGAGCTTCCTCGACGGGATCAAGACCGGGGCGCCGACCACCTGCCCGGTCGAGGTCGGGCACCGGTCGACCACCACCACCCTTCTCGCCCGGATCGCCCTGATGCGGAAGAAGTACCTGACCTGGGACGCCAAGGCCGAGCGGGTGACCAACGACCCGGAGGCGAACCAGCTGCTCGGCTACGAGTACCGCAACCCGTGGAAGCTGGGCTGACCGGCGAGCGGCGGGTAGGAAGCGACCCGGGCCCGAGCCGGCGATTGGGCCCGATCGGTCGTGACCCTCTCTCTGGAGGGTGCTTTGTCGAAATCCGCGATGGGGTGTGGTTTTCACCCCAACGGGGTGGGAGCGCATAGCCCCGGGCAACGCCCTGGGCGGGGGAACCCAGCTGCGTCCGACGCCCGACCCGATCGGGTGGCGTCCCCCCGCCCAGGGCGTTGCCCGGGGCTATGCGCTCCCAGCCTTTCAGGCTGAAAACTTCGAGGCGCCAATTCCTCGTGGATGTCGACAATGCGAGCGGACCACACCCGCGGACCGGTCCCTTGCCAATTTCGACGGCCCCGGGGAGGCGGAGGGACGACCGGCCACCGCAGGGTCGGGCCCCATAACTCTTGTCTTCTTGACACATCCCGCGCAAGTAGCCCCCGTTGCCGCCGGAAAAAAGCGCGGAATCGTCACAACCTCCCACCTGACCCCGTGGGTCATCCGAAAGCCCGCCTCCCCGCGCTGCGGGAGCCGGGAGCCGCTGGGATAACAGATCTGGCACCTTTGCCGGATCGGCGGAAAGACGCCGTTCTGCCGCGGGTACTGTTTCGCAGGTGGGCGAAATCCCGTCGGACGCGAATCGGGAGCAAGATGATGCCGGTCGCAGCCCGAGTCTACTGCTCCATTCCCGCCGGCGTCCTCGCGTGTCTCGTGCTGGCCGGCTGTGCCGGGCGGGGATATCCGACCCGGGCCCCGTCACCGGTCAAGGCCGGGTACAACACCCGCGATCTGATCGACCCGCTGGCCCAACCAGACGCCGACCGGCTCGGCGACACCGCCGCGTTGGCCCAGGCGGCCGACCGGTACCGCCGGGCGTTCAAGCCGGACAAGATGCCCCCGAAGCGGTCGGTGCTGTGTCTGTCGGGTGGCGGGGCCTACGGGGCGTACTCGGCCGGGGTGCTGTACGGGTGGACCTGCCGCGGCGACCGGCCGGAGTTCGACGTGGTGACGGGGATCAGCACCGGGGCGCTCATCGCCCCGTTCGCGTTCCTCGGGCCGCGGTACGACCGGCAGATGCAAGAGTTCTACACCACCCTCGAGAGCCGGGACGTGTTCCGGCTCCGGGTCGTCCGCGGGCTGTTCACGGAGGCCCTCGCGGACAACGCCCCGCTGGCCCGGAAGATCGACGAGACCCTGACCCCGGAGTTCGTCTGCGAGCTGGCCGCGGAACACCGCAAGGGCCGTAGGCTGTACGTGGGGACGACCGAGCTCGATGCCCGCCGGTTCGTGTTCTGGGACATCGGGGAGATCGCCGGCCGCGGGACCCCCCAGGACCGGGAACTGATCAAGCACATCCTGCTCGGGTCGTCGGCGATCCCGGGGTTCTTCCCCCCCGCCCGGATTCCGGTCGAGGTGGACGGCCGGCGGTATGTCGAACGGCACGTCGACGGTGGGGTGTCCCAGGCCCTCTTCTTCCGGCCCCCGTACGTCCCTCCCGACCGCGCGGCCGATTCGTCGGTCGACTCGCTGTACGGCACGGACGTGTACGCCCTGGTCGCCGGCAAGCTGTACGCCGACCCGGAGGTCCACCGGCCCCGCGCCCTGGCGATCGCCGCCGGCAGTGCGTCCGCCGTCCTCTACGCCCAGACCCGCGGCGACCTGACCCGGTTGTGGACGGTCTGCCAGCTGACCGGGATGAACTATCACATGACCGCCATCCCGGCCGAGTTCCCCGCCCCGAGGTCCGGTACCGAGTTCCGGGCTGCCGAGATGACCCTGATGTTCAACGAGGGGGCCCGCCGAATCCAGGCCGGGACGGCCTGGCGGACGACCCCGCCCGGGGCCGAGCCGGGAGAATCCCATCTGAAACGGGCGGGGACCAACCTGATGTACCAACCACCGGACGCCGTTCCGGCGTTCGGCCCGGAGGGAGCGCCGATCCCGCCGGGGTCGGTCGTCAAATGAGGCGTGGTTCAATTCGTCCGGGGAAGAGGTTTGACCGGAGATCAGGATCGACGAGATTCCGAATTCATCGGGTCGATCCTGTTTATCCGGTCATAATTCGGATTGTCTCGTACCCCCGGAAGACGTGGGACCCGGGAGTCGAAGTTGCGAAATCGCCTCACGCCCCTTCAACAGGCGATGCCGGCAGCTGCGCGGCCGCCCACCGCTCCGCGATCCCTTCCTGCACTGCCAGCAGCCCGCCCAGGCTCTTGAACAGTGTGCGCTGCGTCCGCTCGATCACCTCGCCCACCTGCCCGAGGAACTGGCCGATCCACTGCCCGTCCAGGGAGGTCGTGTCGGGCCGCAGATTCCTCACCAGTGGCTGGCTCAGCAGGTAGGGGCCGAGCGGCGTGCCGACGGTCATGTTCGTCAGCGGTGGCAGGCGGAGCTGATGGGCCGCGGCCAGCTGCTCGCCCACCGCGTCGTGCGCCTGCCGGAGCACGGCCACCGCGTTCTGGAACTCTTCCGACGGTATCTCCCGGCGGCCGGACAACCCGTTGAGGGTGGCCTGGACCAATTGATTGTGAGCGACGAGCCGGCCGTACACGTCCTGGATCGCCGTGTGGAACCGATACCGCTCCTCCAACGCCCGCCGGTCCGTCTCACCCAGCTGGGTGGCCATCGCGTCGTGGACGAGGAACACCTCCCGGTCGAGGGCGTGCATCCACTCGTAGTCCTGCCCCAGCTCCGTCTCCACGTCTTTCAAGAGCCGGCCGGCGTCGGCCTGCCGGTAACGAGTGCCGCGAAACTCGAAGTCCTTACCGATCAACTGAACCGCCCCGCGGGCCAGCCCGGTGAGTCGGCTCGCTTCCTGGTGGCGGGCCTTGTGGGCCTTCATCCGGGCGGTCAGCTCGTCGCCGTACAGCCGGGCGTGGGCCGTAGCCAGTTGAACGGGGTCGACGAGACCCACATGGGCCGCCGGCCTCAGCAGCTCGTCCAGATCTCCCGGACGCACGTACCGGTCGTCGTACAGCCCGTGGTAGCGGGGGTGGTACGTGGTCTCGGCGTGCTCGGCGTCGATGAACGCCTGAATCACCTCCGGGTCTTCCAGGGCGGCTGGCTTGGCCCGCCGCGCGGTCTCGTATAGCCGGCGGGTGACCGCCTCCCGCACGCCCGCCAGATCCCGGAACAGGGCCCACGAGGACCGGTCGTCGATCGGGCTGCGGACGTACCGCCGCTTGGCGTTCACCTCCCGGTCGTGGTTGGCCGGGTGGGTGGCCCACATCTTCGGAACGCTCATGTCCTCCGGCTTGAACACCTGGACGGTCTGCTGCGGGTCGTCCGGGAGAGCCGGCACCTCGCCGAGCGTCGGGTCGTTGCGGCGGAGGCGGAGATACTCGGCCGCGCGGGTCTGGTGGTAGTAGAGGTCGCGGGAGAACCGTTCGTGGTCGGCCGCGGCCATCAGGTCGGTCCACGCCTGACCGAGTACCTCGCCGGCAAAGTCGAGGCGGGCGAGGGCGAACACCAGGGAGTCGCTCCCGCTCACGCTCGCGGCCACCAGGTCGGCGTTGTACTCCATCTGCCGGGACAGGGACGAGTTGGCGAAGTTGATTGCCTTGAACAGGTGCTCGAGCCCCTTCCGGAGCACCCAGAGCACGCCCGTGAACGCCCAGGCGAACACCGCGATCCGGATGTCCGTCCGGCGGAGGGTGCCGACCAGGTCGTCCAGCCAATCCCGGCCGTACACCACGTCGGCCATCACCCGGTTGGCCGTGTACACGTAGCGGCCGAGCTTCATGCTCTTCTGCGAGAAGTGGCCGAACTCGTGGGCGAGCACCGCCTTGAACTCGGTCAGGTTCAGCCGGTTGACCAGCCCCAGGCCGATGATCAGGTTCTTCCGGGCCGGCAGGATCAGGTTCAGGGGCGATTCGTGGTAGGCCACCGCCGCGTTCACGTCCGGGACGAGGTACACCCGGTGCGGGAACGGGGCCCGGGTGTCCTGGCAGAGCCGGCGGATGAACGCGAACAGGTCCGGCTGGCCCTTCTCCGTTAGTTCCACCCGGACCCCCGGGTCGGACCGGGACCGCTTGAACAACCCCTTGACCAGGAACAGGCAGAGGAGCCAGGACGAGATCCCCCCGGCGACCAGAAAAATAGGCGATGGTTTGTCGCCCCGGGACGACCGGCCCGAGTCGTACGTCCGGGACGACCGGGAATTGACGGGCTGGGTGCGGGCGGGCTTCGGCTCGCCTTCCCCAAGGGCGGCGAAACAGCTGTAGCCGAGATACGCCGACCCGACGATCAGGCCGAGGTAGATGGCGGCGAACACGGTCAGGCTGATGAGGACCACGATCACCCGGGCGCGGTAGCTGCCCGACGGTGCGGCCAGGTCCGGGGGTACGTTGGCCGGGGCGGAGGGATAGAGATGCTCGACGTCAGCCATGGGGCGGGCTCCCCGGCGGCGGGATTGTGGATGACGATAATAACCTGCGGCAACCGGTCCGGTCGTCAAGAGGCACAAAGTGGACGCCACGGTTTCGTCGGGCCGGGCCGGCCGAAGACTGCGATGACGATCATATTATACTGAGATGATGTGCCCGAACCCGTGGTAATCGGAGAGGGCGGATTCACCGGGTCCCGTAACGGGGTGAATGCAGGAGACGGCCGTGTCGAAACGTTTCTGGGTGCCGTTGTGCTTGATCGGTCTGGCGGCCGTGCTGCGTGCCGGGCCGATGCCCGCCGGCGGGCTCGACCTGTCCCGCATCAAGACGTCGTTACTCCGGGTGGTCCGCGAAACCGTGGATCGGCACCGCGAATAGGAGCAGTCGCCGGTCCTGTCGGGATCAGGACTGGACATGGGATTTGCCGGACAATCCCCGTCCCGTCGCTATCCTTGGCGGGACGGGGAGCACACGCTCAGGACCTTCGGGAGGGATGATCGGATGGGTTTTCGGTGCGGGATCGTCGGGCTGCCGAACGTCGGCAAATCCACCCTGTTCAATGCCCTGTTGTCCACCATGCAGGCCGAGGCGGCCAACTACCCGTTCTGCACCATCGAGCCGAACGTCGGCCGGGTGGCGGTCCCGGACGACCGGCTGGAGCTACTCGCCACGATCGCCGGGTCCGCCCAGCTCGTGCCGACCCAGCTGGAGTTCGTGGACATCGCCGGGCTGGTCCGGGGGGCGAGCAAGGGGGAGGGCAAGGGGAACCAGTTTCTTTCATACATCCGGGATGTGGACGCGATCCTCTACGTCCTCCGGTGTTTCGAGGACGGGGACATCTCCCACTTCGAAGGCGACGTGGATCCACTCCGGGACGCAGCCATTGTCGAAACCGAATTGCTCCTGGCCGACCTGGAGAGCCTGGAGAAACGGCTCTCGACCGCCCAGAAGAAGGCCAAGGCCGGGGACCCAGAAGCCCGGGAGCAGGCGGCACTCATGGAACGGGTGTTCACCGTCCTGAACGACAACCGCCCGGCCCGGGAGGTTGAGGTGCGGGACGCGGCCGAGAAGCGGCAGCTGGACCTGCTCCAGCTGCTGACCGCCAAGCCCGTGCTGTACGTGTGCAACGTGGACGAGGGGAGTGCCGCCACCGGCAACCCCCTGTCGGCGAAAGTAGAAGCAATGGCGGCGGCCCGGGGCGTGCCATGCGTGGTCGTATCGGCCCGGATCGAGGCCGAGATTTCCGTGCTCCCGACCGCCGCGGACAAGCAGGAATTCCTGGCCTCCCTGGGGCTCGCCGAGACCGGCCTGTCCCGCGTGATCCGGGCCGGTTACCAGCTGCTCGACCTGGTCACCTACTTCACCCTGGGGCCGAAGGAGGCCCGGGCGTGGACGGTCCCGGCCGGGACGTTCGCCCCGCAGGCCGCCGGGGTGATCCACACCGACTTCGAGCGCGGGTTCATCCGGGCCGAGACGGTCGGGTACGCGGACTACGTCCAGTACGGTGGGGAGGCCGGGGCGAAGAAGGCCGGCCGGTTCCGACTGGAGGGGAAGGAATACCCGGTCCAGGACGGGGACGTGTTGCACTTCCGATTCGGGGTGTGAGATCCCAGATTTCAGCCTGAAAGGCTGAGAGCGAATAGCCCGGCGCAATGCCCTGGGGGGGACGCTCCCACAACTTTGGTCGAACGTTGTCGCAGCCGCATTCCCCTGCCCAGGGCAACGCCCTGGGCTATGCGCTCTCACCCCGTTGGGGTGAAAAACAAACCCGCGCAACCTCTCGGCTCCCCCTGCCCATGAACTAAGCACCCGCACCCACTCCGGCCTCTCCGACTGCTCAAACTACCGGGAAATCGTCATCTCCCGGGTTTGGCCTCCCACTTGCATCCCGCCTCTGCCCAATCCTGAACGCGGCAGTGCTTGCTCGTTCGTTCCCGTGCATGCTGGCGGAGGACCCAGACGCCCGGCAAGAGGGACCCGTGGTCAGCTCCGAAGATCTCGTCGTCCGGGCGCTCGGCCCGTGCCGCATCGATTCCCCGCTTCTGCCCCTGTTGGAGACGCGGCAGCGAAGCTATTACAACGTCGACGAGTCCGACCGGGTGCTCTTTGATGACACCGCGTCGGCCCTCACCGCCCGCGGGGTCGGGGTCGATCAGGTTCCCGGGTTCGAGCCGGCCGGGCCGCGGCGGAAGATCTTCTTCGACCCGTCGAAAACCCGCGCCGGGATCGTTACCTGCGGCGGCCTCTGCCCCGGGTTCAACGACGTGATCCGCGGCCTGGTGATGGAGCTGCACTTCCTCTACGGGGTCCGGCGGATCTACGGGTTCTGCAACGGGTACCAGGGGTTCATCCCCAAGTACAAGCGGCCGGTCCTCGAACTCACCCCCCAGTCGGTCAGCCAGATCGCCGAGCACGGCGGCACCATCCTCGGCACCTCCCGCGGCCAGCAGGACCCCGGCGAAATCGTCGACTGCCTGGAGCGGATGAGCATCAACGTCCTGTTCGTGATCGGCGGGGACGGGACCCTCCGCGGGGCCCGCGCGATCTGCCGGGAGCTCGACGCCCGGGGGGCGAAGATCGCGGTCGTCGGCATCCCGAAGACCATCGACAACGACATCATGTTCATCGACCAGAGCTTCGGGTTCCAGACCGCGTTCTCGGTCGCCGCCGACGTGATCCGCACGGCCCACGCCGAGGCCAAGTCCTCCCCGAACGGGATCGGGCTGGTCAAGCTGATGGGCCGGCACTCCGGGTTCATCGCCTGCTACGCCTCGCTCGCCCGGAACGACGCGAACTTCGTGCTCATCCCGGAGGTCCCGTTCCGGCTCGACGGGGAGGCCGGGTTCCTGGCCGTCCTCCGCCGCCGGGTGAAAGAGTCCGGGCACGCGGTGATCGCGGTCGCCGAGGGGGCCGGGCAGGAGCACCTGGCCGCCTCGAACGGGGAGACGGACGCGTCGGGCAACGCCAGGCTGGGGGACATCGGGGTGTTCCTGAAGGGGAAGATCACCGAGTCGTTCGCGGCGGCCGGGATGGAACTGAACCTGAAGTACTTCGACCCGAGCTACCTCGTCCGGAGCGTGGCGGCCAACCCGTTCGACGCGGTGTACTGCCTCCGCCTCGCCCACAACGCCGTCCACGCGGCCATGTCGGGGCGGACCGAGGCGGTGGTCAGCCGGTGGCACGGCCGGTTCGTCCACGTCCCGATCGCGCTCGCCGTGCGGGACCGCCACAAGGTCGATCCGAACGGGGACCTGTGGCTGTCCGTGCTCGAATCCACCGGCCAGCCGCCGATGCCCGGGTGAGCCCGGGTGCCGGCCCGGTCCGCGTCTGCCGCTCCGCCACCAGGGAGGTTCGCGCCATGTCGATTGTTGCCCCGCCGATCCGGGGAGCCCGCCCGGTCTCCGCCGAGGAGGTCGACCACCTGATCTCCAACCGCGGGAACCCGGGCGAGACCCTGGCCAACATTGTCCGTCTCATCAAGGAGCGGTTCGAGACCGACGTCTGCTCGGTCTACCTGATCGAGCCGGACCGGGCGACCCTGGTCCTCGCCGCGACCCTGGGGCTCCGCCCGGACAGCGTCGGCCGGATCCGGATGCCGCTGAACGAGGGGCTGGCCGGGCTGGTCGCCGAGGAGCTCCGGCCGATCATGGTCGAGGACGCGACCAAGCACCCGCGGTTCAAGTACTTCCGGGACGCCGGCGAGGACGCGTATCACTCCTTCCTCGGGGTCCCGCTGCTCGACCACGGGATGATCCAGGGGGTGCTGGTCGTCCAGACGGCCGAGCCCCGGACCCACCCGCCCGAGGCGGTCGCCCTGCTCGCCGCCACCGCGAACCAGATCGGCCCGGTGGTGAGCGAGGCCCGGGTCCTGGAGAAGTTCGTCGCCCCGGCCTACGACCGGATCTGGTCCCTGGCCCGGAACCTGTGGTGGAGCTGGGACGCCGAGGCCTCCGCTCTGTTCAACGACCTCGACCCGACCCGGTGGCGGGACCTCGATCACAACCCCGTCGCCCTGCTCTCCGAGACCACCCTGACCCGGCTGGACGAGCGGGCCGGGCAGCTGTCGCTGCACGGGAAGCTGAACTACGCCCACCGCCGGCTCCGCGACTACCTGACCTCCCCCAAGGCCTGGGGGGCGACCCACGCCGGGGTCCTCAAGGCCCGGCCGGTGGCGTACTTCTCGGCCGAGTTCGGGCTGCACGAGTCGCTCCCGATCTACTCCGGCGGGCTCGGCATCCTCGCCGGCGACCACGTCAAGAGCGCGTCCGACCTCGGGGTCCCGCTCGTCGGGATCGGGCTCCTGTACGCCCAGGGCTACTTCCGCCAGCGGCTCGACCGGACCGGGTGGCAGCACGAGGACTACCTGAACGTCGACGTCCGCCAGCTCCCGCTCGAACTCATGATCGGCCCGGACAACCGGCCGGTGACGGTGGCCGTGGAGACCCGCGGGCCGACGCTCTCGGCCCGGGTGTGGAAGGCGACGGTCGGCCGGAACACCCTCCTGCTCCTCGACGCGGACGTGGACGCGAACACGCCGGAAGACCGGACCCTCACCGCCCGGCTGTACGGCGGCGACCACCGGACCCGGATCCGCCAGGAACTCCTCATCGGGGTCGGCGGGGTGCGGGCGCTGACCGCCCTG
>JAQGHQ010000130.1 GCA_028288765.1 Gemmataceae bacterium | reverse complement strand
ACCCCCGCCGGGGAACATCCTCCCCCCGCCTCCGCCGCCTCCGGGGAACCCCATCCCCCCGCCGCCCGGCCTGAATCCGCCCCCGCCTCCGCCACCTCCGGGGAACCCGCCGCCGAACCCGCCGAGTCCGCCGAGGCCCTGTCCGCGTCCGCCCCCGCCGAACCCGGTCTGCTGTTGGGTGGTCGTCGTGTCGCGGCCCTGCATCGCGTCGGCGAGTTTTTGCACCTGGGTCGGGTCGAGGCCCTTGGTCTGGACGATCCGGGTCACCTCCGCGGTGTCCGCCGCGGGCTCCTGGTCGAGTAGCTCGACGAGGGTCTTGACCTCCTTGAAGAGCGTCTCGGTGGCCAGAACGATCAGGCTGTTCGTCCGCTCGTTCACTCCGATCGACATGGCCGGCGGACGCTGCTGCTGGGCGTTCGCCTGGGGCTGGGGCCCGAACGGGAAGGGGACCGGGCCGGTCGTGGGGCCGACCCCGCCGTTCGGCGACAGGGCCGCCTTGTACACGTCCCTCACCTGCTCGGCCATTTCCGCGGCGCTGGTGTTCCGGAGCCTGATCACGAACGTCTTCTGGATCGCCTCGGAGTCGGTTTGTCCGCTGTCGATCACGTTCTCGAGCAGCTTCCGCATGGTCGCCAGGTCGATCGGCGAGGCCTTGACCACGATCAGCGAGTTGCTGCTCTTCTCGGCCACTACCCGGACCCGGCCCGCGGTCGGCGGTCCGGCCGGGGCCGCGCCGCCCCCGCCGAGGAGCCCGCCGATCAGCCCGAGGGGGCCGCCGCCCCCCCCGCCGAACAGCCCGCCCCGGCCGCCCTGGCCGCCCTGGCCGGGCTGCTGTTGCGGGCCGTTAAACACCTCGGTGACGACCTTCGCCACGTCCTCCGCGGCGACGTACCGGAGCTTGATCACCTCGAACAGGTTTTCGTTCGGCTTGTTCCCGGCCTGCCGGTACTGCCGAAGGAGGTCGTTGACCATCTGGAGGGCGACGGGGTCCTCGCTCTCGATCGTCAGCTGGTTCCCGATCACCCGGATGACGACCGGCTTCTGATCGGCCTTGGCGGCCGGGTCCACGATCTGGAACAGGACGTACCGCGGGTCCCGCGGGCCGACCGGGAGCTCCGACTTCGGCTCGCCCGGCAGCGGCTGCGGGAGCGGCATCGGCGGGGGCATCGGCGGCACGGACCCCGGGGGCGGGGGGGTGCCCGGCCCGCCGGCGGGCGGGATCGCCGGGGTCGGGGTCTTCGGCAAGGTCGCCGGGGTGCCGCCGGTCAGGTTCTGGATGATGACCGGGTTCTTCCCCGTCCCCTTCATCGCGTTCGCGATGGCCTCGGCGAGGATCACCGCGTTCCCGTTGTCGACGGTGAAGAGGATCCGCTTCCCGGACACCTCGGCCCCGGTCGGCCCCTCGAACGCCGCGACGATGGCCTCGGCCTCCTTGAGCTGGGCGGTGGTGCCGCGGAAGAAGACGCCCCCGGCCTGGGCCTCGATGACCGGGCCGCCGGCGGTGGACGCGGGGAACGACTTGGTCAGGGTGGCCGCGACGTCCTTCGGGTCGGTGGCGTTGACCGGGATGATCTTCTGCACCGGGCCGGTGTTGCCGCCCCCGGTTTGCGGCTCGCCGCCGTTGATGATGTTCACGACCTCCAGATGTTCGTCCGGGGTCGCGATCACCATGATCTGGTTACTGTTCGGGACCGCCGACACCCGCATCGACGGGTACCGTTCGGTGAGCATTTTGGCGGTATCGCCCCCGGTCCCGGCGGGGACCACGTACGTCTTCAGGATGGGCGGGGCGATCACCAGCGGCCGGTCCCCCGGGTTCGCCGGCTTGTCGAGATCCTCGATGATCTTCTTGGCCTGCCCGAGCTTGTCGGCCGGGGCGGTAACCATGACGGCGTTGGTCTTGTCGTCCACCGCGATCTGGACGCTCTTGGTCCGCGCCCCGCCCCCGCCCCCGCCCCCGCCCCCGGGCTGGCCGCCGCCGCCGTCGGGCCCACGGAAGCGCCCGCGGAGGTCGCCGCCCCCGCCGGGGTTGAACCCGCCGGGGTTGAACCCGCCGGGGTTGAACCCACCCGGGTTGAACCCACCCGGGTTGAACCCGCCCGGCGGGGCCAGGGCCGTGCTGTCCACCGTGGTTTCCCGGTCCTTCAGCAGGTCCTTGAGGTGCCCGGCCACGTCCCGCGCCCGCTTGTACACGCACCGGTGGGACAGGGTTTCCGACTCCCCCTTCTCGACCACGTCCAGCGTCTTCAGAATGCGGGTGATGTTCCCGGCCGTGTCCGTGATCTGGTACGAGTTCGCCTTGTCGAGGAGGATCGCCTTCCCGAACGGGGTCATCATCTTCTCGAGTTCGGGCAGCGCCTCCGCGGCGGACAGCGTCTTGAGCGGGCCGATGATGCAGACGACGAGCTCGCTCGTCCCCCGGGCTGGAAGATCGGCGACCGTGATCCGGGGCAGCCGGGTCGTGTCGATCTTCTCGTCCGCCGGCCAGACGGTGAACGTGTTGGTGTAGCGGATGATGATGAACTTCTGCGGGATCAGCACCTCGTTCAGGAGGTCGGTTACCTCCCCGAGGGTGAACTTCCGGTCCTTCCCCGGCTTGATGGTGACGTTCCCGGTCGGCTTGACCGAGGTGACCAGGATCAGCCCGGTTTCCTTCGCGTACCAGTCGAGGACCGCCTCCCACCCGGCCCCGTCGAAGTTGGGGGAGACCGTCTTCTCCGGCGGGGCCTCGGCCTTCTTCGGGTCGTCCGCCTTCTGCCCGGACGGGCCGGGGGCCGCGACCACGCCCGCGGCCGGCTGCTGGCCGAGGACCCAGGCGGCCGGGCCCCCGATGCCGGCCGCGGCGGCCAGGATCGCCGGCAGCCACCGCCGCAGTTTCCAGACCGGGGCGGAGCCCGTCCACACGCCGTACCGCAGGCTCATGAGTTTCCCCCAACGTCCGATCCCGGCGGGTCCGGGGAGAACCCGGTGCCGCACGATAGTGCGGGTCCGGCCCGCCCGTTCCCCCACGGGCATGGCCGCCGATCCGCCAGGAGTCGATCGCTAATCGTGGAGCGGGTGTTTACCGTCCGCCGCCGGGGTGGGCAACGGAGAACGTCCGATACTGGGCAATTTTTAATCACCCCCCAGTTTACCAGTGTTTCCGTCGCGCCGGTGAGTGAGATCGGCGTGAGAGAACGACGGGAGCAGGGTAAGCTGGGCGGGCGCGATGCGGGGCGATTGTCCCGGCCGGTTCAGTTCCCGGCGGCGACCGCGGTGGCCCCGACCGGCCCGGTCTCGGCGGACCGCCGGAGGATCCGCCGGGCCTCGTCCTTCGGCACCTCGGTCAAGCTTTTGAGCGACTTGCCGACCACCCACCGGTACAGTGTCGGCTGGTCCGGCGGCGCCGGTCGGGCGACCACCGCGGCGGACCCGGTCACCAGGGCCAGCAATTCCGCCGGCCCCTGACCCGTGCGGTCTCTCGGCCCGGGGGCTTTCCCGGGGTCGGACTTTGGACCCCCTTTCGCGCCGTCCCCCTTGAGGTCGGCCACGACGATCCCGTCCCCGTCGATCGCGACGACCCGGAACGTCCGCCCCGTCGCGGACGTATCGTCGGAAATGATCAGGACCGGTTTCGGGCTGATCTTGTAATCCGGGTCCGGCTTCTTCTTCGCCGTGGGGAACCAGTATTTCATCACCTTGACCCCGTCGGGGCCGGCCTCGATCTCGTAGGTGTGTGGGTTGAAGTTGTCCCGGATGACCGCCACCGCCGTCCCGTCGGACCGGGTCGTCGCGATGACCAGCCGGATGGCATCGGAGATGTCCGGCCGGTTCGCGGCCTCCTGCGGCGGGTTGACCGACACCTTGAACTTGGCCTTCGCCTCGACCCCGCCTTCGGCCCGCGCGGAGACCGTGACCGTGGCCGTCCCGGTCTCCCCCCTGGCCGGGGTGAGGCTGATCGTCCGGGCCGCCTGGTCCACCTTCACCCCGCCGGGCGGGAACAGCTTGCCGTCGGTTGTCGCCTCCAGCGTGACCTTGCCGGCGGGGCCGAGGTCGCCGGCCAGCGGGACGATGACCGACGGAATCGGCTTTTCGACCTCGACCGAGACGTCGGCGATCTTTTCCACCTGGAGGGGCGGGGGCGGCGGGAGCGGGCCGTGGAAGATGTCGTTCTGGACGATCAGGGTGGAGTCCCGGCGGGCGGGGGACAGGACCGGGGCGAGTTGGACCGGGGTCAGGCCGCGGCCGGCCTCCGGGGTGAGGGCGAGGGCGTGGTACCCGGCGAACCCGCCGGCCGCGGCGAAGGCGGTCGGCACCGGGAGCAGCGTCCGCCGGGGCTCGGCCCCGTCGAGGACGATCGCCTCGGTGGTCACCTTGACGCTCAGGTCCTTCCGGTCGGGGGCCGCCTTCCGCTGGGTGCCGGTCTGCGCGGTGTCGGTCTTGATCTCCAGGGCGGTGATCTGGTGGAGCAGGTTGAGCTTGTAGTACGCGGCCAGGAAGTCGTGGACCGCCCACATGTCGGCCTTCTCGAACGCGATCTCGTAGACCACGCGGGTGTACGCCGGCTTCTTCGCCGCCAGGAGCGGGACGCCGGCGGCGTCGGGCGACCGCTCGGTCACCCGGAACCCGAGCGGGACGTTCGCCCGCAGGAGCAGCCGGGACATCATCTCGCCGTACTCCCGCCTGGACAGGGTCTGGTCGGGCGGGAGGCTCCGCCGCCGGGCGTCGGCCAGCCGCGGCACGTCCTTCCCCGCCTGGGCCAGTTTGCCGTCGAGGTCGGCGACCTCCTCTTCGAGCTTGGCCGCCTCCGCCCACTTCCGCTGGACCGGTTCGTACACGAGCATGTAGCCGCCGACCCCGCCGACGCCCAGCAGGATGAGCCCGATCAGGAGGACCGCCAGGGTGCGTTCGCGGGAGGACATCGACAGGGCCTTCGCTTCGGGGTGTTCGTCGGGTCCGGTCTGCGGTCGGCCGTCCCGTTCACGGGGCGGCCGGCGGGTCATTTGTCGCCCGGCGGGACCGCGCCGCGGCGGGGCGGGGAGAACGACGGGGCCCGGGTGTACCCGGTCGGCGGCCGGTGGTTCACCTTGGTCTCGATGGTCGACGCCAGGTTGAACCCGCCGGTCCCGGTCGCCCCGCCGACCAGCCGTTTGGTCCCGAGATAGTACTTCGCGGCCCCGGTGTTGTCCCGGTCGATCGCGGAGACCACGGCGGCCGCGGCGTCCGGGTTCTTCGCCCCGACCTGGAGCTTGACCGTGGCCTGGGCCTCCTGCTTGCCGGTCCGGTCCGGGCGGATCGCGGTCCCTTCGAACTTGCTCGCCCGGACCTGGTCGCCGGGCGGGAACCGGTCGGCCATGTCGAACAGCTCGTCGAGGTAGTTGACCTCGCGGCCGGCCCACTGGTCGGCGGCCTCGAGCCGCTTCCGGTCGGGCTCCCAGTCGGCCAGGAGCTTTTCCTTGGAAGCCTTGTCTTCCCGGAGGGTCTTGAGGCGGGCGTCGGCGGCGTCGAGGGCCCAGTAGCCGAGCCCGCCGCCGACCAGCAGGAGGAGGGCGGCGACGGCCCCGGCGGCCGCGAACAGCTTCCGGTGCGGGTTCGCCTCGACGGCCGGCTGGCGGGGGGCGGCGAAGTTGATCGGGAGCCCGGCGGCCTGCCCGGCGAGCAGCCCGGCGGCCCCGGCGTACCGCCCCCGCAGCCCCTCCGGGACCGCCGCCACTTCAGGCACCGGGTCGAACGCGTGGACCGGGACCGCCAGCCCGGCCCGCAGCCGCCCGGCCCACCCGCCGAGCACGTCCTCGGCCTCGGCGACGTACACCGCCCGGACCGGGTGGCCCGGGTTCTGCCCGGCGAACACGGTCAGGTTCCGCCGGACCTCGCCGAGCAGGATCGCCTCGTTCGCCATCACCTGGGACGGGACCGACCGGGTGAACGACACCTGCCCGGCCCGGGCGACGGTGAACTCGCCGCCCTGCGGGCCGAGGGTGAGGACCGCGGCGGCGTCGGCGGGCAGCTCCGGCGGCGGGGCGGTCCCGCCGGCGAACGCCCGGGCCAGCCCCGCCGCGGTCGCGTACGGCCGGGGGGTGACGGCCACGAGCTTCAGCCCGGCGGCGACACACATCGCCTGGATCGCGGCGAACACGTCCTTCCGGACGACCACGGCCATCGCCCGCCGCTCGCCGGCCGGGTCCGGCGTGCCGTTGGACAGCGGGGCGTAGTCGAGAACGACCTCGTCGGGGCTCTCGGTGATCTCCTTGATCGCCTGGAACCGGACCACGGCCGGCTCCTCGGCGGGCGGGACCGGGGGGAACCGGACCTCCTTGAGGATCACCTTGTCCCGGCCGACCGTGACGAGCGCCGGGGCGAGGGGGATGCCGGCGGCCTTGAGCCGGTCGCGGAGCTGTTCCCCGATCGCGGCCGCGGTCGCGGCGGTGAGGGGGGGCGGGCCGTGCTCGTCGCCCGGCACCCAGGCCAGCGCGTGCTCGACTTTCGCCACCCCGCCGCGGGCCGTGCCCGCGACCACGAACAGGCCCTGCGGGTCAATGTCGATCGCCAAGTATCGGGACAAGGGAAACTCCGGCTGCCTTGTGGGGTAGGCCGAGCCTTGTAGGGTGGGTCGAGTCTTCGAGGCCCACCGTCTTCAAAGAAAGAATGGTGGGCCTCGAAGACTTATTGCTGCCCCGGCGGGACGAACCCGCGGGGGGTGTCGAGGCCGGTCAGGTCTCGGAAGTACAGGAACCGGGGCGCGCCCTGGTTGGTGTCGACGACGGCCTCCACCCGGGCGGCCGGCCCGCCCTGGGCATAGTAGCCGATCGCCTGGACGCGATACACCATCGTCCGTCCGGTGATGTACGACTCGATCTTCTTGAACTGGGCCGGGGTGAGGACGCCGGACGTCACCAGCCACGCCCCGGTTATTGTCGCCGGGTCGGTCGGGTTCAGACCGTCCCGCTGGGCGATGATGTTGTCCACGTCCGTCGAGGCCAGGCTGCCTCCGGTTGTTGTCCCTGAACTCGTCCCGCCCGAAGACGTACTCCCGGCGGACGTGCTCCCCGTGGCCGCGGTCGTGGCCGCCCCGGACGAGCTACCAGCCGACCCGCCCCCGGACCCGCCGGAGGCGGCCGAGCTCGCGCCGGAGGTGGCCGAGCTCGCGCCGGACGTCAGGCCGGTCAGGGCGAGCAGGACCTCGCGCTGCGCGGTGTTGATGTTGAGCCGGGGGGTCAACTCCACCGCGGTGGTCGTCGTCGCCTTGTCCAGCAGAACAGGGAGCAGCTGGCCCAGCTGGCTCGGGTCGTTCAGCGGGCAGGGGACGACCACCGGCGGCTGGTTCGGCGGAGCGCCCATGGCGGCCGGCAGGGTGACCTTGGTGTTCATGAGATCGAGCAGCGACTTGATCCGCCGCTGGCTGGTCGCGGTCCCCGCCTGGAGGGCGGCCTGCACCGCCGTGGAGAGGTCGGCCGCGCTGCCCTGGGTGGTCGCCGCCTGTGGAGCCGCCGGTGTCGCCGGCTGGGTCTTGGTGGTCGTATCGCCCGCGTCCGCGTCCCCGGTCGTCGAGGTGGTGGTCGTGCCGGGCTTGCCGCTCCCGCCCGTCGCCGAGCCGGCCCCGGAGGACGAGCCGGCCCCGGAGGACGAACCGGTCCCGGAGGACGAACCGGACTGCGTACTGGCGACGGTGAACATCTTGTACGCCATGATGTAATCGGCGAGGGGCGACCCGAGCTGGGTGGTCAACTTCTGGTACAGCCCGGGCATGTCTTCGGAATCGTTCACGTTCGTCCGCACCGCCCCGGTCGAGTCGAGGTTGAGTTCCCGGCCGTACACGGTCAGGAAATCGGACCAGCCCCGCAGGCTGTCGGCCGTCTGGGCCCCGTTCGGGTCGTCGTCCGCCACCCCGTTCTGGTTCCGGTCCGTCCCGTAGAGCAGCTGGGGGGTGACGCCCTTCACCAGGAGGAGTTCGTCGAGACTGTTGAGCGGGCCGTTCTTCGCGCGGTACGGCTGGTTGAGGGTGAGGTAATAGGCCGATTCGGCCCCGCTCGGGCGGGCGTCGTCGTCCCCGTCGACCCAGTCGACGATCGCGTCGGCGACGTCGGAGGTCATGTTCGGCAGCTGGAGGAGTGCGCCGTAGAGCATCTGGCCGGACGGGTCGAGCTGGATCAGGGCGTTGATGTTCAGCTTGCCGGTCTCGTCCACCACCGCGCCGTACCGCTGCTCGTAGGTCCCCTGCGTGGTCGACACGACCGAGACGAGGGAGAACCGGGCGTCGAGCCTTGGCTTGTCGCTCGCCCGGACCACCTGCTCGGTGAACGCCCCGGCGGCGTAAGGGTTTCCGTTGAGCTGGCCGGACAGGGCGGTCGGGTCCGCGAGCATGGCGGCCGCGTAGTGGACGCCGGAGATGGCGGAATACCGGGCCTGGGCGACGTCGCCCGTCCGGGCCGCGGCCCGGTACTCGGAGGTCATGAGTTCGGTGAACTGGTACGCAGCCAGGGACAGGATGACCACCACGATCAGGACCGCGATCAGGACGTACCCGGGGCGGCCCGCCCGGACCCCACCGATCGCTGTCCGGGAAGAAAGGGGCGGCCGGTGTTCGGCCGACCCGGGCAGGTTAGAAACTTGCCCCCACATTCGGTGGTGCAGTTTCATTTCCCGCCGCCTCCCTTGCTCCCGCTGCTCGTACCCGTCGACCCACTACTCTTCGATCCGCCCCCGCTGGTTCCTCCGGAGGTGGCCGGCATCGAGGCCCCGCCTGTGGACGACGACTTGGGTGCGCTGGAGCTGCCACCCGCGCCCGATGACGTCGGCGCACCAGCCGCCGGGCTCCCGGAAGATGACCCCTTCGAACCGCCCCCGCTCATCCCACTGCTGCTGTTGCTGCCGCTACCGCTACTGCCGCTACTGCCGCTACTGCTACTGCTGCTCGATGTGGTTCCGGGGTCTGTGTCCGGCATGATGAGCTGCGGGGTGAGCAGGCCGGGTGCGGCGCGGACCGGGATCACCTGGATCGCCGTTTGTGTGATCGGCGGCGTGCCCGGTCGGGACGACGGGATGCTGAACGTGAGGGTGACCTTGACGGCCCGCGGCGGGCCCTGCGGGGTCACCCCGTCCGGCCCGGGGGTCGTCCCGTCCCAGCTGTCCACCCAGTCCGACCCGTCGAAATACTTGAACTGCACATCGGTGATCTCTTCGGCGAGTGTATCTCCCGCCTCGTTACTCAGGTCGGGGTCGTACGTGTCCCGAATCCCGTCGGCGGTCACCCACGGCCGTTCCTGCCGGCACAACTGGCCGTTCTGCCCCTTCCAGTAGGTCACCCGGTACTGATCGCTCGGGGTCTGGACGGTGGCGTCGGTCGGCTGGAGGAGCACGCCGGCGTCCGCCAGGGCATGGGGAAGGCGGCTGACGAAGATGGTCAGCTGCGTGTCCGTCCCGATGACGCCGGCCTGGAACCCGATGTCGGCCTGGGGTTGGGTGGCGCTACTGGTGGAGGTCCCCACGCTCGCCGAGGAACTGGTCGCCGAGGAAATCGCGGTGGAGGTCGTGCCGGCGGAGACGGTGACGGAGGTGCTCGTCGAGACCGAGACACTCGTCCCGCCCAGCGTCCCGGTCGCGGCGTTGCCCCCGGACTTCGGCGGGAGGGGGGCGAGGGCGCCGGACAGGTCGATGGTCATGCGGTGGAACACGCCCCGGGACGCGTTGTCCACTTCGAGCGCGTCGCGGCCTTCCTGCGTCTGCCGGACGGTCACGTCCATCGCGAAGTAGAGCCCGGCCAGCAGCAGGACCGCGATGAGGGCGGCGAGCAGCACCTCGAGCAGGGTGAATCCGGGCCGGCGGGGCGATCTTCTCACGGCGACTTCCCTCCCGTTCCGGTGGTCCCCGTGGTCGTTCCGGTGGTGTTGCTCTCGGCCGCCTGGAGGTCCTGGTCGCTCGGCTGTTCGGCCTGGGCGGCCGAGCCCATCATGGCGGGGTCGAAGATCATCTGGCTGAGGGTGATTTCGAACGGCTTCCCGCGGACGGTCCGCGACACCTTCACGGTCACCTGGTAGAGGTTCGTCGGCCCCGCCTGTTGCGATTCGACCACCCACGTCCATGCCGAGTCGTCGTCGAACATGCCCTCCCCGCCGCTCTGGACCGAGACCACCCCGGCCTCGACCTCGGCCATCTTCGCCTCGGCCAGCCGGTTCCCGCGGGCGGTCATTCGGGCGTACAGCCCGTGGTCGGACCCGATCCCGACGAGCTGGCCGATCGCGGCCAGGGAGAGCAACAGGATCGTGAGCGCGAGCAGGACTTCGATGAGGGTCAGGCCGGGCCGGGCCGGGCGCGGGCGGGAGTCTGGGGTCACGGCTTGGCCCTCCCCTGTCCCGTCTCGTGAAGCACCCGGGAGCCGCCGGTGACCCCGCGGAGGGAGATGCGGATCGGGGGGAAGCTCGTCTCGTGGACCTCGATCAGGACCCGGTCCTCGCGGCACGTCCCGTCCGGGAGGAAGGTGGCGATCTTGACCCACCCGGACCCGGTGTCCGGGGACTGGTCGGCGGCCGGATCGGCTTCGGGGTCGACCCCCAGACCGGCGGACGCCTTGTCGAGCTTGTCCTCGCTCACCTTGGACGCCCCGGTCGGCGGGTCGTCGGCCGGCAGATCGCCGAACTCGGTCACGTCCGGGGCGATCCGCAGCTTGGTGCCATCCCGCGAGACGGCCAGCCGGTACGCCGTCCCGTACTCCATTGCCCGGCCGCGGGCGTCCGCGATCCGCGCCCGGACGAGGTCCGCCGCAGCCTTTTGCTGGGCGTTCCCCTTCAACCCGCTGAGGCTCGGGATGGTGACCGCGGCGAGAATGAGCAGGACGGCGAGGACGGCGAGGAGTTCGAGCAGGGTGAAGCCGGACCTGGGGTCGATGTTCCGCACGGCCGCACCGGTGGGTTCGGGTTAGGCGAGCCCGGCGTGGAAGCGGCCCCGGGCGAGACGGTCCGGCGGGCCGCCCCGGGGTTACTGGAGGCGGGACGCCGGGCCGACCCCGTACTGGCTGATCACGACCCCGTCCGGGGCCTTGGTGAAGACGATCGGCTTACCCTGGATCGAGTTGTCGCTCGCCGCCGCCTGCTGGATCTGGAACTGCTGATTCCACGGGTCGGTCAGGTCGGCGGTCGGGTCGTTCAGGAACGACGACCCGCCCCACGCCGGGCTGATGAGTTCCTGTAGGCTCTGCGGGTACGTCCCGCCGCTGTTCGGGTTCAGGTGATACGCCTCCATCGCCTTCGAGATGGTCGAGGCCTGGAGCTGGGCCTTACTCTTCTTGGCGTCGTCCAGGTAGCGGGTGGTGGCCACGACGCCGACCCCGGCGAGGATCACCAGGATGGCAACGACGACGAGCACTTCGAGCAGGGTGAAAGCGGCCCGGCGGGTAGCCCGGCGGCGGGCGTGAGCGAGCATCATGGTCGGTTCTCCTTGGTTCCCGTGAGGAGTGGTGGTCGAGTCACACGGGGATCCAGTGCAAGCCTAAGTATAACCCAGAGGGGCCTTAACCAGTGATGAGAGGGTGGGGCGGGCGAACGAAATCATAGACATCCTGAGAAGTTGCCGGCTGCACCCGGGGCGGTTTTCCGGGCCGACCGGGGCGGTGGAACCGCCCGGCCCCACGTCTCTTACACTCCAGCCTCTTCCCGGCCGGCGGGCACCACCTAATAATCTCCTCCCCCGGTGCTTTGTCGAAATCCTTGAGCGATTAGCGAATCTGGGATTTCAGCCTGAAAGGCTGGGACAACATAGCCCAGGGCACCGCCCTGGGTTCTTGTGCCATCGCCCCTCCTCTTCCCAACCCCCCGGCCGCCCAGGGCGGTGCCCTGGGCTATGTTGTCCCACTCCTTCGGGGTGAAGACCGAGGCCAAGCGCCGAGGCCGGACCGAGGAGTTCGACAAAGTTCTCCCCCGGAAGAGTCTACCGCCCTAATTGCCGACCGCACTCCCCATCTTGAATACCGGCAGGAGCAGGCCGGCGACCACGACCAGCGTGACCGCCGCCATCACGAGCAGCATGATCGGTTCCAGCAGCTTGACCATCAAGTCCAGCTGCCGGGTGGTCCGCTTTTCCAGGCTGTCGGAGATGTCGACCAGGACCTTTTCCAGGCTGTTCGATTCCTCCGCGATGGCGATCATCTCGACCACGTCCGGCGGGAAGTACCCGCTCTTGCGGAGCGGGTCGGCGAGCTTCTCCCCGGCGGTCACGTTCTGGGCCGACTGCTCGATCGCGGCCGACAGCACCCGGTTCCCGGTCGAGTCCTTGGCGATACCCAGCGCCCGCAGGATCGGGATCCCGTTGTGCAGCATTGTCCCGAGGATCCGGGTGAACCGCGACAGCGCCAGGTTCAGGAACACCTTGCCGAAGAGCGGGAGCCGGATCCGCTGCCGGTCCGCCCACACCCGCCCGCCGCGGCGGGTCCACACCACGAACCAGACAAGGGCCGCGCAGATCGCTAACACGGTCAGGATGCCGGGGGCCGACCGGATGAAGTTGCTGAAGCTCATCAGGTACATGGTCAGGGCCGGGAGCTCGTTCTTCTCCTTGAGCTTGGCGAACACCGGCTCGAACCGGGGGATGAAGAAGATGACGAGGACGTTCAGGACGGTGAACCCGGCGATCGCGAGAAACACCGGGTAGGCGAGGGCCCCGATCACCTTCGCCTTCAGGTCTTCCTGGTGGTCGACGAACATCGAGATCCGCTTGAGCACGTCCTCGAGGAACCCGCCCTCCTGCCCGGCCCGGACCATGCTGACGGCGAGTTCGTTGAACGCCCGGGGGTGGGCGGCCATCGCCTGGGCCAGCCCGGTCCCGTCGGCGACCTTCCCGCGGACGTCGCGGAGCACGGCCTGGAGCGTCGCGTTGGTGGTCGCGCGTTCGAGCAGTTCGAGCGACCGCAGCAGCGGGACGCCGGAGTGGAGCAGGTCGGCGAGCTGGGAGTACAGGGTGGCGAGGTGCCGGCCCTTCACCCGCCCGGACCGGCCCCCCCGGGCCTGGGTCCGGGCGAGCCCGATCCGCAGCGGGTAGAGCCCCCGCGCGTCGAGCGCCAGGGCGGCCTCCCGCTCGGTGTTCGCCGCGATCGTCCCGGTCGATTTCGACCCGGTCCGGGCGAGGGCCTCATAGGTGAAGTCGGGCATCTTTCTCAGTTCAA
Organism: Gemmataceae bacterium; assembly: GCA_028288765.1. Lineage (GTDB taxonomy): Bacteria > Planctomycetota > Planctomycetia > Gemmatales > Gemmataceae > Urbifossiella. Next base: position 4,283 of record JAQGHQ010000130.1, on the reverse strand, counting down.
AATGAAAAGTGAAAAGTGAAAAGTGGAAAGTGGGAAGTACGACCTACCAAAGGTCTTTACCATTTTAAACTTTTCATTTTAAACTTTTAACTAATGTCCCCCGCCGTGACCCGGGCCACCTCGTCGATGGTCGTGGTCCCGTTGAGCACCTTCCGCCAGCCGTCCTGGCGGAGGGTGACCATCCCGGCCTTCAGGGCCTCGTGCCGGATCACCCCGGAGTTCACCCGCTGGACGATCAGGTCCTTGATCACGTCGTTGTTGATCATCAGCTCGTGAATCCCGGTCCGCCCGCGGTACCCACTCTGCCGACAGGCCCGGCACCCGGTCCCCTTCCAGAGCTTCCCGTCGTTCGCCGCCGCGGCCCCCATCATTTCGACCACGCCCTGCTGGATGGCGACGTCCGGGGCCGGCCGCGGGCCGCCCTTGCGGAGCGGGAAGTCGAGCGGGAGGGCGTCGAAGTCCGGGACGACCGCCGTCTTGCACTCCGGGCAGACGGTCCGGACGAGCCGCTGGGCCATCACCCCTTCCACGGTGCTCGACACCAGGAACGGCTCGACCCCCATGTCGATCATCCGGGTGAACGCGCTCGGGGCGTCGTTGGTGTGCAGGGTGCTGAACACCATGTGCCCGGTGAGCGACGCCTGGATCGCCATCTCGGCGGTCTCCATGTCCCGGATCTCGCCGACCAGGATCACGTCCGGGTCGTGCCGGAGGATGCTCCGCAGGGCGTGCCCGAACGTCAGCCCGATCTTGGCGTGCGTCTGGATCTGGCTGATCCCCTCCTGCTGGTACTCGACCGGGTCCTCGACGGTGATGATCTTCGTCGTCTCGTCCTTGATCTCGTTCAGGGCCGAGTACAGGGTGGTCGATTTGCCCGACCCGGTCGGGCCGGTGACCAGGACGATCCCGTGCGGGCGGTCGATCAGCTGCTTGAACGTGTGGTAGATGTCCGGGAGCATCCCGCAGTTCTTGAGGTTGAACGCCATCCGGCCCTTGTCGAGGAGCCGCATGACCACCCCCTCCCCGTGGACCATCGGGATGATCGACACCCGGACGTCGATCTCCCGCCCGGCCACCTTCATCTTGATCCGGCCGTCCTGGGGGAGGCGTTTTTCGGCGATGTTCAGCCGGGCCATGATCTTGAGCCGGCTGAGGATCGCGAGCTGGAACCGGTTGATCTCCGGCGGGAGGTTCTGGTTCTGGAGGAGGCCGTCGATCCGGTACCGGATGCGGAGCCCCTTCTCCTCGGGCTCGACGTGGATGTCGCTGGCCCGCTCGTTCGCGGCCTCGACGAGGATCTGGTTGACCAGCCTGACGACCGAGGCTTCTTGCGCCTGCTTGGCGAGCTCGCTGTCGTCGGCCAGGATGTCTTCCAGCAGCTCGACGTCGTCCTCGTCCTTCTCGGCCATGAGGGCGGAAATCGTGTCGCCGCCGACCCCGAAGTGGGCCTTGATCAGCCTGGCGATCTCGCGGGGCGGGGCGAGGACCGGCAGGACGTGCAGGCCGGTGAGGGTGTGAAGCTCGTCGAGCGCGTAGGCGTCGAACGGGTCGCCGGTGGCGACGACGAGGGTGCCGTTGTTCTTGGCGACCGGCATCAGGTTCTTGCGGTGAACGAGCCGGAGCGGCATGGCCGCGAGGACGTCCGGGGCGATGACCGCGTGGGCGAGGTCGACGAGTTCCATCCCGAACTCGTCGGCCAGGACGGGGAGGAGGGCTTCCTCCTTGATGAACCCCTTGTCGATGAGGATCTGGTGGGGGGGGAGGTCGGGGGCAGCCTTGATCGCGTCGGTGGCCCGCTGGCGGTCGGCGTCGGCAAGCAGCCCGCGGTCGGCGAGGGCCTGGAGGAGCTGCATCTGGTGACCCTGCGAGCGGCGGGCCGGGGGAGTGAGATATAAGTGGAAGTGTAATCGATTCTAGGGTCCGGAAATGAGAAAATACTGAATCTGGAGGAGATAGCCAGGGCCGGGGGTTGCGGCCGCAGATCCGGTGGTGCGGGTGGAGGGGTTGGAATGGATGAGAAGGAGGGGGACAAGGTACAGTGCCGCGCGGGGGCTGCAAGATGTCAATGACGGAATCAGAAGTCTGTGGCCGAATCCAAATCCCCGCCGGGCCGGCCGATCACGCTCTGGCAATGGCTATACTGTCTAGCGAACCTCGCACCAACCCCGGAGAGCTGTGGTGAAAACCGTTGTGGTTTCAGGCGAAGACCAAGTTGCCGTCCCGGAGTGGGTCGTGGATTTCGATTCATTCCGTCGGTGGCTGCACTCGGACGAGTTCCCGGAAGAGGGCCGGATCTGCTTCATCAACGGTACATTCTGGGTGGATCTGAGCGTGGAGCGGTTCTTCGACCACGGACAGGTCAAGGTCGAGGTGTCGAGAGTATTGAGTAATCTGCTCAAGGAATCACGGCTCGGACGATTCGCGCCTGACGGCACTCGATACACGCACCTCGGCACCCAGCTCTCGACGGAACCGGCCGGGCTCGTGATCGCGACCGAGGCGTTTATCGCCAGGCGGGTCGAACTGGTCTCCGGGAAAAGGGGTAAGGATACGGAATTGATCGGCACCCCCGACGTCGTGATCGAGATCGTCAGCCCGAGTTCGGTGGATAAGGACACGGAATGGCTGATGTCGGCGTACTACGACGCCGAGATTCCCGAGTACTGGCTGATCGATGCCCGGGACGGTGAGATCCGGTTCGACATTTTCCGCCGTGGCAAGAGGGGGTACACCGCGAGCCGGAAGCAAGATGGGTGGGTGAAATCCCCGATGCTCGGGCGGTCCTTCCGGCTCGTTCGAGGCGAGGATGAGGCCGGCAACCCGGAGTTCACGCTGCACGTCCGGTGAAGACTCATTCTTTCGGATCACATCTCCGTACTGGGAACTTGTGTGTCACGGCCGGGCCGGGGCCTGCCACCTGCCGTCCCACCCGAATTGTAAGCCGCGGATGAACTGCTCCCACTGGGCCGGTGTGCGGGACGGCGGGAACGGGACGGGTTTGATCGGCGCCTCCGATCCGGCCCCCGGTATCAGGGCGACCTGGCCGTCCGCCCGAATCCGCCCGATCCGGACCGGGAGCCAGGCGTGCTGGTTTTCGGGGTCGATCGTCACCCGCGCCCGCGGGCCGTCGAACTGCCGCCCCCGGACTGCCGCCAGCACCTCGGTGGGGTCCGCCGATCCCGCCGCGGCCGCCGCCCCCGCCCACAGGTAGACCCCGGAGTAAGCCGCCGTCATCGGGTCCGACACCACCCGGCCGGCCCCGTACCGGTCCCGGAACTTGCGGATGAACTCCCGGCTTTCCGGGCGGTCCAGCGACTGGAAGTAAGCGGCCGCCAGGTAGTCCCCCTCGAGCGCGGCCGGGTTCAGCCCCTCGACCTCGTTCTCGGCGATGCTCACCGACAGGGTCGGCACCTTGTCCGCGGTGATCCCGGCGGCCCGCAGCTCCCGGAAGAAGTGGACGTTGGAGCTCCCGTTGATGGTGTTCACCACCGCGTCCGGGCCGGCCGCCTTGAGCTGGCGGACCGCCCCGGCGAGGTCCGCGGACCCGAGCGGGACGAACGCCTCCCCGGCCACCGTCACCCCCGGCAGGTCCCGGACCCGGTCCTTGATGATCTCGTGGGCGGTGCGGGGGAACACGTAGTCCGACCCGATGAGGAACACCTTCTTCTTGCCGAGCGTCCGGGTGAGGAACTCGACGGCCGGGAGGAGTTGCTGGTTCGGGGCCGGGCCGAGGTAGACGACCCGGGGGGACTGTTCCAGCCCCTCGTACTGCACGGGGTAGAACAGGAGCCCCTGGCCCCGCTCGACGACCGCCCGGACGGCCTTCCGGCTGGCGCTCGTCCAGCACCCGAAGACCACGGCCACCTTCTCCTCCGTGAGGAGCTTTTCGGCCTGCCGGGCGAACTCCTCCGGGTCGGACCTCCCGTCCAGGACGACAGGCTTGAGGGGCCGCCCGAGCACCCCGCCGGCCTGGTTCACCTCCTCGATCGCCAGCAGGGCGGCGTCGACCACCGGGTTCTCACTCACCGCCATCGTCCCGGTCTGGGAGTGCAGGACGCCGACCTTGATCGGCTCGGGGGGCACCGCCGCCTCCCCGGGCGGGGTCCCGCCCTGCTTCCCGAGGGGCAACAGCCAGACCGGGACGATGGCGAGGGCGAGGACGACCAGCCCGACCCCGGCGCCGATCACCCGGCCGCGCTGCCGGGAAGGCGGCGGGGCCGCCGGGCAGGCGTTCGCGGGCGGGACGGCTTCCGGGGGCGCGGGCGTCGGGAAGGCGGCAGGGG
>JAQGHQ010000563.1 GCA_028288765.1 Gemmataceae bacterium | reverse complement strand
GGCCGCGCTCCCAGGATCGATCTCCTCAATTCGGCACTGGCCCCCCCTGGTCCGAAGGGGCCTGCTTCGCCTTGCCCCTGCGCTCCGCTGGGTTGTAAAATCCTCTCTCTAATAACCTGGGGGTCATCGGAGCCGAGCCCCGGGTTCGAACTCCGCCACGGAGGGCGCGATGCCGAAGGGCGAACCGCTGCGGGTGGCCGTCCTCGGGGCCGGTCCGGTCGGCATTGAGGCCGCGCTGTACGCGAAGACGTGCGGGCTCGCGGTCGCGGTTTACGAACGCGGGCAGGTGGCCGAACACCTCCTCCGCTGGGGTCACGCCCGGCTGTTCACCCCGTTCGGAATGACTTCGACCCCGCTCGGGCTGAAGGTGCTCCGCCGCGACAAGCCGGCCCGCGACGTGCCGGCCGATGCGGACCTCCTCACCGGTCGGCAGTTCCGCGACGCCTACCTCGTTCCCCTCGCCGAGTCCGAGCTGCTCCTCGAGTCCATGCACCCCCAGCACGCCGTGCTCCACGTCGGTCGCTCCGCGGGGGTGAAGAAAGCGGACCCGGACGACGCCCGCCGGCCGTTCCGGTTGCTCGTGCGGGCCGTGAACGGGGCCGAGCGGATCGACACCGCCGACGTCGTCCTCGATTGCACCGGCACGTACGTCACCCCGAACTGGCTGGGCGACGGGAACATTCCGGCGGTCGGCGAGATGGCCGCCCGGCCGCACATGGCCCACGGGCTCGAAGACGTCCTGGGCGAGCGGAAGGACCACTACGCCGGGCGGAGTGTCGTCCTGGTGGGGGACGGGTATTCCGCGGCGACGACGATCTGCGGCCTCGCCGCGCTCGCCGGGGACCACCCCTCGACGTGGGTGTTCTGGCTCACCCGGGGCCCGCGGGGCCAGCCGCTGCCCCGGATCACGAACGACCCCTTCAAGGAACGCGACCGGCTCGCGGTGAGGGCGAACGCGCTCGCCACCCGGTGCGACGGGAACCTCGAATTCCACCCGCGGACGTTCGTCGACGAGGTGATCTGCCACGGCCCGGACAAGGGGTTCCGCGTCGCCGGTCGGACCAACGGGAAGGCGGTGTCGTGGGACGTGGAGCGGGTGATCGGCGCCGTCGGGTACCGGGCGGACCTGCGGATCAGCACCGGCCTGCGGGTGGACGAACCGGTCGGTCAGCCCGAGACCCGCGAGCCGGGATATTACATTCTCGGGGCGAAGAGCTTCGGCCGCGACTCGGGGTTCCTCCTCCGGGACGGGTTCGATCAGGTCCGCCGGGTGTTCGCGGGCATCACCGGCCAGCCCCAGCTCGACCTGTACGCGAAGAAGGCCGCATGACTCCCGTCACCCTCGTCACCGGCGGGGCCGGGTTCATCGGTTCGCATCTCGCCCAGCTGCTCGCGGCCCGCGGCGAGCGGGTGCGGGTACTCGACCGCCCGGGGGCGAATGTCGATCACCTGCCGCCCGGCAGGATCGACTTCGTACCCGCCGACGTCCGCGACCGCGAGGCCGTCCGGAAGGCCGTCCGCGGGTGCCGCACCGTCTACCATCTCGCCGCCAACCCCCAGCTCTGGACGCGCCGCCGCGGGCACTTCCACGGGGTGAATTACCTCGGGACGGTGAACGTGCTGAGTGCCGCGCTCGAAGCCGGCGCCGGGCGGGTCGTCCACACCAGCACCGAGAGCATTCTCACCCGAAATCGGCAGACCGCCCCGATCGCGGAAGACCAGGACGTACCCTCACGGGACGTGATCGGACCGTACTGCCGGTCGAAGTTCCGGGCCGAGCGGTTTGCCTTCCACCTGGCCCGGGGCGGGGCACCGGTCGTCGTCGTGAACCCGACCCTGCCGATCGGTCCCGGCGACCGCGGGCGGTCCCCCCCGACGCAGATGATGCTCGATTTCTGTCTCGGGAAGCGGTCCGCGTATCTCGACGCCGATCTCAACCTGATCGACGTCCGGGACGTGGCCGCGGGGATGGTCCGGGCGATGGAGGTCGGCCGGCCGGGGGTCCGCTACCTGCTCGGGGCCGAGAACTGGTCGATCCGCTCCGTGTTCGGCCACCTGGCGCAGCTGACCGGGCTCCCGAAGCCGCGGTGGCGGGTGCCGTACCCGGTCGCCCTTGCCGCGGCGTATGTGAGTGAGTGGATTGCGGATGCGGTGACGGGCACGATCCCGGCCGCGACCGTGACGGGAGTGAAACTGACCCGCCGGCGGATGCACTTCGACGCGCGCAAAAGCCTCGCCGAGCTCGGGCTGACACCCCGGCCGGTGGCGGGGTCGATCGCGGACGCGGTCGGGTGGTTCCGGACCGTCGGCTGGTTGGCCTTGAACCCTCGGAATTCACCGGGGTAGAGTGTTGCGCCCCTGTCCGTCGCCCGAAGGAAAGGATTCCTTCCGTGACTCGCCCGCCCGCCGTTGCGCACCCTGACGAACGAACCGCCGTGTGGCTGGAGGATGTTACAGCCGCACTGGAGCGCGGCGGGCAGGGACTGCTGGCCCGCCGTCAGCCCGACGGGCACTGGGTGGGTGAGCTCGAAGGCGACACCATTCTCGAATCCGAATTCGTCCTCCTCCTCGCGTTCCTGGGGCGGGCCGACGACCCGCGCGTCCGACCCGCGGCGAACTACCTCCGGCGGCACCAGCTGCCCGGCGGGGGGTGGGCGAACTACCCGGGCGGGCCGGCCGAAGTCAGCGTCTCGGTGAAGGCGTATTTCGCCCTGAAGATCGCCGGGCACTCCGCCGACGAGCCGTTCATGCGGCAGGCGGCCGAGACGATCCACGGGCTCGGCGGGGCGGAGAATACCAACTCGTTCACCCGCTTCTACCTCGCGCTCCTGGGGCAGGTGCCGTACTCTGCTTGCCCGTCCGTCCCGGCGGAACTCATCCTTCTCCCGCGGTGGTTCCCGTTCAACATCTACGCCATGTCGGCGTGGAGCCGGACGATCTTCGTCCCGCTCAGCGTGGTCGACGCCCACAAGCCTGTGACCGTGCTCCCCGACCGGATGCACATCCGGGAGCTGTTCGCCCGCCCGCCCGACGAGCCCCGCTGGCCCGCGAAGCCGACGAAACGGTGGGTCTCGTGGACGAACTTTTTCCTCGGCGTCGACTGGGTGATGAAGACGGTCGAGCGGTTCCGACTCACCCCGCTCCGCCGGTACGCAGTCCGCAAAGCCGTGGCGTGGATGCGGGAGCGGTACGAGGAGAGTGACGGGATCGGGGCGATCTTCCCGCCCATCATCTACAACGCGATCGTCCTCCGCTGCCTGGGCGTCGCCGCCGACGACCCGGAGATGCGGTGGGTGATGCAACAGCTGAGCGACCTGTGCATCCCCGAGGGTGACACCCTCCGCCTCCAGCCGTGCCTGTCTCCGGTTTGGGACACCGCGCTGTCGCTGATCGGTCTCGCCGACGCGGGCGAGCCCGGGAACTCGGCCGAGATGGAAGCGGGGGTGCGGTGGCTGCTCGCCAAGGAGGTACGGCGGGAGGGGGACTGGGCGAAGACGGTCGGCGGGGTCGAGCCGGGCGGGTGGTTCTTCGAGTACCGCAACGCCTTTTATCCGGACACCGATGATACGTCGATGGTGCTGATCGCCCTCGCCCGGGCGGGGCACAGCACCCTGGCGGCGTGCCGGCCGGCGGTCCACCGGGCCCTGGCCTGGCTGTTGGCGATGCAGAACTCCGACGGCGGGTGGGCCGCGTTCGACCGCGACATCGACAACGAGATCCTGACGAAGGTCCCGTTCGCCGACCACAACGCGATGCTCGACCCGAGCTGCCCGGACATCACCGCCCGGGTGCTCGAAGCGCTGAGCCACTACGGCTACCGGGTCGGTCAGGAGCCGGTCGACCGGGCGGTCGCGTTCATCCTGGCACGCCAGGAGGAGAACGGGTCGTGGTTCGGGCGGTGGGGCGTGAACTACGTGTACGGCACCTGGCAGGTGCTCGTCGGGCTGGCCGCGGTCGGGTTCGACATGTCGGCCCTGGTGGCCCGGCGCGCGGTGCGGTGGCTCAAGGACGTCCAGAACGGCGACGGCGGCTGGGGCGAGAGCTGCCTCAGCTACGACGACCCCGCGGCCGCCGGGGAGGGGCCGTCGACGGCCTCCCAGACGGCCTGGGCGGTGCTCGGCCTGATCGCCGCGGGCGAGGCGGAGGGCCCGGAGGTGCGGGCCGGGATCGAGTACCTGATCGGGACCCAGGCCGCCGACGGCGGGTGGGCCGAGGGGCCGTTCACCGGCACCGGCTTCCCCCGGGTGTTCTATCTCAAATACCACATGTACCCGGTGTACTTTCCGCTCATGGCCTTGGGGCGGTACGTGGCGGCCGTCGGCGGTCAGACGGCCGCTCTCTCCCGGGCCGGATACCGGCGCGACGACGGACACCCCGTTCCGGGGCGTAAAGGGTCCTCCCTCAAGGTTCCGGCTGACAGCTGACAGCTGCCGGCTGACGGCTTGGAGACAGATATGCGCTTCCCCCTGAGCCTGACCACGGACATGGCGGGCTACATGATCAAGAAGAAGCTCCGGCGGGAGCGGCGGTTCCCGCTGGTGATGATGCTGGAACCGCTGCACGCCTGTAACCTAACCTGCACCGGGTGCGGGCGGATCCGGGAGTATGAGAGTACCATCAAGGAGAAGCTCACGGTCGAGGAGTGTCTCGACTCGGTCGACGAGGCCGGGGCGCCGATCGTGAGCATTTGCGGCGGGGAGCCGCTGATCTACCCGCACATCGGGGAGCTGGTGCGGGGCATCCTCAAGCGGCGGAAGCACATCTACCTGTGTACGAACGGGATGTTCATCACGAAGAAGCTGCACCTGTTCCGGCCGACGTCGCGGTTCTTCTTCAACGTCCACGTCGACGGCCTGGAGGCCACCCACGACAAGGCGGTGGAGCGGGAAGGGGTGTTCCAGGCGGCGGTCGAAGGGATCAAGGCGGCGAAGAAGGCCGGGTTCCTGGTATGCACCAACACGACGGTGTACAAGGAAACCGACATGGCCGAGATCGACGCCCTGTACGCCTACCTGACCGAACTGGGGGTGGACGGGTTCATGCTCTCCCCGGCTTACGGGTACGCGGCGGTGTGCAGCACCAACCCGGACGGGGCGGCGGAGATCTTCCTGACCCGCGAGCAGATCAAGAAGAAGTTCAACGAGGCGGCCGGGCTGTTCAAGAAGTACAAGATGAACACCTCGCCGGTGTACCTGGAATTCCTACAAGGGAAGCGGGACCTGACGTGCGCGGCCTGGGCCAGCCCGACCCGGAACGTGAAGGGCTGGAAGGGGCCGTGCTACCTGATCACCGACGAGCACCACGCGACCTTCTCGGACCTCATGCACGACACCGAGTGGGAGAACTACGGGTACGGGAAGGACCCGCGGTGCGAGCACTGTATGATGCACTCCGGGTACGAGGTGGCCGCCGCCCTCGGGGTGAACGCGAAGCTCGGCGACAGCCTCAAGATGTTGAAGTGGCAGTTGACGTGAGTCCGTCCGAATCCACCGGCGGGGTGGTCGTCCTGTTCGCCCTGGAACGGGAGGCCGCCCCGTTTCGCCGCGCAGCCCGGAACCTGCCGGGCGTGGGTGTGTTCGTCACCGGGATCGGCCAGGCAGCTGCGCGGAAGGCCGTCGAACAGGTACTCGGCATCGACCCAGGGACGGCCGATCCGTCCCCGGAACTGGTCGTGATGGCGGGGTTTTGCGGCGCGCTTCGGTCGGGCCTGGCAGTCGGGGAGGTGATGGTCCCGGCCGAGGTCGTTAACGAGACGGGGGACGGGTGGCGATGCGCCGGCAGCGGGCGCGGCCGGTTGTTGACGACGACTCGAATCGTGGCAACTCCGCCCGCCAAGCTCGCACTGGGAACACAGTATCAGGCCGACATCGTGGACATGGAGTCCGCGGCTGTGGCGGAAGCGTGCGGCAGGGGCGGCGTCCCGTTTCTCTCGGTCCGGGCGGTGTCGGACGCGGTTGAGACAGAATTGTCGCCGGCCCTGGTTCGCCTGCTGGGGAGTGGGGAGGTGTCTCCCTTCAAGGCGGTCAAGTCGCTTCTCCGGACCCCGTCGCTGCTGAGGGAGTTCCGACGGCTGGCACGGGACACCAGCCTCGCCGCGAATACTCTCGCGGCGGCCATCATGACGGCTATCACACGACAGCGGCCGCCTGTACCCACAGGCGGCCGCTGAGTTGGCAGGGAGAGATCATCCCGCCACCACCACGTTCACCAGCTTCTTGGGGACTACTTTCACCATCTTGACCGTCTTCCCGGCGATCTGGGCCTTCACCGACTCGTCGGCCAGCGCGGCGGCCTCCAGCTCGGCGTCGGTGACCTCGGCCGGCATCTTCAGCTTCGCCCGCAGCTTCCCGTTCACTTGCACCGGGATCTCGATCTCGTCGGCTCTCGTCAGAGCAGGGTCGAACGGCGGCCACGGCTCGTAAGCCAGACTCGTCGTGTGCCCCAGCGCCCGCCACAGTTCCTCGGCGGCGTGAGGGGCATAAGGAGCCAGTAGAAGCACGAACGGCTCCAGGATCGACCGCGGCCGGGCCTCCAGCTTGGTGACGTGGTTGGTGAACTCCATCATCGCCGAGATCGCGGTGTTGAACCGCAGCCCCTCGGTGTCCTCAGTCACCTTCTGGATCGTGCGGTGCAGTACCCGCAGCGTCTCCTTATCCGGTTCCACGTCCTTCACCGCCGGGCTCAGAGCCAGTCCTTCGGCCGCGTCGTCGACGATCAGCCGCCAGGCCCGCGACAGGAAGCGGTAGACTCCCTCGACGCTCCGGGTGTTCCAGGGCTTGACCGCTTCCAGCGGCCCCATGAACATCTCGTACAGCCGCAGGCTGTCCGCCCCGTACTCCTTCACGATGTCGTCGGGGTTGACCACGTTTCCCCGGCTCTTCGACATCTTGTCCGCCCGGCCGCTCAGTTCGATTCCCACGCCCTTCAGCAGAGTTTTCCCCTGTTTTTTCTCTATCTGCTCGTCGGTCACGGCAACGACGTAACTCTCCTTGTCCCCCTCCTCTTTGGCCGGTCGGTGGGAGACCGCGATACCGAGTTCCGCCAGCTGCCCCCTGCGGGCGGCAACCGTCTCCGGGGAGATGTGGTATTCCACCTCGCCCAGGATCATCCCCTGATTCACCAGGCGCTGGAATGGCTCGGGGCACGGGACGTACCCGCGGTCGAACAGGACTTTATGCCAGAACCGCGCGTACAGCAGGTGCAGGACCGCGTGCTCGGCCCCGCCGACGTACAGGTCCACCGGCAGCCAATACTTCAGCTTCGCCGGGTCGGCCAGCGCGGCGGTGTTCTTCGGGTCGATGTAGCGCAGGAAGTACCAGCACGACCCCGCCCACTGCGGCATCGTGTTCGTCTCCCGCTTGTACTTCTTGCCCCCGATCTCGACGTTCACCCAGTCGGTCGCCTTCGACAGCGGCCCTTCGGGAGTCCCCGTCGGCTTGAAGTCCTCCAGGTCGGGCGGCGTCAGCGGCAGATCGGCGACGTCCAGACGGCGCGTTGCGGAGGTGGGGTTACCCGCCGGGTCGACCTCGTGCAGCACCGGGAACGGCTCGCCCCAGTACCGCTGCCGGCTAAACAGCCAGTCCCGAAGCTTGTAGTTCACCCGCCGCGTGCCGATCTTCCGCTCTTCCAGCCAGTCGGTGATTTTCTGCTTCGCCTCCGGTGTCGGCAGACAGTCCAGAATGCCGGAGTTGATCGCAGTCCCTTCCTCGGTGTAGGCCTCGTTCAGTGCGTCGACCGTGCTGCCGGTCTTCTCCATCCAGGCGTCGGTCGGTTTCACCACGGTCACGATCGGCAGGCCGAACTGCTTGGCGAACTCGAAGTCCCGCTCGTCGTGGCCGGGGACGGCCATGATCGCCCCGGTGCCGTAGGTCGCCAGCACGTAGTCCGCGATCCAGACAGGGATCTTCTGCCCGTTCACCGGGTTGACCGCGTACGCCCCGGTAAACACGCCCGTCTTCTTCTTCGCCACTTCCGTCCGCTCGAACTCGCTTTTCCGGCTCGCCGCCTCCCGGTACGTCTTCACCGCCGCGGCCTGCCCCGGGGTGGTGATCGTCTCGACCAGCTCGTGTTCCGGGGCCAGGACCATGTACGTGGCCCCGAACAGCGTGTCCGGCCGCGTCGTGAACACGCGGATCGTGTGGGGGTGATCGGCCAGCCGGAAGTCGACCTCCGCCCCCTCGCTCTTGCCGATCCAGTTCCGCTGCATCTGCTTGATCGACTCGGACCAGTCCAGCGGCTCCAGGTCCTCCAGCAGCCGATCGGCGTAGGCGGTGATCCGCATCAGCCACTGCCGCAGCGGTCGCCGCTCGACGGGATACCCGCCCCGTTCGCTTTTTCCGTCAATGACCTCCTCGTTCGCCAGCACCGTGCCCAGCGCGGGGCACCAGTTCACCGGCACCTCGGCCTGGAACGCCAGCCGGTGGTCGTCCTGGTATCGCCGCACCGCCCCCTCACCCCGCGCCGCCACGTCGGCCGGGATCGGCAGCTCGCTGATCGGCCGCCCTTTCTTCAGAACGGGGTCGTACCAGGTATCGTGGATCAGCAGGAAGATCCACTGCGTCCACTTGAAGTACCCCGAGTCGGTGGTGTCGACCTCGCGGTCCCAGTCGTAGGAGAAGCCGAGGGATTTGATCTGCCTGCGGAACGTCTTGATGTTCTCCTGCGTCGTAAGCCGGGGGTGGACGTTCTTTTCGACCGCGTACTGTTCGGCCGGCAGGCCGTACGCATCCCAGCCCATCGGGTGCAGGACGTGGAACCCGGCCATCCGCTTGTACCGGGCCAGGATGTCGGTCGCGGTGTACCCCTCCGGGTGGCCGACGTGCAGGCCCGCCCCGCTCGGGTAAGGGAACATGTCGAGGACGTAGAATTTCGGCCTGTTCTCGGTGCCCGGTTCGCCCGGGTCCGGGGTGCGGAAGGTCTTGTTCGTCTCCCAGAACTCCTGCCACCGTCGCTCGACGTCGGCCGGGTTGTAGCTCGGCATGGTCAACCGCCTCGGGTTCGTGTAGTCCGGTTGGCTTATGTGGGGCGGAAACGCCCGTCCACAGACGGACATCCGCCGGCGCGGCCGGGTTCGAGCTGTTCGTGTCGCGGCGGCGGGTACAATCGGGCGTACCGCGGTGGTCCCAGAGGTCAGGTCATGTCGGATCCGGCGGCCCTGTTCTTCTTCGGTCTTGTCGTTCTCGTGGGCGGGGCTGAACTCTTCACCCGCGGGCTGGCATGGCTGGCCCGGGCGTTCGGGGACGGTCAGGCCATCGACCTCTTTGTGGTCGCCGCAGCCAGTTCCTCCGCCCCGGTGCTCGCGGTGTGCCTGGCCTCCGCATTGAGCGGCTACCCCCGGGTCGCGCTGGCGACGGTCATCGGGAGCAACGTCGCGAACGTCGGGCTCGTCCTCGGGCTTGCCGCCGTGGTCCGCCCGCTCGCCGCCCAAATGCGGGTCCTCCGCCCCGGGATCGCGGTGCATATCGCCGCGACCCTTCTCGTTTGGTTCCTCGCCCGAGACGGCGTCATCTCCCAGGTCGGGGGCGCCTGGTTACTCATCGCGGCGGTGGTCGTGGCCGCCTTCGCGGTTCGCGTCTCCGGGAAAGAGAAGGCCCCCGCGCCGGCCGCCGCCCCCCAGGCCGAGCCGGGAGTGGGCTGGGTCGGCGGCGCTCTCCTGCTCGCCGGGGTCGCCGGGCTGACCGGCGGGGCCGCCCTGGTGGTTCGGGCGTTGGGCGGACTCGTCCACGAAACGAATGTCGGCGGGGTGACGGTGGCCTTGACGGTGATTGCCCCGGGGATCACACTCCGCGCGGTGGCGGCGGGGGTCGGCAACGCCCGACGGGGGGAAGGGGATGCCGTCCTCGGTGGGGTTGTCGGGGCCGGAGTGCTGAACCTGCTTTTGGGGCTCGGTCTGGCTGCCCTGGCCCGCCCCATCCCGGTCTCGAACCGCTTGCTGATGAACGAGTTGCCAGCCCTGGCGCTCGCGACACTCTTGCTGCTCCCGGTCCTGTTGAACGGGCTCCGGGTACGTCGGGGGGAAGGATACGTGCTGCTCGCCGCGTACGCCGGATTTCTGGCGTGGGTGTTGTGGGGAGTGCGCTGACGGTGCGGCAGGGGGGACCCGCGGGAAAGCAATCGAAGCGACCGTGATCGGCTACCGGCCGATCGCGGCCCCGAGTCGTGAGAGGGTTGCCCCAGGTCACGCCGCCGACCCGGCCGCTTGGGATTCGGCCCGCCGGGTGTCGTCGTCCAGATACCGGGCCCCGGTGACCCACAGCCCGCCGCCGAGCAGGATGAACACCGAGCACAACAGAAATGCCGTGTGGAGGCTGCTCCGGTCGGCGATGAACCCGATGATCGCCGGGGAGATCGCGTCCCCGAACAGGTGGATGACCAGGATGTTGATCGCGAACGCGGTCGCCCGGACTCCGGAGGAGGTCACGTTCGCCAGGATCGTGTTCGCCGGGCCGGTGTTGAAGAACAGCCAGAATACCGTGAGGAAGATCATCACCCAGGCCCAGGGGAAGGGAAGGTACAGGATGCCCAGGAAGCACGGCCACGCCAGCAGGGTGCTCCACCCGATGACGTGAAAGTACGCCCCCTTCACCCGGCCCCGGAGCCGGTCCCCGAGCCACCCCCCGAGCATCGTCGCGAGGAACCCCGACACCACCGTGATGACCCCGAACAGGAACGTCGATTTGCCGTTGGTGATCGAGCCCGGGGCGGTGGCCGCGTCGTAGACGCGGCTCCAGTACAGTTTCTGCTCCTCCGGGGCCGGGAGCGTGCGGATCAGGAGGTCCCGGAACTCCGCGAAGGTCATCACCCCGGGGCCGGACACGGTCCGGAGTTTCTCCAGCACCTCGGCCGGGACCAGCGGCCGGCCCGCCGTGTCCTTCATTTCCGTCAGCCTCGCGAGCGCCTGGTCGTCGAGCACGAACCGGGCTTCCCGCTGGAAGATGTACGCCGGCACCCAGACCGCCACCCCGCCGAGAATGAAGGTGGTACACGTCATCCCGGCGCTACAGATCACGAACGACCGGACCCGGGCCAGCCCGCCGAGGACCTTCAAGTAGCCGGGCCGGTGTCCGCCCTCCGGTCCGGGAGCGGCGGCGGCTCGGGCGGGGTCCCGCATCAGAAAGCAGAGCAGCCCGAACACCCCCCCGGCGAACGTGACGATGAACGCGTCCCGCCAGGTGCCGGTGGCGGCCGCCATCTGCCCGCCGATCACGTACCCCAGGGCGCTGCCGACCGGGATGGCCATGTAGAACAGGGACAACACCCGCCCCCGCCGCTCGACCGGGTACAGGTCCGAAATCATCGATGGGGCGACCGGCCCGTACGCGGCCTCCCCGACCCCGACCAGACACCGGGTCAGGAACAACATGGTGTACCCGGTGGCGAGCCCGGAACTGCCGCTGGCCAGGCTCCAGAGGATCACCCCGCCCCCGACCAGCACCCACCGCGACATCCTCCCGGCGAGCCACGCGAACAGCGGCGACAAGGCGAAATAGGAAACCATGAACGCCGTGCTGAGCAGGCCGAGCTTGCCCTGGAGGTCGGGGTCCGTCGGGTCGACCATCGCGGCGTCGATCGCGAGGAGCGGGAGGATCGCCGCCAGGACGTACCGGTCGATGTAGTTGAACAGGTTGATCGCCAGGAGCAGGGCGAGGGCGCACCCGGCCCCCGGCGCCACGCTCTTCTGGCCAGACGTCACCGGTGTCACGGTCGGCATCGCGGTCGGCATCACCCCACCTCGGCGTTCGGCCCCGGTCCGTTGCACGGCCGGTACGGTACGGTATAATCCGGGACGAGTCGATAACGATCCCGTCCGGCGACGAAGAAAAAGCCTCGCCCCCGGCGGCCGGGGGCAAATATTTCCCCCCGGCGGCGAAATACGATCAGCGGGTTTTCCCGACGACCCGCTCCAAACCCGGTCCGGCCATCGTCCCAGGAGTGTCGCCATGTCCATCGAAGACATCAAGAAGCGGTTCGTGAACGAGATCAAGCTGCGGGCTTACGACGACAAGTACATCGACAAGAACGAGGAGCGGGAGATCCTTCAGATTGCCATCCAGCTCGGGGTGAGCATCGACAGCGCCCGGATGGCCCTCGTGCAGGTGTGCGACGAGAGCAGTTACATCATGGAAAGCGTGATCGTCAAGCAGATCAAGGACCAGGTCGAGACGGCGGCCGGGAACGACGGGAAGGTCGATCAGAAGGAGTTCGACCTGATCTTCCAGAACATGAAGCGGCAGATCCAGGGCAAGAAGAACGACCGGGAGGTCAAGAAGATGATCGTCACGGTCATGGAAGACACCGGGAACAACAAGATCAAGACCGGCTGGTTCAGTAACTGGTACACCGCCCTGAAGCAGGACCTCGGGATGGCGTGAGCCTTTCGGTCGGGGCGAAGTGATTTGGGCGTAACCGTCCGTCCGCTCCGGTTCCCAGGATCAATGGCGGGCCACATCGTCTTCAGCCCCAACGGGGCGGCAGACAGTAGCCCAGGCCGTCAGGCCTGGGTCCAGGGCCGCCGCGGATCCGAGCCCCACCGGGGCGACACGCGGCCGCGCGATCCGCCCGGGCCTCCCAGGGCTAACGCCCTGGGCTACTGTCTGGCGACCCCTTTGGGGCCTTAAAACCGGCAGAGAGTCCGACCCCGGTTACGCCCAAAAGATTTGCAGTCGCGCTGGGCTAGTTGGGAGGCATGCCCACGACTTGGAGACGTGCGCCCGCCAACGATTCCCGTTGCCGAGACGCTGCTTCCTGACGGCATGGGGGCATGTCCACGGCTTTGCGTGGACATGTGAGAGATCTGCCGGCACTTTTCATTTTTCACTTTGCACTTTTCGCTCCCCCAGTCACTTCCTAACCTGACACTTTCCGAACCACCGGAAACTTTAAGGGCGACTTCACACGGCACAAGGGTAGGTGGGGGTTATGGTGCGGACGAAGCAACTGGGCAAGAACCGGAAAAACCGCTGTCGGTTCTGCACGAAGGACGGGTGCCCGCGGCCGGCGTTCGTCGACTACAAGGACGTGACCAACCTGAAAAAGCTGGTCACCGGCCAGGGGAAGCTGTTCAGCCGCAAGCGGAGCGGGCTGTGCGCGGCGTACCAACGTACGGCCAGTGTAGCGGTCAAGCGGGCCCGGTTCATGGGGCTGCTCCCGTACGTCGGGGAGTGACCACGGGCCCGACCGCGGATTACCGAACGACCCGGCCCCTGGCCGGGTTTTTTCGTCTCCCGTCCACGGGTCATCGCCCTCGCGGGCCATGGTCCGGGCAGAACCGACCGCGGCATCCGGGTTGCGGGCGCATACCGGACTCGGTAGTCAGTACTCAGTACCCGCCCGGGACCGGTAGGAGTGAGCCCGTGATACCTTCGCTCGATGCGACGTTCGCCGAGGCGGTGAGCCGTCACCAGGCCGGGGACACCGACGCCGCCGAACGGCTCTACCGCCTCATCCTCGACAATAACCCCGGGCACGCCGGGGCACTCTCGAACCTCGGGGTGATTGTCGTCCGGACCGGCGACACGCAGGAGGCGCTGCGGCTGTACACCGCGGCGATCGCCGCCAACCCCAACCAGCTCGACGCCCACTTCAACCTCGGCAACCTGTACCGGAAGCTGAACCGCCCGAAGGACGCCGCCGCCTCGTACCAGGCGGTCCTGCGGATCGACCCGACCCACCCCCGGGCGTTCCTGAACCTCGGGCTGGCGGTCAGCGACGCCGGGGACTGGCAGACCGCGATCGACTGCTTCCGCCGGGCCGTCGCCCTGGACCCGGGCCTGGCCGAGGGGTACAACCTGCTCGGCGACGCCCTGTTCCGGACCGGCCGGAACCAGGACGCGGTCGCGGTCTTCCAGGATTTCGTGGCCAAGTGCCCGGACGAACCCCGCGGGCACCACAACCTCGGCCTCGCCCTGGCCGCGAAGGGCGACTACGAGGGGGCGGTCCCCGAGCTCGAACTCGCCCTCAAGCTCCGCCCGGATTACCCCGACGCCCACAACTCGCTCGGGGTCGCGCTCGAAGCCCTCGGCCGGGCCGACGAGGCCCAGGATCACTACCGCCGGGCCACCGAACTCCGGTCCGAGTTCGCCGACGCCTGGAGCAACCTCGGCACCAGTCTGACCGAACAGGGGCGGGTGCCCGAGGCGGTCGACGCCTTACGAAAGGCCCTCGCCCTCCGCCCCGATCCGCGGACCGGGAGCAACCTCCTCCTCGCCCTCGGCTACCAGTCCGGCCCGACGCCCGAGGACCTCCGGTCCGAACACGCCGCCTGGGCCGCCCGGTACGCCGACCCGCTCCCCCGCCTCGGCCCGCCCCGGCGGCCGGCGGGAGACCCCAACCGCCGGCTCAAAGTGGGGTACGTGTCCGGCGACTTCCGCGCCCACACCGCCGCCGGGCTGATCGAGCTGCTCCTGACCCACCACGACCGGAACCAGGTCCACGTGACCTGCTACCCGAACGTGACCCGGGCGGACGAGACGACCGACCGGCTGCGCCGGCTGGCGGACACGTGGCGACCGGTGACCGGCCTGTCCGACGGTGAGGCGGCCGAGACGGTCCGGGCCGACGAGATCGACGTCCTCGTCGACCTCAGCGGCCACACGGCCGGGAACCGGCTCCAGGTGTTCGCGCGCCGGCCGGCCCCTGTCCAGCTGACGATGTTCGGTTACCCCTGTACGACCGGGGTGAAGGCGATCGACTACCGCGTCTCCGACCCGTTCGCCGACCCGCCGGGGGAAACCGAAACCCTGTACACCGAGGCGATTCTGCGGTTGCCGGAGGTGGCGTGGGCGTACCACCCGCCGGCGGCGGCCCCGTCCCCGACCGCCCTCCCGTCGCAGGCCCGCCGGACGTTCACATTCGGGTGCCTGAACAACCCCGCCAAGTTGTCGGACGCGTGCGTCGAGACGTGGGCCCGGGTGCTGCAGGCGGTGCCGCGGTCGCGGCTGGTCCTACTCGCCGGGCGGTCCGCGGAGGCGGCCCGCGCGACGACCGAGCGGTTCACCCAGCTCGGGGTGATGGCGGACCGCCTGGAGCTCGTCTACCGCCTGCCGGCGGGGGAGTACTTCGAGGCGTACCAGCCGCTCGACCTCGCGCTCGACCCGTTCCCGTACAACGGCGGGGTGACGACGTGCGACGCCCTGTGGATGGGCATCCCGGTCCTCACCGTGGCGGGCCGGGATTACCGGTCCCGGCAGGGGGTGAGCATCCTGAACAACCTGGGACTGCCGGAGTTCGTGGCCGATTCGCCGGACAAGTTGGTGGAGCTGGCCGCGATCTGGAGCGAGCAGCGGGCCGGGCTGGCGGACCTCCGCGGAAGCCTCCGGGAGATGGTGGAGTCGTGCCCGCTGACGCAGGGGGTGAAGTACGTCCGGAACCTCGAAGCGGCGTACCGGACCGCATGGCACAAGAGCCTGTGACGCGCCGACCCGTCCGGGACAATGGTCGGATTATGCTCTCGCCCGCCCGACTATGCATTACCCACATTGTTGTAAGAACCGCTTTGACAAGGGAACCGGCACCGGCTTTTACCCCGGAGGGGTTGTAGTCCACAGCCCAGGGTCGCGTTTCGCGCACCCTGGGTCGGGGGATCCCGCTCCGGGAGGCGGTCGGGGACGAGCTCGACCTCGACCGACCGCCACCCAGGGTGCGCTCGCTCCGCTCGCGACCCTGGGCTGTGGACTACAACCACTCCGGGGTACAGACATCTCCGATCCGAGGTCCTCGGATGGAGGTCATGCATAGCCCGCCAGAGGAGGACAAGCACCCCGAACAGCACGGCTTCTGTTGCCGGGCCACTCACAACCTGTGGGTCCTTCTCGAAGAGGAGAAGTGGCTGGCCAAGCACATCGAAAAAGGTTCGTACGCCCGGAACTACTCCAGGCGTGGGGACAACTCTGTCTACAAGCCAATCACCGACGAGTTGCTGAGAAAGAAGTAGGGCAGGAGAAAATCTACCCGGCCGCGATCCCAGGAAATGCACTTCAAAATCGCCCCCCGGACCGTCGGCCAACGTCCCTTCTCGACCGGCACCCGGCCGGGTACCCTGTGTACGGGCAATCACCTGGGGGAGAACAACTGATGATCGGGCACACCTCGCGGGCCGCGGACGAGCTCCTGGCCCAAACCCTGGCCGTCGGCGGGACGATCACCACCGCGGCCAGGACCGTCCGGGTCAGCGAGAGGACCGTCTACCACCGGCTCCGCGACCCCGCCGTCCAGGCTCGGGTGTTCGAGATCCGGGCGGCGGCCCTGGATACCACCTGCGGCCGGATCGTCGGGGCGACGTCCGACGCCTGCGACACCCTCCACCGTCTGCTCGGAAGCGAATCCGAGGGCATCCAGCTCCGGGCCGCGAAGACGTTGATCGAACTGGCCGTGAAACTCTGCGACCGGGACCTCCGCGCCGACCCGTCCGAGACCCCGCCGGCCACGACCGACAGCCTCTCACCCGCGACACCGGTCCCCCAGGCCTCCGGCCCGCAAGACCCCATCCGGTCCGAACCCGTCGACTCACCCCGACCTGTCACACCGCCCGCCGAATTCACCACCACACAGGAGGAGCATCCCGCCGCGCCCGACACAGTCCGCGAGCCCGTTATTACTCCCGCAAGTGGTGGCGGGAATGCAGGTTCCGCTCGGGAACCCCGTCCGGTCGACCTCACCCCGTCCCTTCTTGCCACGGGTGAGGGAGACAGGCCGAGCAAGCCCGCCCGGAACCTGTCAAACCCTGTCAAAACCTGTCACCGCCCGGCGGGCCGGTCGCCGGTGAACGAGGTGAATCGTCTCTCCGCGGGGCTGACGGTCGCACTCGCAGGTGTGGGCGGAGAGTAGAAGGCGCAGGTGGGAGATACGCGACAGCGGGTCGGGCAGGCTGATTTTCTTGTGGCACAGGTCTCCAGACCTGTGAAGCTACACAGGTCTGGAGACCTGTGCCACAAGACCGAATCTGATTTCATCCGCCGCTCGACTTACCAAGTCGCGACGGATGAACATGAGGTTTTGTGGAACGGAACAACAGGTGATCCAGAGGGTGGGCGGCGACGCTGACTGCCGGAGTCGATGAGGACGGGGCGGGCTTCCCGGTCGGTTGGGTCATTGCCGGGATCTCTTCCGGACGAGGAGCCACCCCACCCACGCCGCCAACAGGATCGCCACTTCGCGGGTGAATGAGCTTGTGGCGAACACGACCGTGGCGTTGAAAACGATAAACGCCAGGAACCCGTGGACTGCGTACCCGACCCACCGCGGCCGGACCGCGTACCCGGCGGGGTCCGCCCACCACCACGCGACATCCGCCGCCCACACCGCCGCGAAGAGATAGTTCGCCACGATCCCCCAGCCGAACCCCCCGGTCGCCTTGACGTGACTCATCGCCGCGGAATGCGACCAGCTGTGCGCGAGCCAAAACGCGAATACCACGTGGACCACGTGCATCGTCAGGCCGAGGGCCCAAACCAGCCTGGCGAACCGCACCCGCGGGCCGAGTGCCTGCCACTCGGCCGGGCGTAGGAGGAGCATCACGCTCGTCGCCACGAACCAGCCACCGACAGAGAGATCGGCCGTCAGCGTGACCGCGGGATGCCGCAGAGCCGGCTCCGGTCCGAGGACGGCAAGTACGACCGCGCAACCCACACCGGTCAGCCACAGGGCCATAACGACCCCGGCCCAGAAGGAGAACGATTGAAGCACTCGTCGCCCGGCCATACATCACCCCCGGGTGTGCGGTTCCCTCCCCCGGCCGCCGGCCATCCGAACCCGAAGGAGAGAACCCGTGCCCCGGCGAACCAAGATTGTAGCGACCCTCGGGCCGGCGACCGACGACCCGGGGACGCTCGAAGCCGTCCTCCGGGCCGGGGTCGACGTCGCCCGGATCAACTTTTCCCACGGGTCGGCGGAGGAACACACCGACCGCATCCACCGGTTCCGCGAGGCCGCCCGCCGGGTCGGGAAGTTCGCCGCCGTGCTCGCTGACCTTCCCGGCCCGAAGCTGCGGGTCACCATCACCGCCCCCCGCGACCTCCGGCCCGGGGCGGAGATCTACTTTTCCACCACCTCAGACCCCATCCACCCCGACGACCTCACCCTCACCGAGCCCGAAGTCCTTGTCGACGTCCGGCCGGGCCACCGGATGCTCCTCGACGACGGCCGGATGCAACTGGATGCACTGGCCACCCGCGGGGGCCGGCTCGCCGCGCGGGTGGTGGTCGGCGGTACGTTGAAGCCGAACAAGGGGCTCAACCTGCCCGACACCCCGCTCTCGATCCCCTCGATCACCCATCGGGACCGCGAGGCACTGGCCGTCGCCGCGAAGGCGGGCGTGGACTGGGTCGCCCTGTCGTTCGTCCGCGGGCCGGAGGCGGCCGCCGAGGTCCGGGCCGCCCTCGCCGAGGTCGGCCTCATGCTCCCCGTCATCGCCAAGATCGAGCGCCCGGAGGCGGTCGACCGGGCGGCGGCGATCGTGCAGGCGTTCGACGGGGTGATGGTCGCCCGGGGGGACCTCGGGGTCGAGATCCCGCTCGAGCGGGTGCCGACCGTCCAGAAGATGCTGATCGCGGAATGCCGGGCGGCCGGGAAGCCGGTCATCACCGCGACCGACATGCTCGACTCGATGCGGGAGAACCCCCGCCCGACCCGGGCCGAGGCGAGCGACGTGGCGAACGCCATCTTCGACGGGACGGACGCGGTCATGCTCTCCGGCGAGACCGCCGTCGGCCGGTACCCGGTCGACGCGGTCGCGTGCATGCACCGGATCGCGCTCGAGACGGAAACCCACCTTCAACAGACCGGCACGTTGTTCGGGGCGGATTTCGCCCGCCCGGAAGTCGGGATCGACGACCCGATCAGCCTGGCGGCGTGCGAGCTCGGGTCGGAGGTCGGCGCGGCCGCGATCGTCGTTCCGACCCTGACCGGGCGGACGGCGAAGCTGGTCATCCGGCACCGGCCGTGGGTGCGGGTGGTCGGGGTCGCGCCAACGGACGGGGTACTGCAGGGGCTGACGTTGGTGTGGGGGGTAATCCCGGTCCGGATGACGCCGGTCGGGCCGGGCGGTGACCGGATGGCGACGGCCGTGCGGGATGCGTTTGTGGCCGGGACCGTACTCCCCGGGGAGCGGGTGATCGTTCTGGCCGGTCACCCGATCGAGGGCGGGCCGCGGTTCCCGACCATCCGGGTCGTCCGGGTCGGGGAAGGGGGGACGTCGGCCGAGGCGTGAGGACGGTCACGCCCGCCGGTGAGGCAGGCGCTCCGAGAAGGGATAACCGTGAAGGCACTTCTACTGCGGGTAGGAAGGCTCGTCCGCATTACCGTCACGTTCGGTCCGTCCCGGTCGTCCGGTCGGACCCCACACACCCGCCGCTTCCGCCCGACCGGCCCAGAACATCCCACCGCCGCCGTGTGAAGCCGGTCGTAGGCATCGTACCCGTCCTCGGTGCGGTGAGGGCGGCTCAATCACTTCTCTCCGTTCGCCTGGAGCAAATTGTCGCCCCGGAGGCTGCCGGCGGTTTATTCTTTTTCAGTTCTTTCTGGATTCGGTCGCGGCCGGCCCCGCCCGAACCGCCGGGACCCGCCCGGCGTACCCGGCCTGCCCCCCCGGTCCGATCCGCACCTTTGAGGAGCAACGCACCATGTCGCGACCCGATCGCGTGCGCCTCGCACTCGAATCCCTTGAAACCCGCGAAAACCCGACCGGCGGCCCGACCGAAACCTTCGATTCGACCACCACACCCGCCCTCCCGAACGGGTGGGCGGAGTGGAGCAACGACGGGTCGACCGTGTTCGCGACAGCGGCCGGGCAGGGGGTGGGTGGATCGATCGGGGTGGTGTCGTCGGGGGCGAGTCCGACCGCCGGGCTGGCGTGGGAATCGCAGGTGGTGTCTGGCGACACCGGCGCGGCGGCGGCGGTGAAACTCAACTCCCTGGTCCCGACGTTCGTGTTCGCCCGCGGGACCAATCTCGGGACGTCCACGCCGAGTTACCTCGCCGCGGTCATCACCCGCGGGGTGTCCCTCAGTGTGGTGGAGGTGACGAACGGGGCCGCCAAGGTCCTCGCGGGCGTCGCCTCGCCCCGGTCGACGTACTTCTCCGGGGGGTGGGTGCAGGTGTCGATCGTCCCGACCGGCTCGTCGGTCGCGGTCCAGGTGGTCCGCCAGGATACCGGCCAGTACCTCAACGCCCAGGGGACGTGGCAGTCCGCCGCGACGAACGCGATCACGGTGAACACCAGTCTCCCCGATGCCGCCGGGCACATCGGCATCGGCCGCGGGGCGATGTACGCCGACCCGACCACCCTCGACAACTTCCAGCAGCTCCCCCCGGCCTCGCCGCCTCCGGTCGGGGTGAGTCAGTCGTTCGACACCACGCCGCCGGGCCAGTTGCCGGCGGGCTGGAGCGGGTGGACGGGCGATCCGCCGGGCGGGTTCGCGGTCAGCTCGGCCCGCGCCCTCAGCGGGGCCGACGGGCTCGCCTCGACCGGTGGATCGGCCGCTTCCGCCCGCGCCTGGTACTCGACCGAACTGCCCGCGGACGTGACCGCCTCTGCCGCGGTGTTCCTCGACACCCTGATCCCCGCGCAGCTGATCGTCCGCGGGTCGAACCTGAACACCGCGAGCCCCACGTACTACGCATTAACCATTTCCCGCGGGGTGCAGGCGAATCTCGTCCGGGTGGTGAACGGGGTGACGACGACGCTCGGTTCACTGAGCTCGTCGGACTACTTCAGCTGGCAGTGGGCCCAGGTCCGGCTCACGGCCGTGGGGAACGAACTGCTGGGGTCGGTATACCGGAGTGACACGAAGCAGTGGCTGACCTCCGCCGGGGCGTGGTCGTCGAGCCAGGCCAACGTCTTCGACGTCCGCGACGCGGCGATCACCGGGGCGGGACTAGTTGGGGTGGGGAGAGTGGCCCGGTACGCCGGGACGGTCACCTTCGACGACTTCTCGGCCGGCCCCGCCGGGGCGACCACCAGCCCGCCGCCGGCCACGGTCAGCATCCCGCAGCACAACCCGAGCATCCGGATCGCGGAGCTGGCGTATAGCGGGACACCGTTCGGGGCGACCGAGACGCAACTCCTCAAGAACAACGTCGATCTCGTTGTCTCCAACCCCCAGTACATGCAGACGATCAACGCGACGGCCCCGAACACCCCCCAGCTGGTCTACAGCAACGTCTCGAACCTGTACGAAGGACTTCTCCTGAGCTGGCTGAATTACGCGGCCGCGAACGGGATCGATCCCGAGACCGCGTTCTACCACGTCACCCAGCCGACCGCGTACAGCGGGACCAGCGCGTCCTCGAAACCGGTGAACTGGTTCTGGGGGGCCTTCCAGTCGGCCGCGGCCGGGGCACCGACGGATCTCACCTCGGCCGCCCACAACACGACCGGGACCGGGTTCGGCCTCGGCGGCGCCGGCCAGTGGACCGCCGTCGGGTATCCCGACCGGTTCGCGGAAGTGGACGTCAACCTGAAGCAGGCGGCGGCCGCGGGGTGGTCCGGGTCGTGGCAGTACGCGACCGCGGTGGACGCGAACGGGAACCCGACCGGGTGGAAGACCCTGACGATCAAGCAGGACGGGACGAACGGGCTGACCCGGTCCGGGACGGTCACGTTCGACCCGCCCCCCGACTGGGTGACGGCGGCCGTTCAACCCGGCGGCATTCGGCTGTATTACGTCCGGTTCCTGACGACCGCCGGGGCCGCGGCCCAGGCCCCGGTCCTCCAGTCGCTGCTCGGGGCCGACTACACGACCTCGAACGGCAGCACTGGGGTGATCCCGGTGTTCGACGCCGCGGCGGACAAGGACCACGACGGCTACCTGAACGACGCCGAGTGGGCCGCCCGCACGCCCGGCGACAACGCCCGGTTCGCCTACCAGTCCCGTCTCTTCTACCCGAACTACGGGCCGATGCGGTTCATCACCAACCCGTCGGCGGCCGGGTTCCAGGCGTGGGCGGCCGGGTTCAGCGTTCAGCTGTTGGCCCAGAACCCGCTTGCCGCGGGCATCTTCCTGGACAACGAGTCGGGGAAGCTGCCGTTCCAGGGGGTGGCGGTGGCGGAGCCGACCGCCACCTACAGCACGGACTCCGGGGCCCTGGTCGCGGCCGTCTCCCGGGCGGTCGGGCCGGGCAAGCTGGTGATGGTCAACACCTCCGGCGGGGGGTCCCAGGCTGGGGCGGTCGCGGCCGCGGCCGGTGCGGTGTTCGAGGAGTTCCTCCTGCGCCCGCTGGCCTCGACCTGGTCCCAGGTCGGGGACGTGTACGGGATAGTGGCCCAGCGGCTGGCCGCCGCGGGGAACCCGTATGTGGTCATTGACAGCCTGCCGAACGGAGGCTCCCCGACCGACCCGCGGACCCAGATCGCGACCCTGGCGTACTACTACCTGTTGGGAGACCCCGCCCGCACGATGCTGATGTTCTACGGCGGGTCGAGCCCGAACACGTCGTGGTCGCAACACTGGACGGCGGCGGCGGGGGTGAACATCGGGCAGCCGGGCGGCGCGATGCAGGTGCTCGCGACCGGGGCCGACCCGGAGAACCCGGCCCTCACCTACAAGGTGTTCGGCCGCTCGTACTCGAACGGTCTCGTGCTGTACAAGCCCCTGTCGTACACCCTCCAGGTCGGACAGGGCAGGCTCGACGACGCGACCGCGACCGCGGTCCCGCTCGGCGGGAACTACCGGGCGGTCAACGCCGACGGCACGCTCGGCCCGGTGGTCAGCTCCGTGTCGCTCCGGAACGGGGAAGGGGCGGTTCTGGTGAAAGCATGATGGTTCGGCCGGCGGGGGCTCAAGTCCCCCTCTCGCCGAGGCTCTTCATCAGCTCCTCGATCACCCCGTCGGCGACGCACTTCCCGCGGCGGGTGAGGCGGACGCCGGCCCCGTCGTCGGCGAGAATGCCTTCGCGCACCAGGGGGGCGACCCGATCCCCGACCAGATCGTCGAGCTCGAACCCGGTCTGCTCGCGAAACCGGGGCCGGGCGATCCCGGCGGCCCGGCGGAGTTGCGTCCCGATCGTCTCGAACGCACGGTCGCGAGGGCCGAGACACTCGGTCTGGAGCGTCGGGGGCTCGCCGGCGAGGACCTTTCGCACGTACAGAGTCGTGTCCCGGACGTTCAGCTCGCGCACCCCGCCGACGTACCGGGCGGCCCCCACGCCGAACCCGTGATACGCCTCGTTCGCCCAGTACCGCTCGTTGTGCCGGCACCGCCCCCCCGGGCGGGCGAAGTTCGAGATCTCGTAGTGCTCGAACCCGGCCGCGGTCAGCCGGTCGATGGCGTACTCGTACATCGCCAGCTCCGCGTCCTCGTCCACCGGCCGGACGAGCCCGTTCCGGGCTTGTTTCCAGAGCGGCGTGCCCTTCTCGTAGGTCAGCCCGTAGGTGGAAAGATGGGTCGGGCCGAACCCGAGGGCCGCGTCGAGGTCCGCGGCCCAGGCGGCGGGGGTCGCCCCCGGGGCGGCGAAGATGAGGTCGAACGACAGGGCGGGGACGTACCGGCGGACGATCTCCGCCGCGCGCGGAATCTGGTCGGACGTGTGTCGGCGGTCGAGGGCGGCGAGGAGGTCGGGGCGGAACGACTGCACCCCGATGCTCACCCGGTTTACCCCGAACGCGGCGAGGACCGCCGCCTTCTCGTCCGTCAGACTGTCTGGGGTGGACTCGATCGAATACTCGGGCGGACTCGCGCCGGCCGGGGCCGGGAGCGGCAACCACGTCCGGATCGTGTTCAGCAGCCGGCGGAGCTGGTCCGGGCTCAGGTAGGTCGGTGTCCCCCCGCCGATGAACAGGGATTCGACCGGCCGCGGGCACCCGCCGGCGGCGAGTTCCACCGCGAGGGCGTCGAGGTACAGCTCGATCAGGTGGTCCCGCCCGGCGGTGACCGCGAAGTCGCAGTACCCGCAGTGGTGGGCACAGAACGGGACGTGGACGTACGCGGTTCGGGGCTCGATCCAGGGGGGCGGCCGGTCCATACCCACATGATAACAGGCCGACAAAAAAAGCCGCGGGGACGAACCCCCGCGGCCCGGTGGAAGTCCGACAGCGCCCGGATCACGGGGGAGCCCCGACCCCGATGAGCAACCTGGCCGGGTGCGTGAGGGCCACCGTCCCGGTGACGACCGAGGCCTCGGCCAGCACGCCGGTGATCGTCAGCCCGGGCGGGTACAGGTAGTACGGGGTCGGGCTGCCCGGCAGGCACTTGCCGGCGCTCGTGTCCCAGAACCCGACCTCGAACCCGGAAGCCAGGCTGTTCGGCCAGAGCAGCGCGTTCTTGTAGAAGGAGATGGTCGACACGAACGGCTGGATGAACCCGAAGTCCCACCCGTACCGCTCGGCGTTCTTCTCCTCGAAGTGCAGCCGGCGGTGGATGACGAACATCGGCTCGTACACCATCTTGCCCGGCGGAAGCTTCTCCGTCTTCGGGGCGTAGACAACGCCCGGCGGGGTGACCGCGGGGAGCGGCGGAAACGGGGCCAGGTCCTCCGGCTTGTACTCTTTCTTCTTCTCGCCGGGTTTCCTCACCTGCTCGGCTGCATTCAGCCGTTCGGCGACGGCCTCGAGGATAAAACGCCGGAGCGTGGCGTCGTCGTACATCCGAAAGATCTGTGCCGGCTTCGGGAGTTCGGTGACACCGGGTGGTGGTTTCTTGAGGTCCTCCGGCCGCGGGGCCGGTTCCGACGGGAACGGCTGGGCGGGTGCCGGGGGCTGGGCCGCGGTCGGGGCGAACGGCAGCGGCACCGGGGTCGGTAGGATCGGCGGGGTGAATGCGACCTCCGGGGCCGGGATCGGGCGGTCCGCGACCGTTGCCCGGGTGGGTGGCGGTAGGGCTCCCGGCGTCGGGGCCGGAACGTCCGGGACGCCCGCCGGGCCCGCGGGGGCGGCCATCGCCACCGCGCCGGCGTCCGGCGGTGTGTCCGGGGCCAGGGCGTCGGCCGGCTTGTGGAAGTACATCACCCGGCCGCCGCCCCCCCCGACCGGACCCGTCCGGTCCGGGGCGGGCGGCGGGTCCTGCCCCGTCCCGCCTACGGACCGATACCCCGGCGGGGGGCCGGTATTCGGGCCCCCGCCGGTGGGTGGGACGTACCCCGCCTGGGCGTTCATGGCCGGGCCGGGCTGGGCCCCGGTTGTACCGCCGGGGTATCGCTGGATCTGTGACGGGAAGGGTGTCCCGAACGCGGCCGGCGGGCCCGCGGGGGGGCGGTACAGCTGTTGGGCGAGCGCCGGGGTGCCGGCGAGTATCGCCAGTACGGCCAGCTTACAGGTCGTCCACAGACGCGGGGTCTGCGGTGCTGTAGTTCGGCGATTCCTGGGTAATAGCAATGTCATGCGGGTGGCTCTCCTGCACACTCGCCGCGGTCACCTGGATGAACCGGGTCTTGGTCCTGAGTTCTTCGAGCGTCCGACTGCCGCAGTACCCCATTCCGGCGCGCAACCCGCCGACCAGCTGGTACACGAACGGGGCGAGGTGGCCCTTGTACGGGACCCGGCCCTCGACTCCCTCCGGGACCAGTTTCCCGTTCGCCGCCCGGCCGGCCGGGGTGGGGGCGGATCCAATCTGCTGGTACCGGTCGGCCGACCCGGCCATCATCGCCCCGAGCGACCCCATCCCGCGGTACACCTTGAACGTTCGCCCGCGGTACAGGATGGTCTGCCCCGGGCTCTCGGACAGCCCCGCGAACAGCCCGCCGATCATGCACGCGAATGCCCCGCCGGCGAGGGCCTTGGTGATGTCCCCGCTGTACCGGATGCCGCCGTCCGCGATCAGCGGGATCCCCGCCCCCCGAAGGCCTTCCGCGGCGTTCGCGATCGCCGACATCTGCGGCACCCCGACCCCGGAAACGATCCGCGTCGTGCAGATGCTCCCCGGGCCAATACCCACCTTGACCGCGTCCGCCCCGGCGTCGGCGAGGGCCCTTGCCCCGTCGGCGGTGGCCACGTTCCCCGCGATCACGTCGATCGTGTGCCGCCGCTTCAGCTCCCGGACCGTCTCGACCACGTTCCGGCTGTGCCCGTGGGCCGAATCGACCACCAGGACGTCTACCCCGGCCGCGATCAGAGAGGCGGCCCGGTCGTGGTCGTGGACCCCGACTGCCGCCCCGACCTTCAGCCGCCCCCGGGCGTCTTTACACGCGTGCGGGAATTTCTGGGTCTTGTCGATGTCCTTGATCGTGATCAACCCCTTCAGTCTGAATTCATCGTCCACCAGGAGCAGCTTCTCCACCTTATTTTTCGTCAGGATCTGCTCGGCCGCCTCGAGGGTGGTGTTCTCCGGGGCGGTGACCAGGTCGTCCTGGGTCATGACCGCGGCGATTTTCTGGCCGTTGTCGGTCAGGAATTTCAGGTCCCGGCGGGTGAGGATGCCCTTGAGCCGGCCGTTCACGGTGATGGGCACCCCGCTGATGTGGTGCTCCTCCATGATCTGCCGGGCGTGCCCGACGGTGTCGTCCGGGGGCAGGGTGATCGGGTCGGTGATGATCCCGTTCTCGCTCCGCTTGACCTTGTCCACCTCGCGCGTCTGGAGGGCCACGCTCAGGTTCTTGTGGATGATCCCGATCCCGCCCTCCTGGGCCAGGGCGATCGCCAGTTCGCTCTCGGTCACCGTGTCCATCGGGCTGGATACGATCGGGATGTTGATTCGGACGTTCCGGGTGAGCTGGGTTCGGACGTCCACGTCTCTCGGGATCACGTCGCTGTACCCGGGCTCCAGCAGCACGTCGTCGAATGTGATCCCCTGGTATGCAATCCGGTCGTGCATGGCCGCTGCCCCTGGCGGAGTGGAGGGTCGGGATTTGGGATTATAGAAAACCACGGGGAAATGCGTCGACGGCAACCGGGTGTCGGGGTGGGGCGACCCGCGGGTCCCGGCGGCCGAAAAAGCGACCGGCCCGTGACTCAGTCACGCGCCGGTCGTGATACGTGGGGAATGTGAAGTCAGAGGCCGTAATCAGCGCCGAACCCGATCTTCCCACCGGCGATGCCCGGGAATCCGCCGATACCGCCGATACCGCCGATACCGCCGATTCCACCGGCGATGCCCTGGAATCCGCCGCCGCCGATCCCGCCGACCCCGCCGGCGATGCCCTGGAATCCGCCGGTGATGCCCTGGAATCCGCCGGCGATGCCCTGGAATCCGCCGGCGATGCCACCGAACCCGCCGCCGATCCCGCCGATACCGCCGATCCCGCCGATGCCAAGATACCCAATAGTGGTTCGGGGTAATAGCTGAATTCCCCCGCCGAACTGGCCGCCGATCTGGCCGCCTCCGGTGATCCCGCCCTGGATGCCTCCGGTGATCCCGCCCTGGATGCCGCCGAACCCGCCGCCGATCCCGCCGATCCCGCCGATCCCGCCGGTGATGCCCGTAATGCCCGTAATGCCGCCGGTGATGCCCGTACCCGTAATGCCGCCGGTGATGCCCGTACCCGTAATGCCGCTCTGAGTGACGCCCAGGAAAGTGGTGGTGTTGAACTGGTTCCCCAGGTGCGGCCGGATGACGCCGTTCGGCTGGAAGGGGAGCATCCGGGTACGGGCCGGGGGAATCTGGGCCTTGATAACCCCGGTCATCGGGATGATGGCACACACGGCCAATCCGAAGGTCAGGTAGCCGAGCGGACGATGAAGGGATTGGAACATGGGTTTCCCTCGAAGTGATCAGGCATCCTGGAATCAGCGGATGTCCTTGTGAAGTGGGGCAAGTGATTGACCTGAATTGTTTGCGGCTGTTATGACCGCCGAGGTACTTCTGTCCCTCTTTTCGCCATCATAGCAGGCGTGCGGGCTGGTCAAGGGCTTCTCGTGTAACCGGTCGTGACCGGGGACGGATCGCCGGGCAGTCAATTGCGGGGAGTTCTAGGGCCCCGTCGTGACGCTCCCGCTCGGAGGTTGTCAGGGCGGTTCGCGGGAGTGGGGGGAGCGGCATGAGCGAACCGGGACGTGCTCAACCGGGCGGGGCTGAGGCGGGTCGCACCGGGGGGAAATCTGGTGGCCCGGTGGGCCCGGGGAAAAGTGACCGACCAACCGGCCCCGGACGACTCCGCCTGATCCGGGTGGATGAACCCGGGCGCGTGCAGATCGGTGAGACGATGAGAAGACGGGTTACAACGGGGCAAGGACCGAACGAGCGATCGGGTGGCAGCAACGGGCAAGCCGGAATCACGACCGTCGGCTGGGACTGGCTTCCGGCCGCTCGATGGCGGCCGGTCCCGCGGACCGGCCACCCGACCAGGAGATGGTGACGCTGTCGCATGGCCGTGGGCGGAGCAGTCTCCGCCCGGTGTCAAAAAAGGGACTATGACCAGCAGCGGGTTCAGATCCCGTAGTCGCCGCCGAACCCGATCTTCCCGCCGCCGATCTGGAATCCGCCGATCCCGCCGAACCCACCACCAGCGATCCCGCCGAACCCACCACCAGCGATCCCGCCGATCCCGCCGATCCCGCCGAACCCACCACCAGCGATCCCGCCGATCCCGCCGATTCCGCCGAATCCACCACCAGCGATCCCGCCGATCCCGCCACCGAAGCCCCCCTTGAACCCGCCAACGAAGCCCCCCTTGATCCCGCCGCCGCCGAACCCGCCCTGGATGCCGCCGAACCCGCCGCCGAATCCGCCCTGGATGCCGCCGCCGCCGAACCCGCCCTGGATGCCGCCGAACCCGCCGCCGAACCCGCCCTGGATGCCGCCGAACCCGCCGCCGAACCCGCCCCCCGTACCAAGGTACCCTCCCCCGACT
>JAQGHQ010000084.1 GCA_028288765.1 Gemmataceae bacterium | reverse complement strand
GCCGCCTTGTTTTCCCCGGGCCGGGTTACGGGAAGCGTCCTCGGCCTTCCGGGCGGCCATCGCCAGAACCCCCCGCCACAGGTCGTCCGCCCCGCCCAGCCGGGGGAACCGGCCGGCTGAGCCCGCCCGGACGAAGGCGTCGAACGCGGACAGGGCCATCTCGGCCTCATCACCCCCCCGGGCCCGCGACCGCAGGTGCTGCCCGGCCAGAGCTACGAGCCGGGAGAAGTACCGCTCCCAGAGCCGGGCCTCGCCCCCGCCCCGGACCCCGGCCGCGTGTCGGTCCAGCCACCCCGTTACGCTCCCCGGACCGCTCATCGCCGTTCTCCTCCAAAAGACGCCACGCACTCACGCCCGCCCGACGAACCCGGCGAGGGCGGCCATCCCGGCCCGATGTCCAGGATCTGCCGTCCCCCCAACGACTCGGCCGGACTGCCAACTGCCGACTTCCTGCCCTTGAGCCAGACACCATAGGGCGGTGAACCCCGCCCCTTTCGGTCGACGATGAGTTCTGCGACAGGCTGATGAAAAACCCTACCACGATCGGGCCGAGAGGATCAAGAAAGTGACCGAAGACCCCGGGCCCGCAGGAAATCAGGCGATCGGGACATGGAGGGTGGCCACCGACCGGGACTGCCGCCAGAAGTTCTTGCTCCGGCCGGCGGGGGTCGGGATGATCAGGTCGAGTGCCCGTGCCAGGCTGGGCGACATCCGGAGCGTGTCGGTAACGGGGTCGAACTGGACCATCAGGTCATAGTCGTCGGGGTGATGAAGGAGGCAGGATTCCGGCCCACTCCGCTGCCAGCCCATGTCGAGCATCGCCTGGAACTGCCGCTTGGCGTTGAAGGAGATGGGTGCGGGTCGCGTCTCGGTGTTCATGTTTTCAGTATATGGAACGGGTGGGTTTCGCCCCCTGACAGGCGGGTCGAGGCGGCCGGAGAAGGGAATCGTGGTTCCCTCGACCGGGAGGTAGCCGACCGCTCGTTCCCTCACGGAGAACGGATGGGAAGCCGGAGTTTCTGGTCCTGGCCCGCCGGCTGGCGGAAAGCCTTCCCGTGGGGCCTGCTGCTCGGCCTCTTGGTCGTCGCGGCCGTGATCGTGGTTGAGGGCCTGTGGGCCGGGTGGGCGGCCCTCGACCGGGTCGTCTGGGTCGAGGCGGTCGTTCTTTATCCGTTCGTCGTGGTCGGCTGCACCGCTGTCCTGGCCGGCCGCCAGGTCGGTCGGGATCGGGACGACCATGCGAGCACTTGAGCCGCTACGCCGGGGCGATCCCGAGGTCGTTGCACGCCCCCGGTGGGTCGGAGGCACGCGAGTGGAACCGCTGACCGAAGCGGAGTGGCTGAGCACCCCGGACTGGCTCCCACTCTGGTGGTCCTGGCCCGATGACCTCCGGTCCGAGCGGAAGGTTCGCCTGTTCGCGGCCGCCGCCTGCCGCCGGGTCGCTCACCGGATGGACGACCCCCGGACCCTGCACGCTCTTCAGGCCAGCGAGCAGTTCGCGGATGGGGGTGCGACGGCGGATGAGTTGGCGGCCGCCTACGAGGCTACCGGCTCGGTGTCGGGCTCGGTCTTCCCGCCGACCATGCCGGCGATTTCCTGGGCTGTGGCGGCCGCTGCGAGGTGGCTGTGCCACCCCGATGTATTCAAGGTCGGCCGGGCGGCCGAGGAGGTCCCGAGCGTCGATGGGTACGAGGCCGTCATCACGGCCGGCTTGCTCGATCCGGCCACACCGCCGGACATCCACGCGATCTCGCGACACGCCGGGAACCGGAACGGGGTCGTGACCCCGTCGGACTGGGGTCTGATCTGGCAGCACGAGGTGTTCCGACGTGGGGAGGCGGCTGGGAGGCGGGTGCAGGCCGACCTCCTCCGCGCGGTCGTCGGCAACCCGTTCCGCCCGGTGTCGTTCGGGCCGTCCTGGCAGACCTCGACCGCCGTCGCTCTCGCCCGGCAGATGTACGAGTCCCGGGACTTCTCCCCGATGCCGATCCTGGCCGATGCCCTCCAGGATGCCGGGTGTGACAACCCCGACATCCTCGACCACTGCCGAGGACCGGGGCCGCACGTTAGGGGTTGCCGGGTGGTCGACCTCGTGCTCGGGAAATCCTGACATCGGACCGCCCGGTTGCGGCCGGCCGATCGGGCGGGGATAATCCGGCGTTCGCCCCACCCCTTCCGGAGCCCGGCATGACTCATCTCCTGCCCGCCGTCGTGTGCCTGTCCCTCGGCCTCCTGGCCGTCACCCGGTCGGACGACCCGAAGCCGAAAGGGCCGCCGGCCGCCGACCTGCTCGCCGCCGGCCTGATCAAGGGAAAGGCGGACGGGAAGGCGGTGTTCCTGGCGTTCGGGTCGCCGACCTGCGGGTGGTGCAAGTACCTGGACAAGTACCACGCCCGGCCGGGGGTCGAAAAGACCTTGGGCAAGTACTTGGTGTTCGTCAAGGTGGATGTGGTCGAGAACCCGGGCGGGGAGGAAGTGTACAAGAAGTATACCCCGGTCGAGGGGGGCGGGGTGCCGGCCTGGGTGATCTTGGCGGCCGACGGGACGGTACTGGCCGACTCGTTCGAGGAGATAAGGGGGAAGGGGAAGAGGAACGTCGGTTTCCCATACGAACCGAACGAGTTGGCCCACTACGAGAAGGCGATCCGGGCGGCTTTGCCGAAGCTGACCGACGACGAGGTGGGTGGGCTGATCCGAGAGCTGAAGGACACCCGCCCGAGGAAGAAGGATTGACCCGGGCGGGGCCACCTCCCCCGTCCCGTGACGAGATCCCGCCGCCCCCGCCCCAGAGCCCGAGGTGGCGTCGTCGAGTCGACCGACGAAACGGCGGGCCGGGCACCCAACCCGCCGGGAGTGTTGGGCGGTCGAGATCGTCTCGGGGAAGGTCGGCCTCGGCCGGTGGTCGGTTCCGGCCGGAAAACCTGATTGTAGGCCGGCGGCTGCCCACGACCGGCGTGGCGGCGAGTGTGGGAGGGCAAACCGTGACCGCCGAGGAGTGGGACTCGCAGGTTTCCCTGCAGGGCGTCTGCCCCACGTCCTGGTTGCGGCACAGCCACCGAAAGCTGTTCCTGTTCCTCGCCGCCTACCTGCCCCGCCTCCTGTCGGGTCCTGGGTGTGCGATCTGCAGGAGCGGCCTCCGCCTGTTCGAGGCCGAGGCCGAGCGGAAGACTTCGATTGATGACTGGCGGGCGGTAACCCGGGCCGACCACCCGGAGCCGTTGCCCGGGCTGGATTGCCCGACGAGGCGGGTGTTCAAGCACACGACCCAGTACCTCCGGGACATTTTCTGCCCAGCCGTGTACTGGGACACGCTTCTGATTGCCCACCGTGAGGCCAGGGCCGGGGTGGGCGGCCCCCGCCGGGCCGGGCTGGAGGATGATGAGGCAGGGTCCCACCGTGCTGAGTCAGCGGCCGTCTGGCAGGCCGGGATGCAGTACCTCAAGGAGCTGCTGAATAACCCGATCCGCCCCCTCGCCGTTGAACCCACCTGGCTCACCCCGACCGTCCTCTCACTTGCCGAAGCGGTCTACGCCGACCGTACCCTTGACCGCTTACCCATTCTTGCCGACGCACTTCAGGACGCCGGGTGCGAGAACCCCGATCTCCTGACCCACCTGCGGGGTGAGGGACCGCACGTCCGGGGCTGTTGGGCGGTGGATTTGCTGCTCGGTAAGGAGTAGGTTGTGACCGAAGCCGAATGGGTGGCCTGCCCTGACCCAATGCCGATGCTGGAGTTCCTCAAGGGCAAGGCGAGCGACCGCAAGTTGCGATTGTTCGCCGTGGCCTGCTGTCGCCGAGGAGAACGCCATTTCATTGACCCGTGTCAGTCAAAAGCGGTCCAAGCGGTTGAGAGATACGCTGACGACCGTTCGGCCGCTAAAGCAATGACGGATGCGGAACACGCGGTGAGGCGGTTCGACGCAATCTACTTCGATGAGAGGGCCCCGGGCCACGAGGCGGCTTATCGCACTGCCTGCGTAGTCATCCAAGCAACTGCGGATCGCCCACTTGAGCGGCTTTGTAGTCGCAATTCGCCGCACTGGCTGGACGATGTGGTCTGGGGAACTGCGAGTGCTGCTGGGTATGCCGCAATCAAGGCGGAAGAGGGCGCCGGCAGACATTACGACGACTGGGACTATCATGTCGATCTCGACCGAGCCATCGCCGCAGAGAACGTCATCCTCGCAGCCCTATTTCGGGAAGTTTTCGGCAACCCCTTTCGTCCCGTTGCCGCCGATCCTTCGTGGTTGACCTCCACCACCGTCGCCCTCGCCTCGGGCATCTACCGAGACTGGGCCTTCGACCGGCTGCCGGTCCTGGCGGACTCCCTCCAGGACGCCGGATGCGAGAATGACGGAGTCCTTGTGCATTGCCGAAGCGAAGGCCTGCACGTCCGGGGGTGCTGGGTAATCGACCTGCTGCTGGGGAAGGGCTGAGCCATGACCGAGCAGGAGTGGTTGGCGGTGACCTACCCGGAATCGATGGTACGACTACTCCGGGAGAAACCGGCCCGCAAGTTACGCCTTCTGTTCTGTGCCTCATCTCGAAGCGTCTTGTCCCTCGCTGACCGGCCGATGCTCCGAAAGGCGGTGGAGGTCGGGGAACGGTATGCTGGCGGGTTGGCGTCTCCTTCCGAAGTTGACGCCGTTCGGCGTGAGCTTTGGCCTGATCCGGGCGTTATGGGCGACAGGCTGTCAAGGACGGCCTTCGGTGCGGTCGGCGAACTGTTCCCGGTCTGGGCTATCACGGCGGCGGTGGACTTGCTTCTTACCGAAGCGGTAAAGCAAGCACGAGAGCGGGGGCGGCGGAGCTTACCGAAGGATACACGGAAGGTCATCGAGGGGAGCGTCGTCGGGTTGATCGGGTGTGTCTTCGGGAACCCGTTCCGCCCCGTCGCCACCGACCCGAGTTGGCTGACCTCCACCGTTGTCACCCTGGCCACTGATATTTACAGCGACCGGGCCTTCGACCGCCTTCCGAACCTGGCCGACGCCCTCCAGGACGCGGGGTGCGACAACTCCGACGTACTCGACCACTGTCGGGGGCCGGGGCCACATGTGCGGGGCTGTCACGTCCTCGACCTGATCCTGGGTAAGGGGTAACCTTATTCAGGTCGTCACGCCTCGATAGAGTCCCACCAACGCCCGTTGGTAGCGGCCGACTGCCGCCCCAGGGCAGATGACCACGGGCGGGACGGACAGTGACCTCTGATGCGAGCGGACGGCCTTGACATACAACCTCCATGTCGGGATCGACTACTCGGGGGCCGAAACGGCGACCTCCCGCCTCCCCGCCCTCCGGGTCTTCGCCGCCGGAGACGCCGAGCCGACGCCCGTCACCACCCCCAATGCCCCGGCCGGAGAGCGGCGGAACTGGAGCCGGAAGGAGATAGCTGACTGGCTCGTCACACAGGCCCGGAGCGGCACACGGTTCGTCGCCGGGATCGACCACGGGTTCAGCTTCCCGATCACCTACTTCGAGCGATACCGCCTGGCCGCCTGGCCGACCTTCCTCGACGACTTCTGTGAGCAGTGGCCGACTCACCGACCCCACACCTACGTCGATTTCATCCGGGACTTCAACCCCACCCGGGTCGGCACGCCGGATGAGTACCGGCTCACCGAGCGGCGGGCGGGGTCGTCCCGGAGCGTCTTCCGCTTCGACGGGCACCGGGCGACCGGGAAGGCGACCCACGCCGGCATCCCGTGGCTCCGGTCCATTCGCCAGGAGGCCGGTGACCTCGTTCACGTCTGGCCCTTCGACGGGTGGGACGTGCCGCCCGACAAGAGCGTCCTTGTCGAAGTGGACCCGGTGATCCTCCGCACCCAGCCGACCCGGCGGGCCAGAGCCGCCGCCCGGCCGGACGCCTACAACACCGCCCGGTGGCTGGCCGAGGCCGGCCGGGCCGGCACCCTGGAGCGGTATCTCGCTCCTCCGCTCACGGACGACGAGAAGGCGGTCACCCGGGTCGAGGGCTGGATTCTGGGGGTGACGTGACATGGCGAAGGCCAGGCCGACCAACCCGTTCGTCGGGCGGTGGCGGATCACCCACATGGACGAGTGGGACCAGGACTTCGTGGATGCCGAGGTCGAAGGGTACTTCGCGTTCGACGCCACCTGGTCCGGTGAGTTCCAGTTCGGGTACGTCCGGGGCGAGATGGACTTCCGGCTCGCCACCCGGGACGGGCAGGGGTGCGTCGAGTGGACGTGGGACGGGAACGACGAGATGGACCCGGCACAGGGCCGCGGCTGGGCAGTCATCAAGGGCGACGAACTGCACGGGCTGATCGTCCTCCACCAGGGCGACGAGTCCGGGTTCGTGGCGAAGAAGGTCGAAGGACCAAGCCGCCGGAAGAAGAGGACATGACCGTGGCTGGCGAGGACAAGCTGAAGTTCGGAAAGGGCGTGACCTTCGTGAAGAGCCGGCTGAAGCGGCTCCGTCAGGACGACGACGTGTGGGAGGCCGCCTTCCGTCAAGTCTTACCAACGTCTGAA
The DNA here is from genome assembly GCA_028288765.1 of Gemmataceae bacterium. Taxonomy (GTDB): domain Bacteria; phylum Planctomycetota; class Planctomycetia; order Gemmatales; family Gemmataceae; genus Urbifossiella. The sequence goes on along the minus strand of JAQGHQ010000084.1, from coordinate 2,457 downwards.
CTCCGGCGAGGAACCGCCCGTTTCCCGGAAGACTGTGGCGGGGCTGGTCAGAGAGGGAACGATGGCAACCACCCTAGTCGAGATCGTCTGGCGGGGCGAAGTGGTGGGGTACATCGAGAACCCCGGCCTGGACAACTTCCACCTGTACGGGATCTGGGTGTCAGTAGAGGGACAAGTCGCCACGCAATTTCTGTCCGAACTGGCGGTCGCCCTGGAACGGTGGGATGAGGATACGGCCGGTGTGAGGGTGCGGATCGGGAAGAACCTCTTGAGGCCGGGAGAAGTGACGGGGTTGAGCGAGGGTGTAATCAACGTCCTGATGCTTCCCCAAAGTGAGTAGCTGTCATCCTTCGACGTCCGGTGACAGCAAGTTCCTTTGCCTGGGCCCTGACGCCTGCTCAACCCTCGGAAGCACCCGGGCCGCATGTTCGCGGCTGCTGGGCGATCGACCTGCTACTCGGGCAGCCGTAGCCGTGGCCGGGGCCAGGGGAGGATAGCATGGCGGACGATACGCCCGTTGACGACCCCTACCCGGCCACGGCCATCCGGACCATCCGGGGGCCGCACCACGTCCGGCTGAGGCCCGAGATGTACCTCGGGGACGTCGGCCCGGCCGGCCTTCACCGGGTGCTGTTCGGGCTGGTCGAGGGGTCTCTCGCCGAGGCCGCCGCCGGCCGCGGCCGGTCCGTCCGGGTCGCCCTCCACCCCGACGGGTCGGCCGAGGTCGCCGACGACGGCCGCGGGGCTCCGACGGGCGAACTGGAGGCAGCTGATCTGGAAGACGCCCTCACCAACCTGGGCTGGCCGGCCCCCGGCGGCCGCCAGTGGTTCGACTACGGGATCGCCTGTGCCCTGTCCGACCGGCTGGAGGTCGAGGCCCGGGCCGGTGGGCGGGTCGTCCGTCAGGTGTTCGTCCGGGGGGAGCGGGCGGGGCCCCCGGCCGACCCGGGGCCGGTCCGCGGGGACGGGCTGACGATCCGCTTCCGGCCGGACCCGGTGGTGTTCGGCCCCCACCGGCTCGACCGGCCTCCGTCCGCGACCGCCTGCGGACGGCCGCCTTCCTCCACCCCGGGGTCCGGCTCGCCCTGGCCGTCCCACCGGCAGCCGAGGAGGCGTTCGAGTTCGCGGACGGCATCCGGGCGTTCGTCGAGTGGCTGGACGCCGGCCGGCACCCGCTGCACCCGTACCCGTTCTTCGTCCGCGGGGAGGCCGACGGCGTGCGGTTCGAGGTCGGGCTGCGGTGGGACCGGGACGAGGACCGGGTCGAGATGTCGTTCGTGAACGGCCACCACACCCGGGATGGCGGGACGCATGCCGATGGGGTGCGGCAGGCCCTGACCCGGGCCCTGAACGGGTTCGCCCGCCGGCACCTGTCGGGGGTGCCCGGGTTGAGGGGCGGGCCGACCCGGAGGCGGCCGGGCGGGTGGTCCGGGCGGCGGCCGCCCGCCCGAGCGGCGGGCCGATCCGAACCGCCGAGGAGTGGCTGGGGACCGCCGACGTCCGCCGGATGCTGCGGTGCGTGGGCGGCGGGGGGTGGCGGAAGGCTGTCCTGTTCATGGCCGCGTGCCACCGGGGCCACACTCCCGACGGCGGGGACCGACACGACCGGAAGCTGCCGGCCGCCCTGGAGGAGTACGCGGACGGTGCGGTGGAGGCGGCCGGGCTGCGGAGGGTGCGATGGGAGGACCCGGCCCTGCGGGCGGGGGTGGAGGCGGTCACCGCCCCGGGGTTCGGACCGACGGCCGCCGCCCGGCCCGCCCTCGACCTGTGCCGCGGGGACGCGGGCGAGTTGGCGGCTCTGGCCGGGCTGGTGCGGGAACTGTACGGGAACCCGTTCCGCCCCGTGGCCGTCGATCTCGCGTGGCGGAGTTCGACCGTCGTTTCGCTGGCCCGGCAGATGTACGAGTCCCGGGACTTCTCCCCGATGCCGATCCTGGCCGACGCTCTCCAGGATGCCGGGTGCGATCACCCCGACGTCCTGGCCCATTGCAGGGGGCCGGGGCCGCATGTGCGGGGGTGTTGGGTCGCGGACCTGCTGCTCGGGAGGAAATAACCGTTGCCGAACTCGACGCGGTGCTTCTGGCGTTCGTCGGTGCCGGCGTCAGTGTTCCGGGGAGCGGCTACCGGTTGCGGAATCTCGGTCCGGGCCGCTCGCTGGTCGAGCCGATTGTTGGAACCGAAGCTGCCGCACTGCCCGACCGCTGGCGAGAGGGGGTCGTTGTGGTCGCCCCTGACGGGGGTCACGCCTGGCACGGCAAACTGGTGCAGGGCGGTACTTCTCGATGAAGATCAGCGAACTGAGTTGCCAGCGTTGTTCGGGTCGCACACCGTTAGCCCGGATATTTCATCGTCTTCCCAGGCAAAACAGTAGCGCGGTGGTTCAAGGTTTGGTAGGGGAAGGAGTTACCACACTCTTACCTCGCCTCGCCGAGAACCACCGCGATGACACAGCGTAAT
>JAQGHQ010000080.1 GCA_028288765.1 Gemmataceae bacterium | reverse complement strand
CGAGCTCGCCCTCCGGCACATCAAGCTCCGGTAGCCTTCCGGGCGGCCTCCCGCATATGGGCCACCTGTTCGGCGAGGTGTCCGTAGTGTTTCGAGACCATCTCGATGCTCGTGTGGCCAAGCAGTTCGGCCACCTGGGCGGCACCCACGCCGTTGACGAGGGCCTGGGTGGCGAAGCTGTGCCGAGCCGAGTAAGCGACGAAGTGCTTCAGGTGCGGGAGCTTGTCGCGCAGGCGGCGGAATCGGCAGCGGACCCCGTTCCGGGTGAACGGTGTCGCCCCCCGCGGACCGCGGAAGAGCGCCCCATCCGGATACCTCGCCATGAGTTTCCGGGACAGTTCGACCATCGCCGGGGTGAGGTAGACGACGCGGGGCTTCCTGATCTTCCTCGCCGTCTTGTGCTTCGCAAACACCCAGACCCCGGCGTCGAGGTCGACGTTCTCCGCCGTGACCTTCGCCACCTCGCCGGGGCGGCACCCGGTCTCGAACATGGCGAACACGAACTCCCGGAACTGCTCGTCGCGGATGGCGGCGAGGATCTCGGCCCGCTCGGCTGGCGTGAGCACCCGGGTCCGCCGGTTGTTCGGTTCGACCTCAAGGGTCCGGAGCGGGTTGGGGGAGAGGAGGCCCTGCCTGTCCGCCCAGTTGAACGCCCTCTTTGCCGCAAGCGCGGCATGCCTCCGCGACGCCTTCCAGGTCGGGTGGTTGTCGAGCCAGCGGGTGACGTGGAACGGTTTCACGCCGGCCGCGGGCTGCCGCCCGTAGGCCCCGCAGAATCGGTCGAGGTAGAGCTTGTAGAGCCGGTACGTCTCCGGGTCGTGGTGCTTGTGACTGTGTTCGAGGAACAAGTCACAGAGGACGGCGACCACGAGTTCGGCAGGGGCCGGGAGGTTCGCTGGCGCGGGCGCCATCAACTTGTAAAAGGCGTCGAGAATGGCGGGCGGCGGCTTCCACTCGCCGTGAACCTTCCTGGGCGGTGGGACGTCGTTCGGGTGCTGTCCGAGGAAGTGCTGCTTGCCGTCGAGTTCGACATACCAGGTGGACTTTGCCGACCGATACCAAGGCTTCGGCTGACGCATCGAGTAAACCTCCCGTGAGACACGGGTGAGCCGGAAGGCTTACTCTTGACCCCTCCCCCGGTGACGCGGGGGAGGGGATTTTTGCGTTACCCTGCACCAACCCTGCACTAGCTGATTTTTGGGGTTCCCCCGGGTGGCAGTGTAAGTCCTTACCACCCGGGGGTTTCCGAACAGTCGGGCCGGCGGGATTTGAACCCACGACCTCTTGCACCCCAAGCAAGCACCACCCTCTCGAAAACTCTAGAAGTCAGGATGATTCCGCGGCTCCGAAGGCCGGTTGCACCACCGGTTGCACCAACTCGCTGAGTGAAGTCCCCGAGCAACCCCTTTCGGCTCTCGTCTCAGCACTCCTCCCCCTGCTGAATCAGCTCTCACCTGCCGACCGGGCTGCGCTCGCCCGAATCCTCACCACGCCATCGGGGGGAGCGAAGGGGGATGCCCGGTGATAGCCCAGCCACGGACCCCGACAGCACGCCACCGGGGCGGCATTGATGATCTCCTGATCGACCGGCACGCGATCCAGGCGGACGTCCAGGAAGCGGCTGTAGTCGCGGCCCCGCCTCCGCGCACTAAAGTCTTCCGGCGCCCGGCTCCGCCGAACCCGCGGACCGGCCGGAAGGCACAAGCGTACCAGTACCGTCTGAGGATAAACCGAGTGCTCCAGGAGCTGGCCGCGATCGCGTTCTCGGACTTCGGCGACCTGTTCGACGCCCGCGACCGGCTCGTCCCGCTGGTGGACCTTCCGCCCCACGTGCGGGCGGCGGTCAAGACGTATACGGTCCGGCAGGTGCGGCACCGAACCGGACGCGGGGGGGAGGGGAGGACCGAGGTCCGCCAACTCTTCGAGGTGCAGATGTGGCCGAAGATGCCCGCCCTCGACGCGCTCGCCCGCCATCTCGGGCTGTACCGCAGATGCCCGCCGTGCATCGTCGGGCAGTGAGCGAGGGTCAGCGGACTGAAGCGGTCAGGGGCGGTCATGAGTTGGCAGACTCTCCCGGGAAAGCGGGGCACCCTGGTCGGGTGTAGCACAACTTTCGGAGAGCCGGCATGGGGCTGGAGCGGCGGAAGAACGGGTTTTACTACTACCGCTCCGTCCGGGTCGGGAAGCGTGTTGTGAAGCGATATTACGGGGGCGGGAAGGTGGCCGGCCTGATCGCCCAGTACGAGCAACTCATGGCCGAGCAGCGGAAACTCGACAAGTGGGAGAAGCAGGACCGGGAGGACCGGCGGCGGCGCAGGATCGCAAGGATTTTCCGCCTGGTCGACCGGGCGAACCGCCGAGTGGGCAAGGCCCTTCGGGCGGCCGGGTGGCACCAGCACAAGCGGGAGTGGCGAAAGCGAAGGGGGACAACGATGACCGCGAACATCGCGACGCTGATCGACACCTGGGTGACGAGCGACCTCAAGGCGAAGGCCGGGAACCTCGACCCGGCCGTTCAGGCGAAAGCCGCGAAGGGGGACAAGTCGGTCCTCCCAGCGGTGAAGGAGTACCTCGATAACCCAGCCGCACAAGCCCTGTGGGGCGACACCGGACGCCAGCTGCTGGGAAGCTGGATTAGGCGATTCGCGGGTACTGACCTCGTGACCGAGCAGGCCCTGTTCCTGACGGCGTCTGATCTCCGGGCCGGGCTGATCGGGGCCGACCCGGACCCACTCGTCCGGCTGCTCGCCGAGCGGGTGGTGATCGCGTGGGTCGCACTCGGCTACTTCGAGCGGTGGTACGCCCGGGCGTTGGAAAAGGACATCGGGCTGGCGGTTCACCAGCACCACCAGCGGACGGTCGGCTTCGCCCACCGCCAGCTCCTGGCGGCTGCTCGGACGCTGGCCAAGGTGCGGAAGGCCAAGATGCCGGATGTGCTGGCGCTTGTGAATGTGAACCCGCCGGCCATGAAATGACAGGCATCTAACGGGGTCAAGAAAGGCTTGGGGTTCCCATCCGTTGTGACGGGTCAGGGCTACGGGTAAGCTGGTTGGCGTAAGCGGCAATATGAAAATTATAACAAATTAATTAATAAATAACCTTAGTTATGTGACCGCAACTGTAATGCCCGCCCCGCACGGAGGAAGAATCGCGATGGATGGACAAGCATCGAGGCGACGCTATCGGCTGTTGGGTCGCGATGGGGAATTCTACGAGTGCGAGCAGCCGGGGACGCTCGGAGGCAACTCCCGTGAGTGCATCTACGGCCGCCTCGACTGCCCCGCTGCCCTCGCAGCGCTTGCCGGAGGAAATGTCTACGCCCAACATCGGGTCTTCTTCGCCGACGAGGCCGCTGCGATTGCCGCGGGGTATCGGCCGTGTGGAAGATGCCTGCGGGCGCGCTATACGTTGTGGACCCGTGGCGGGGTGCCGAATACCGCCGAATATCCTTGGCTGTTCCTACCACCCAGCGAACTCTCATCTCACTGTGAATGATCGCGGGACGAACACGCATCGGAAAGGGTTGGAGGTCAAGGAGCTACGGCCCTGTTCGACGGGCGGGGCGTGTGGTAGGCTTCGCCTCAACCAGATCGCCGCCGGGACCACGATGTCCAGACCGTGATCAGGTCGACGACCCGCCGGGGCGGGGAAGGGGTCGCGGTATGCTGTCGCTCTCGGATCTCAAGTCGGGGCAGGCGCTCACCGGGGTCGAGCCGAACGTGGTCGTCACCATTGGGGCCGTCATCCCGATCGCGGACGGCGTGGTGCAGCTCTACTACAAGACGCCCGACGGCACCGTGCGGGAACGGTTACTCCACGCCGCCGACCTGGCCGGGATCGCCCTGGCGACGGTCGAGCGGCCGTGGTCGTTCGACGGCGACGGGGCCGCCTTCCAGCTCACCTGCGAGGCCAAGCGGATCGACCTGGCCTTCCTGTTCGACCCGATGATGGCGGTCCACACCTCGAACGTCGAGCCGCTCCCCCACCAGATCACCGCCGTCTACGAGTCGATGCTCCCCCGGCAACCGCTGCGGTACGTCCTGGCCGACGACCCCGGCGCGGGCAAGACGATCATGGCCGGGCTGTACATCCGCGAACTCATCATGCGGGCCGACGCCCGCCGGGTCCTGATCGTCGCCCCCGGCAGCCTGGTCGAGCAGTGGCGGGACGAGCTGTACGAGAAGTTCGGCCTGGAGTTCCGCGTCTACTCGCCCCAGCTCGAGCAGGCGTCCCCGAGCGGGAACCCGTTCGACGACCACCACCAGCTCATCGTCCGGCTCGACCAGATGGCCCGGAACGACGACCTGCGCGGGAAGCTGTGCGCGGCCGGGTGGGACCTGGTCGTGTTCGACGAGGCCCACAAGCTGGCCGCCCACTTCTTCGGGTCGAAGGTCGAGACGACCGGCCGGTTCCGCTTTGCCGAGAAGCTCGGCCGGGACACCCGCCACCTGCTGCTCATGACCGCCACCCCGCACAACGGCAAGGAGGAAGACTTCCAGCTGTTCCTGTCGCTCCTCGACTCGGACTGCTTCTACGGCAAGTTCCGGGACGGCGTCCACAAGGTCGACGCCTCCGACCTGATGCGGCGGATGGTGAAGGAGGAGTTGGTCAAGTTCGACGGCACCCCGCTGTTCCCCGAACGGCGGGCGTACACCGCCAACTACAAGCTGTCCGACGCCGAGGCCGCCCTGTACGAGGCGGTCACCGAGTACGTCGAGAAGGAGATGGGCAAGGCCGACCAGCTCGACGGCCAGCGCCGCGGGTCGGTCGGGTTCGCCCTCACCACCCTCCAGCGGCGGCTGGCGTCGTCCCCAGAGGCCATCTACCAGTCGCTCAAGCGGCGGCGGGAGCGGCTGTCCGACCGGCTCCGGGACGAGAAGTTCGGCGGCCGGGGAAAGAAGGTCGTGGCCGAGACCCTGGACGCCGCCCCGGAGGACGACGACGACCTGACCGCCGACGAGCAGGAGACCCTTGAAGAGGCCCTCGTCGACCAGGCCACCGCCGCTAAGACGATCGCCGAGTTGGAGGTCGAGATCGGCATCCTCCAGGGGCTGGAGCAGCAGGCCAAGCTGGTCGTCGCGTCCGGCCAGGACCGGAAGTGGGACGAGCTGTCCACGCTGCTGCAGAACACCCCGGAGATGCACGACGCCGAGGGCCGCCAGCGGAAGATGATCATTTTCACCGAACACCGGGACACCCTGAACTACCTGACGGTCAAGATCACCGACCTGCTCCGCCGGACCGACCGGGTGGTCACCATCCACGGCGGCACCCACCGGGACGAGCGGAAGAAGGTGCAGGCGCTGTTCCGGTCCGACCCCGAGGTCCGCGTCCTGATCGCCACCGACGCGGCGGGCGAGGGCGTGAACCTCCAGTGCGCCCATCTGATGGTGAACTACGACCTGCCGTGGAACCCGAACCGGCTGGAGCAGCGGTTCGGCCGCATCCACCGGATCGGGCAGACCGAGGTCTGCCACCTGTGGAGCCTGGTGGCGAAGGAGACCCGTGAGGGGGCCGTGTACCACCGGCTGCTGGAGAAGCTCCGGGTCGAGTCCGACGCGCTCAAGGGCCGGGTGTTCAACATCCTCGGGGACGTGTTCGAGGAGAAGAGCCTCAAGGACTTGCTGATCGAGGCCATCCGGTACGGCGACAAGCCGGAGGTCCGCGCCCGGCTGACGACCCGGATCGACCACGCCTTCGACCACAGCCACCTCCAGCAGCTCCTCCACCGGAACGCGCTGGCCCAGGAGACGATGGGCCAGGACCGCCTGTTCCGGGTGAAGGAGGAGATGGAGCGGGCCGAGGCCCGGCGGCTCCAGCCGTTCTTTGTCCGGTCGTTCTTCCTGAAGGCGTTCGACCAGCTCGGCGGGGTAGCCCACCGGCGGGAGGCCGAGCGGTACGAGGTCACCCACGTCCCGGCCCTGATCCGCGAGCGCGACCGTCGGCTGACCGGTCGCAACCGGCGGGAGCAAGAACCCGTCCTCAAGCGGTACGACCGGATCGCCTTCGACAAGGACGCCGTCCAGCCGACCGACAAGCCGGGGCTGGCCCGCGCCGTCCTCATGCACCCCGGTCACCCGCTCATGCTCGCGGTGACCGACGTCCTTCTTGAACAGAACGCCAACCTGCTTCGACGCGGGGCTGTGCTGGTCGACCCGGCCGACGACTCGGACCGGCTGTGGCTCCTGGTCCTCATGACGCACGAAGTGAAGTCCGGGGACGGGACCACCCTGTCCCGGCGGATGCAGTTCGTCCGCGTGAACCCGGACGGCTCCACGGGGTTCGCCGGGTGGGGGCCGCACCTCGACCTGGAGCCGCTGGCCGAGAGCGACCGACCGCTGTTGACGGGCGTGCTGGAGGCCCCGTGGCTGCGGGCCGACCTGGAGCACAAGGCGGTCGCCCTGGCCGCCGCGACGCTCGTCCCGGACCACTTCCAGGAGGTGGCCGACCGCCGGGTCGCGCACGTCGAGAAGACGCTCGCCGCCGTCCACGACCGGCTGAAGAAGGAGATCGACTTCTGGACGGATCGGTGGATGAAGCTGACCGAAGACGCCAGGACCGGGAAGGACGTGAGGCTGAACCTGGACAATGCCAGCGGACGGTGAACGACCTGCAGGCCCGGCTCGACGCCCGGACGAAGGAGCTGCACGCGATGCGGCACGTCCAGAACGGCACCCCGGTCGTCCTCGGCGGGGCGCTGGTGGTCCCGGCCGGACTGCTGCGGCAACTCCGGGGCGAAGGCCCGACTCTCTCCGCGGCCGACGCCGCCGCCCGGCAGCGGATCGAGCAGCTCGCCATGCAGGCGGTCATGAAGGCGGAGGCGGCGAAGGGCCACAGGGTCGTCGACGTGTCGGCCGAGAAGTGCGGGTGGGATGTGTCGTCGTACCCGCCGCCGGTGAACGGGGTCCAGCCGGACCCCCGGCACATCGAGGTGAAGGGCCGCGTGAAGGGCGCGACCACGATAACCGTCACCCGCAACGAAATCCTCTACGCGGTGAACCAGGGGAAAAAGTTCGTCCTCGCCATCGTGTTCGTCGACCCGGATGATACCACCACAGCCCCGCACTACCTGCTGAACCCGTTCCAGCGGGAACCGGACTGGGGGGCCGCCAGCGTGAACTACTCGATCGCCGACCTGCTCAAGCGGGCGGAGGGGAATTCGTGACCGTGTCCGTGATCTCTCCCAAGAAGCTGATCGAAGTCGCCCTCCCTCTGGATGCCATCAACGCAGCGGCTGCTGCCGCGAAGCGAAAGGCTCCGAAAGGCTACCCGACCACGCTTCACACATGGTGGGCGCAACGACCTATTTCTGCCGCTCGGGCAATCATCTTCGCTCAACTCGTCCATGACCCGGAAGACCTGTGGCGGTGCCAGAACCCTGATGTCGAGCCAAATCAGCAGGTCAAGGGCCACTGGACGAAGGCCCGCGCCAGGCTGTTCAAGGTCATTGAAGACCTTGTGACGTGGGAGAATACCACCAACGAAACGGTACTGAACGCGGCTCGCGAGGATATTCGCAAAGCGTGGCGGGAAACGTGCGAACTGAACAAGAACCACCCGCAGGCCAAGGACCTCTTCAACCCCGAAAAGCTGCCCGGCCTGCACGACCCGTTCGCGGGGGGCGGAGCGATCCCGCTGGAGGCCCAGCGACTCGGGCTGGAGGCCCATGCCAGCGACCTCAATCCGGTCGCCGTACTCATCAACAAGGCGATGATCGAGATCCCGCCGAAGTTCGCCGACCGGCCGCCGGTCCATCCGGAGGCCCGGAAAAACCCGCTCGCTGTGTGGAAGGGGGGCCGCCGGGCTGGCCGAGGACGTTCGCCGGTACGGCCAGTGGATGCGGGACGAGGCATTCAAGAAGATCGGGCACCTCTACCCGCCGGTCGAGGTCACGGCCGAGATGGCAAAGGACCGGCCCGACCTGAAGCCGTACATCGGGGAGAAGTTGACAGTCATCGCGTGGCTCTGGGCGCGGACGGTGAAGAGCCCGAACCCGGCCTTCGCACATGTCGATGTGCCGCTGGCGAGCACGTTCATCCTGAGCAGTAAGGGGGGGAAGGAAGCCTACGTGCAGCCGGTGAAAGAGAACGGCGGCTACCGATTCACGGTCCGAGTCGGCACCCCGCCGCCCGAGGCCAAGGCTGGAACCTCTGCAGGAAAATGGCAGGCGTTCCGGTGCGTAATGTCTGACGTTCCAATCGCCTATGACTACATCCGAGGAGAGGCCACTTCTGGCAGGATGGGCAGCAGGCTGATGGCTGTGGTAGCCGAGGGTGCAAAGGGCCGTATCTATTTGCCGCCAACGCAGAGTTCAGAGGAAGTCGTACTGCAAATACGACCCACTTGGCGTCCGGAACTCGAAATTAGCCACCATCCGCGGGATATTAAAACCCAAATTTATGGCCTCATGACCTTCGGTGACCTGTTCACCCCCCGACAGTTGATGGCCCTAACGACGTTCAGCGATCTGGTGGGGGAAGCTCGGGAGCGGATACTTTGGGACGCGGTCGCAGCGGATTTGTCGGATGACGAGGCCGGCCTCGACACGGGCGGCACGGGGGCAAAGGCGTACGCCGAGGCCGTTAGCGTGTACTTGGCGTTCGCAATCAGTCGTGTTGCTGATTATGGCAGCACGATCGCCACCTGGCGAACCAAAGACAATGCCATGAGATCGATGTTCTCGAAGCAAGCCATACCGATGACGTGGGATTTCGCGGAAGGTTCACCATTTGCGAAATCGAGTTCAGGAATCACCGAGTCTATCACAGTTGTTTCTAATGTATTTCCAGTGTTGCCTGCAATAGGACACGGTTCTGCTCAACAAGCGGATGCTCAAAATCAGACGAGAAGTGCAGGCAACTTTATTTCAACCGATCCACCGTATTACGACAACATTGGATATGCCGATCTATCGGATTTCTTTTATGTGTGGCTGCGTAGATCGCTACGGGTCCAGTATTCTAGCTTGCTTGCCACCATAGCCGTGCCAAAAGCAGAAGAACTTGTTGCGACGCCTTACCGGCACGGAACCAAACCAAAAGCAGAGAAGTTCTTTCTGGACGGCATGACGGAGGCGATGCACAACCTCGCCATCCAGGCTCACCCGTCTGCCCCCATCACGATCTATTACGCCTTCAAACAGTCTGAAACGGAGACAAAGGAGGGCACTTCAAGCACTGGGTGGGAAACCTTCCTTGACGCAGTACTAAAGTCGGGCCTGGCAGTCACAGGCACCTGGCCGATGCGTACAGAAGGTGACAATCGGCAAATCGGAATCGGCTCTAATGCTCTCGCCTCCTCGATCATCCTGGTCTGTCGACCGCGTGCGGTGAGTGTTGGGACGATCTCGCGGCGTCAGTTCGTCCGACAGCTCAACGAGGCGCTGCCGCTGGCTCTCGACACCATGACCCGTGAGAGCGAGGGGCTACACTCCCCGGTCGCCCCGGTGGACCTGTCGCAAGCGATCATCGGCCCCGGCATGGCGATCTTCAGCCGGTACGACGCTGTACTGGAGGCCGACGGCAAGCCAATGACCGTGCGGACCGCCCTCCAGCTCATCAACCGCTTCCTGGCCGAGGACGACTTCGACGCCGACACCCAGTTCTGCCTCCACTGGTTCGAGCAGCACGGCTGGGAATCCGGTAAGTTTGGGGAGGCCGACACCCTGGCCCGCGCCAAGGGAACCAGTGTCAATGGGGTAAAGGCGGCTGGTGTGATCGAGTCCGGCGGCGGCGTCGTGCGGCTGCTCCGGTGGAAGGAGTACCCGGCCGACTGGAACCCGCGGACCGACACCCGCCTGCCGGTGTGGGAGGCGCTGCACCAACTCATCCGGGCGTACAACGCGGACGGCGACAGCGGCGCTGCCGAAGTCATGGCCGGTGTGGCTGGCAAGGCCGAGGCCGCCCGACAGTTGGCCTACCGGCTCTACACGCTGTGCGAGCGCCGCGGCTGGGCCGAAGACGCCCGGGCGTACAACGAGGTGGTGACCGGCTGGAGCGGCATCGAGAGTGCGGCCGCGAAGGTTCCCGGCCCGAAGCAGGGCACTCTGTTCGACAACGAACCGGGCGAATAGGGCGGGTGTCGGATTCGCAGGAGGACTAGGCGATGGCGACGATCACGATTGAAGAGGCACGGGCCAACCTGGACGACCTGATCCACCGCCTGACGCCGGGTGAGGAGGTGGTCATCACCGAGAACAACCGTCCCGTGGCGAAGCTGGTGGCGTCACTGCCCGAGGAACCTCGCAAGGTGCCGAAACTCGGCACGCAGCGCGGTTCGGTGCTGTCGATGGAACACTTCGACGATCCGTTGGAGGACTTCAAGGAGTACACGGAGTGAGGCATCTGCTCGACGCGCACACCCTGCTCTGGAGCCAGGACGACACCGGCAAGTTGTCCGCGGCGGCGACGGCCGCGCTGACCGAGCCGGCGCACGACCGTCTGCTGAGCATCGTCACCGTCTGGGAGATCGGTATCAAGGTGGCACTCGGGAAGTTGCCGCTGTCGAAGCCGTACCGCCCGTGGATTCAGACGGCCATCTCCGACCTTGTCCTGAGCGACCTGCCGATCACGCTGGATCACGTTGAGCGGCAAATGAGTCTGCCGTTCCACCACCGCGACCCGTTCGACCGCCTGCCGGCGGCCCAGGCACTGGTCGAGGGCATTCCACTCATCAGCTGCGACACGATTTTCGACGCCTACGGGGTGACCCGCATCTGGGACTGAACCGGGAGACGCATCATGAAGCCGTGGCGCGAGGTCGCCGTCCCCCACGCGGACGTGCTGAAGGGGACGTTCCAACAGGCCGAGTTCGCGGCGGACATCACCGCCGTCCACACCGGCCAGGCCCCGCCCGTGTACCAGGACGCGGCGCCGTTCTTCGAGCGGACGTACATCACCGAGGGGATGCGGCTGTTGCTCACCCAGGTCGCCCAGCGCCTGAGCGGTCGGGGCGGCGAGCCGGTCGTCCAGCTGCAGACGGCGTTCGGCGGCGGCAAGACTCACACCATGCTCGCGGTCCTGCACCTCGCCACCCGCAAGGTGCCGCTGTCCGACCTGCCCGGCATCCCGAGCCTGGTCGAGAAGGCCGGGCTGATGGACGTCCCGCAGGCCCGCGTCGCCGTGATCGACGGCATTGCCCGCGCCCCCGGCCAGCCGTGGAAGCACGGGCGGCTGGAGGTGCGAACCCTGTGGGGCGAACTGGCCTGGCAGCTCGGCCGCAGCGACGGGTTCGCGCTGGTGAAGGAGGCCGACGCGAACGGCACCTCGCCGGGCAAGGAGGTGCTGCGCGACCTGCTGGCGGCCAACGCCCCGTGCGTCGTCCTGATGGGCTTTGCACATTTAAGCTCCCGGAAACTTGATTAAATGTGCAGCCTCATCATTTAATGTGCAGCCCACCTTGAACTCCGGCTCGATGCCCAGCTCGTACCATGCCGAGATGACGCAGCAGAGGTT
>JAQGHQ010000052.1 GCA_028288765.1 Gemmataceae bacterium | reverse complement strand
CGACCACATCCCGGGTCATGCCGCCACCCGGGCGGCCGCCCCGGCCAGCCGGCCCGCCGGCACCAGCTCGAACCCGGCCGCTCGGATCGCCTCCCGCAGCCCCGGCCGGCGGAACAACTCGACTTCCCGCACCCGCCGCCACAGCCACTCGTCGTCCGCCGCACAGTCGCGGCCGATGAGGGTCGGGTCGTGGTATCCGGGATGACAGGCCAGCTCGACCGTCCGGCCGGGAATCGCCGCCAGCCAGCGGGTGTGGAACGCCGGGTCGGCCACGAACGCCGGGTCGGTCGTCCCGGCCATCCACTCGCACCCCGGAAAACCGTCCCGGTCGAGCGCCTTCGCCTGCCGGCGGCCCAGGAAATCCAGGACCACCCGCTTGACCCGGGCCCCGGGGATCCGGGCCAGGAGCCGGCGCGGTTCCCGGACCCGGCGGACGAATGGCCGATCCGGGCGGGCCGTCAGCAGGGCGCGGAGGGCCGCGGCGACCGGCCGGAAGAGAGACACGTGCTGGTGCGAGTTCACCACCGGCGGGGGCCTCCCGACCAGCTCCCGGAATCGTTCGTACTGGGCGGCGAGTTCGGCCGCGACCTCGGCCGGGTTCAGCCGGCCGGCCGCCGCCCGCCGGAGGAATTGCCCGAGCGGCCGGAACCGACCGGCCTCGTCGACCAGGGTGGGCACCCGTTCGGGTGGAAGGACCGGGCGGTCGATGGTCAGGGCCGGATGCCAGCCGAGTTCGACCGGCCGGCCGGCCTTGTTCCAGGTGCCGACGGCGGCCTCGGCGTGTGGCGAGTTCACGAGCAGGACGGTGGACGTGACGAGGCCGGCGGCCGCGAGGTCGAGGATGGCCCGGTCGGTTTCCGGACCGATCCCGAAGTCGTCGGCGACCACGACCAGGAAGCGTGCGCTCCCCATGCGCCATCCTTGGTCCCGGCCGCCAAATTCGGTCGGCGGTCGGAAGAACCGGTAAATACCCTACAGCCCCGGTCTGTGTATCGTCCGGATCGGACGGGAACTTGAACGCCTCCGGCCGCGGGGGCGGGACGGAAACGCCGGAACGGAGTGAGGCCGCATTCAGAACGTGCGGGGGCAGTCTCGCGGCCGTCATATTCCGGAAGCGGCCGGCCCCGGCGGGTCAGTGGGAGTGCTGGCCGGGGGGGACCCCGGTTCCGGCGTCCCGGCTGGCGAGGAGGGCCTCGGCCGCCCGGTGGCGGGATTCGATGTGGAACTGCGGGACCAACCCGCCGCCGATGATCAGGGCGGCCAGGGTCAGCACCGCGAACCGCTCCCGGCCCGTGATCGAGAGCGACACCCCGGTCGAGTGTCGGCCGCCGGTGAACAGCAGGAAGTACACCCGGACGATCGCGATCCCGTTGATCGCCGCGGTCACGATCACGATCACCCCGACGACCGGGTTTACGTCGACGGCCCCGTCCACCAGGAGCTCGGCCGCCACGTACCCGAGCGTGCCCGGGAACCCGACGCTCGCCAGCCCGGTCAGCATGAAGCACACGGCCAGCGACGGGGACTGGTCGTATAGGCCCCGGAAGGAGGTCAGCGTGAGCCGTCCGAGCCGGGCTTCGAGCGCCCGGAGGGTGAGCCCGAGTCCGCTCAGCGACAGGGCGACCGAGAACCACAGGGCCAGCGCCCCGGTCAGGCTGATCGAGGTGTGCAGCTCCAGCCCCACCATCACGAGCGACGCGTGACTCAGG
Organism: Gemmataceae bacterium; assembly: GCA_028288765.1. Classification (GTDB taxonomy): domain Bacteria; phylum Planctomycetota; class Planctomycetia; order Gemmatales; family Gemmataceae; genus Urbifossiella. The sequence continues at coordinate 7,414 of JAQGHQ010000052.1, read as the reverse complement.
AACAGGAACGCGAAGAACCGCCGGGCGTCCTGCTGGACCACCGCCATCCCGGCCGCGTACACCGCGGTGACCAGGGAGACGAGCCCGAGCCCCTGGAGGACCCAGTCCGGGGCGACCGGGAGGACCAGCCGGACCGCCGCGTACACCCCGGCGATCGGGGTCGCGAACAGGAGGGCCGTGCCGAACGAGCAGTTCTCGAACAGGTCCGTCACCCACACGTGGGCCGGGACCGCCCCGCTCCGCACCAGGACGGCCGCCAGCAGTAGGACCGCCCCGGCGTCCGTGCCGAGCGGGGTGAACCCGTTCACGACCGCCCAGCCCCCGCCCAGAAGCGCGACGAACAGGCCCATGTGGATCGCGTACACCCGGGTCGGCCGGCCGCGGCGCCGCATCTCGAAATACGGGGTCAGCGTCCCGACGGCGAGCAGGGCGACGAGGGCCCCGTTGTCGGCGCACGCGAACGCCGCCAGCCGGAGCGCCTCGCCGACCAGCGTCCACGTGAACGAGAACCGGACCATCTTCGTCCGGGCGGTCGCCAGGGTGGTCAGGAAGTGCAGCAGGGCGACGAGCGGGAGCAGCGGCGCGCTCAGTTCGTCCACCGCCAGGACCCGCCACCCGGTCAGGTGGGCCAGGTCCCACGGGCTGCCGGCCTGGCCGAGGCCCGAGTAGAACCCGCCGACCGCCATCAGGGTGCAGCCGAACACCGCCCCGGTGAACCCGAGGCACCAGCGGGCGGCGGCGCTCGGGGTCCGGGCCAGGCAGACCCAGACCCCCCCGACCAGCGGGAGGAGGACGGACAGTTCGAGCCAGGGCAAGGAGAATGCATTCATACGTGTTGTCCGGCCTGCTCCGGGCGGGGGGCGGGCGGGGTCGCACCCGCCGGGGTCGGTTGGGCGGCGGCCGCCGGGGCGGCGGCCGGCCGCCGGCCCGCGGACAGGTACTCGGTCCACCGCCGCTCCAGGCGGTCGAACCAGAGGAACACCCGGACGAACGGCCGGGCGACGTAGTCGGTCAGGATCGCGTCGAGGTAACCCCGCTCCAGGGCGAACCGGTAGAGCCACGCCCGGGTCCGGGGGTGGGCGAACCGGAGGAGCCCCGGCGGCTGCGGGAGCCGCTCCCCGATCGCGTTCTCCAGCACCCGGTAGTCCTGGAGCAGGGTCGGGGCGCGGACGAACTGGAGGGTCCGCAGGCAGGCGTGCCCGAGCAGGTGGAAGAGGGCGACGTACCACAGGAACGGGGCCCAGTGGCCCAGCCCGATCTCGGCCACGATCACCCCGACCTGGGCGAGCGAGGCGAACGACAGGGCCGACTTGATGTCCGTCTGCACGGTCCCGACCAGGTACGCGTACAGGGCGGTGACCAGCCCCAGGGCGACGATCGCCACCGCCAGCCAGACCGACACCGCGATCAGCGGGCTGAGCCGCAGCAGGAGGAACGCCCCGAGGTGGACCGAGAGTGCCCCGTAGAACACCGCGCTCGACGGGGTCGGCCCCTCCATCGCCCGCGGGAGCCACCCCGAGAACGGGACCAGGGCCGACTTCCCGGCCGCCGCCAGGAGCAGGAGCAGCCCGACCGCCAGGGCCTGCCCCTCGGTCACGTTGGCCCGCCCGTACGGCCAGGAGGTGGTGCCCATGAGCTTGTCGAAGTCGCCTTCCCCGGTCATGTGGTGGAGGACGACCGCGGCCAGGAGCAGGGCCGCGTCCGACACCCGGTACACCACCCACACCCGCAGCCCGTTGCGGACCGGGGCCGGCCGCTCCTGGAAGAACGCGATCAGCAGGGCGCTGGAGAGCCCGACTAGTTCCCACCCGGTAAACAGCGTCTCGATCGTGTCCGCCAGCGACGCGGTCACCATCCCGAGCAGGAACACCGCGTACAGGACGAAGAATCGGTTGTACCCCGGCTCCCGGTGCATGTACTTGCTGGCGAATGCCCCGATCGTCCCGCACAGCACGAACGACAGGATCGCGAGCGGGACGGACAGCCGGTCGAATTCGAACTTGACCGCGAAGTGGTACGGGTCGTGCGAGCTCCCGTCCTGGTGGATCGACACCCAGTTCCCCAGGTCGAGCACCACGTGCCGGTTCCCGGAGGCCAGCATCATGACGAGGATGGCGACGGCCCCGATCAGGCCGGTCGCGATCGCCGCCCGGGACGCCCGGTCGGTCGCCCGTTCCGTCAGCTTGTATTTGATCAGGGACGGGATGCCGAGCAGGGCGACCAAGACGGCCGGCGCGCCGACGACGAGTAATCCGAAGAAGTAGATGAACTGATCAACGTCGGGCATGGGTCCTCTCGGGCAGCTTCGTATTTGGTGTTTGGTGTTTGGTGTTTGGTGTTTGGTGTTTCGTCCCGAACACCCGGTGGGTCAGGTGATCGGTGAACACCGGTCGATACACGAAACACGAAACACGTCAGGCCGAGGTCGGCTCACCGCCGATCTCCGCGAACTCCAGGTGGTCCCGCCAGCCGCCGTACCAGTCGGCGGACGACGCGGCGGCGGGCAGCCGGTCCGCCTGCGGCTTGTACGGCCGGAACTCGCCCTTCTGGTACAGCAGGATCTCGTTCGTCTCCGGCGACTGGACCGCCAGCTGGACCCACTCGTTCTCGGTCAGGGCCTTGCCCATCGGGTTGTTCGCCAGGATGCGGGCCATGACCTCCGGGGTGGTCTCGCAGATGATCAACAGCCGGACCGGCTCGTGGATCTCCGTCATCTGCCACGGGAGCCCGGTCCGCAGGTCGCTCATCGCCCCGTCCATCACCCCCAGGAGCGAGGTGATGTTGTGCGGGAGTTTCGTCCCGCACCCGTACCCGGGGGAATCGACGTGGGAGAAAAAGTACTCCAGGTTGATCCCCCCGCAGACCGGGAAGATGGCGGCCATGGTCCGGGCCAGGATGTCCCCGGTCGCGGTGTCCTGGGTCGGGTCGTAGGAGGTCAGGAACATCCGCCGGTCGAAGTACAGCCCGCGGGTCCGCTCCCGCCGGCCGACGTGGCAGATGGCGTTCGTGGCGTGCCCGAGTTCCGGCCGGGTCTGGGCCAGGTCCTCGCTCCGCCCCTCGACGTGCCGCCGGGCCTCGGCCGGAGTGAGAGTGAGCGGGGCGGACATGAACCGCCGGCACCGCTCGTGGGCGTTCCGGTCGAGGGCCGCCTCGACGTCCCGCCGGGCCGCCTCGAGCTCGGCGCGGTGGGAGTTCGGGACCTTGTCCAGGTCGAACAGGGTGACCGAGTCGTCGCAGGTGTTGTGGAACCCGCCGACGAACACCGTGTCGTCCGGGAGGGCGATCCCCCGGGCGGCGAGCCGTTCCCGGACCCGCCGGTCGTTGAGGATCTCGGGCACCGCCCGGCCGTTCGGGGCCCCCGGGCTCCCGCCGCACGCCCCACAGTCGTAGGCCGACTTGTGCGGGTTGTTCAGGCTGTACGATCCGTGCCCGAGGACGAACACCACCCGGGAGAACCCGCGGATCAGCCCGATGTCGCGGAGGAGCCGCTCCCCGGCATCGGCCCGCTCGTCCAGGGTGAACCCGAGATTGTCCGGGGCCGGCGGCCGGGCCGGGTCGGGCCGCTCCAGCTTCAACCGGGTCTTGTCCGGGGTCCCGACGAACCGGCCGATGTGCTTCCGGGTCCGGCCGGTGAGCCGGGGGAACCAGATGCGGAAGACGAGCGGGATCGAGGCCAACACCCCGAGGGTGGCGGTGATCAGCGCGCCGAACGCGAACGTCCGGGTGCCGACGTGGGCCCGGTGGGCGGCGGTCCCGAGCAGCCGGCGCGTCAGCTGTACCCGCCGGTTAGCCTCCCCGAAGCTCTCGTCCACCTTCTCCTCGACCCAGTGCTTCGGCTGCATCACAATCGGGCAGAGCGGGACGAAGTGCGCGTCCGCCGCCCCGCGGTAGTACATCGGGACGGCGAAGAACCCGGCCGCCCCGAACGTCTCACAGTCCGGGGCGATCTCCTCCATGTGTCGGCGGAACGACTCCTCCCGCTCGTCCAGGCAGGTGATCGTCTGGAACCGGGGGCGGGCGGCGTCCGGGCCCCGTCGGTCGTGCAGGACCAGGGCGTCCAGCACCCGCTCGCGGAACCGCCGTTCGTAAGCCAGGTGGAACACCCGCCGCCGCCCGACCCCGTCGAACCCCTCCACCTCCCGGACGAGGATCGCCCACTCCGCCGGCGTCAGGTGGATCAGGTCGTCCGGCGCCCAGCCGAGCACCTGGGCGAGCAGGAAGATCGGGAACGCCCGCTCCTCCACGCCCGCCGGGCTCGGTGGGGCGACCCGCGCCCGCATCTCGGTCCGCAGGCCCGCCAGCGGGCCGGCGAACCCGACCGTCTCCCGGGCCGCGTACGCGAGGGCGAACCGCTCCAGCAGGAGGCGGACGGCCAGGAACTCGACCAGGCTGTTCTTCGGGATCGGGTGGGCGACCCGGTCGCCCCGGGTCTCGACCTCCCGGACCATCCCGCCCCACCCGCGGAGGGCGAGCAGGGTGTGCGAGAGGAACTCGTCCAGTTCCCCCTCGCCGACCCCGAGCACGGCGAGCGACTCCCGGACCGACTCCAGCGGGGCGACGCCCGCGTCCTGGAGTCGCCCGAGTTCGGCGGCCAGCCCGCGGAGCCACCCGTCCGGCGGCCCCCCGGCCGCGCGGTAAATCGAGCAGAACGAGTGGAAGTACCCGCGGTCCCGGTCCGGTAGCGGCCAGTGGGACACGCCCTGGTCGAGGAACGCGGCGGTGAACCGGATGAGCACGTCGTGGACCCACGGGTCGGTGTCCGCCCCGCCCGCCCGCAAGAGCAAGTCCCGGTGCCGGACCGCGGGGCGGGCGGGCGGCCGGCCGGCCGGAACCCCCCGGACCCCGTCGCGACAGACCCGCCAGAGGGCTTCGAGGGTGAACGCCTCCCATCGGTCCTCTTCCCAGGTCTCGATCTCGTTCTCGCGGAACTTGTCGAACAGCTCCGTGACCCACACCGGGGAGGACCGGGCGGGCTTGTGCCAGGCCCGGAGGTCCCGCATGACCCACCGCCGCGTCTCGGAGATCAGTTTCGCCCGCGCCGCCGCGGACGCATCGGCCCGGACCCGCCGCAAGGAGTCGGTTTCGGCCACGAACCAGCTGAGTTCACTGGCCGACCCGGACGGGAGCGGGTACTGGAGCATCGCCAACCGCAGATCGATCCGCAACCCGAGCCGCATGGGGAACTGGTCGGGCTCGTCGTCCAGGTCTGCTTCGAGCACGGTCCGCAGGTCCGAACACCGGATCCGGCCCCGCCCCAGCGCGTCGCGGTACCGGTCTTCCGTCAAGTACGGCTCGCACCCGAACACCTCGGCCCCGTGCCGGACCGCCTCGTCGAACGTCTGGTCTTCGAATGCGTGGAGGGTGTTGTGGTGGATGAAGACGGTGATCGGGCCCTGGGCCGGGAGTAGGTGCGCGGCGTGGTCGATCGCGGCCGGAAGACGGTCAGAGGGAGGCACGGGGCGCCCGTTGGGAGATGTATGAACAGCCTGGGGACGGGTAGCGGTTGCTGCCACCGGAAGCCCTCGCGACGGGTTTGGGAGAGTTGGATCTGAGTCCGAACACCCTGTCCGCAATTGACATGCCAACCCCGGCCCGGCCGGAGGCCGCCTCCGGCCGGAAGAGGTGCCCGAAAAGCGGGCGTCGACACGGGTTTGGGGTGATCTCTCCGCGGTCAGGGTGGTTGATTACTAACCACCCCGGCCCGATCAGCTTCGTGTATTCTTTACTGAAGAAAAGGTTTCCTGTTAAGAGGGTTCCGATGACCGGGCTGCGTGGGCGGTTCTTCTGGCCGGTGACGCTCATCACCCTCTGCCTGGTGTCCCTTTGCGTGGTCACGGCGGTGTCGCTGTTCCACGAGCAGGCCACGATCGCCCGTGTCCTGCGGGAGACCGTGGCGAGCCGACGGGCCGCGGTCGAGCTGGAGGAATGCCTGCACGACCTGATCGCCCTGGAGAACAACCAGGTGGCGGCGGTGGCGCCCCTCCACGCCCGGGCCCGGGACCACGTCCGGCGCATCCAATCGCTCGCCGACCAGCCGGAGGAGAAGCTCCTGGCCGCCAGGGTGAGCGGGGCGTTCGCGGCCTACTTGGACCGGTGGACGGCCCTGCCCGCGGAGACCGACCCGGGCTACGACCCGGCCCTCCGTGAAGCCACCCGGGTTCTGGAGATGGACGTCCTCCGCCCGTGTCAGGAATTCCGGCAGTTCAACGGCCAGCGGATCGAGGATACGACCAGCCAGCACGAGCGAGTGCTCCGCCAGCTCGCCTGGGGGATGGCCGGGGTGGCCGGGCTCGGCGGGGTGGCCGGCCTGGTCCTCGGGTACGGGGTCGCCCGGGGCCTGAGCCAGTCGATCCGCCGGCTCCAGGTGCGGATCCGGGACGCGGCCGGGAAGCTCGGCCCCGAACTCCCCGAGATCGTCCTGACCGGGGACGCCGAGTTCGGCGAGCTGCACGACCAGATCGACCGGCTGACCACCCGGATCGAGGAGGTCGTTCAACAACTTCAGGAGCGGGAGCGGGAGGTCCTGCGGGCCGAGCAGCTGGCCGCCGTCGGTCAGCTCGCGGCCGGGGTCGGGCACGAGATCCGCAACCCGCTTACCTCGATCAAGATGCTCGTCCAGGCGGGGATGGAGGAGGGCGGCCCGGGCGGGCTGACGCCCGAGGACCTCCAGGTGATCGAGGCCGAGATCCGGCGGATGGAGCGGTCTCTCCAGACCTTCCTCGACTTCGCCCGACCGCCCAAAGCGGAGCGGCGGTCGGTGGACCTGCTGGCGGTCGTCGGGGCGGTGCTGGGGCTGGTTCGGGGGCGGACGGAAAAGCAGCGGGTGACCGCCCGGGTCGCCGCCCCGCCCGGCGGCGTCGCCCTCACCGCCGACGCCGGCCAGATCCAACAAGTGCTGGTGAACCTGGTACTCAACGCGCTCGACGCGATGCCGACCGGCGGGGCCCTCATCCTGACCGTCCGGCGGGCCGGCGGGTGGGTCGAGGTCGAGGTGGCGGACACCGGCCCCGGGGTCGGGAGGGACGTGATGCCGCGGCTGTTCCAGCCGTTCGTGAGCGGGAAGGAAACCGGGCTGGGGCTGGGGCTGGTCATCTCCCGGCGGATCATCGAAGATCACGGGGGGACGCTCGACGCCGCCAACCGGCTGGGCGGCGGGGCGAGCTTCTTCATCCGCCTGCCGCTCGGCGAGAAATGACGACGAGACCAGCGGTTGGCCGACCAGTTGCATATCAGTGCGGAAAGAGCGGGCGTGAAGGCCGTCGGAGTGGCCGGTCGGGTGGCATGGGTGGCATGCAATGCCTGGAACGTAGCGGTCAGCTGGAATCGTGCTTTTTCCCACGGATCACAGCCTTTTGCTCCGCGGTCAGCGTGAGGAGTTTCGGCGGCTTCGGGGGCTTGTGCGGCCCCCGCCGCG
>JAQGHQ010000046.1 GCA_028288765.1 Gemmataceae bacterium | reverse complement strand
CGCTCGCCACCAGGACCGTGCTCGACCCGGTCGGCACCGAACCCGGCCGGGTCCACGCGGTCCCGCCGTTCGTCCCCACGTTCACGCTCGCGACCGGCCGGTTGGCCGCGTCGTAGTAGCTCGCACTGTACGACACCCGGGCGTTCACCCCGGTCGTCGGGGTGCCCAGCGCCCCCGTCCCGGTGGCGGTATTGAACCGGTCGCGGGTGATCGTCTCGATCGGGTTCCCGTCGGCGTCGTAGGTCATCTCGGTCTGGGTCAGGACGTGATCGCTCGACACCGATCCGGCCGCCGCGTAGGTCGTCCCCCCGGCCCCGTCGGTCGTGTAGCTCGTCGTCGTTCGCCCGGCCCCGTCATATGCCGTCTTCGTCCACAGCCCGCCCGGGGCACTCTGGGCCAGCATGTTGCCGCGGGTGTCGAAGTAGGTGTTCGAGGTCAACGCGCTGGTCGACACACTCCCGGTCGACGGGTTCACGTCGTACGTCTGCGTCTGGTACGCCCGGCCCAGCTCGTCGTAGCTGGTCACGCTCTGGGCCCGGAGGTCCGCCGCCGTCCCGGTCGGCAGGCTGAGCACCCCGCCGCTGATTGTCGGCGTCACCCCGTCCCCGTCGTACTGCTGGGTCTCGGTCGCCTCGCCCAGGTTGTCGTAGGTGGTCACGGTCAGCGGCCGGTGGACCCCGTCCGTTTCGGTCGTAGACACCCCGCTCTTGGTCGCCACCGCCCGGTCCCGCCAGTCGAACCAGGTCTGGGTCACCCGGTCGGCCGCCCCCCCGCCCGGGTGCGCGGTCACCTTCGTCAGGTTCCCGTCCCCCACCCCGCCCCCGTCGTACTGGTAGTCCGCCACGTCCACCATGTTGCTCGGGGACGTGTTGTTCGTCGGGCTCCAGAACCCGGTCCCCGGGGTGTCGTTCGTCCCGATCCACGAACTCACCGTTCTTCCCTGGCCGTCGTACACCGTCCGGGTGATCGTCCCCTGCGGGCTCACCACCTTGTTCGGCCGCCCGTCGTGGTCGTAAGCGAAAAACGCTCCCGGAAGTTCAACTTCATACACCCCTTCCGGCAAGATAGCCGAGTTGGTGAGTTAAGATTGGTTAAGATTTGCTGGTTGCCGAACGGCGCACGCACCTCGGACGACACAGCTCGGTGATCGCGTTCTGGTCCGGACAGCCCGGTTTCTCGTCGTTCGGGTGCTCGATGGCGTGACGACGCGACGTCGACCACCGCCGATCGGATGTGTGGCCCGGGCGTCGTTGTCGGCGGCAGGTTTGGCAGGAATTGGCAGGGTTTGGCAGGGTTTGGCAGCCCCGACGCGATCGTAACGAGGAGCTTTGGCTTCGGTCCGCAGAACCGGGGCGTCATCCGTCACCGGAGCCGTTGGCTTACTTCGTTCCTTCCTTCGTCCGCTGGCGACCTGAGCAGGTGGGGTTCAGGTGGCGGGATCGCTTGGGGTCACTTTGGCAATCGTTTAATAACAATTAGAAATGATTTGTCGTCCATCGTTGTCTTAAATTTTGTCGGTCTCGCCGCCTTTGCGTCGCTTGCACAACATATTTTAATTGTATCTTCTTCAACGATTATTATGCCTTTAGAGACCTCTCCTTTGAAGGATCCTCGCTCTCCTTTTAAATCAATGTGTACAGGCATGTTGCCTGTATCAATCTTTACAATGCTTAGATGGTTCGTCTCAGGTCCCTGTTTAGTCTTGAGCGTCATTGAAATCTTGTCGCCATCGATAGTAAACTTCTCAATACGAGAGATAATATCTGCCGATTCTGAAACTCCTGAATTTTCAAGAGTCACGACCTGATAAGAGCCTTGCAACATCTTAGTATATTTATCATCAACAATATCTTCTGTTGCAATATTTACAGGCAAGATTGCCAGCAACAGCGAGTAAATGGACATCATAGAAAACTCCTAGACATTGCAATAGAATTATGATGCTTCGCAATTAATCTTTAATCCCAGCCTGCTCTTGGCCTGTTTTACAAAACATTTCCTTCATTTGGTCTTTTGCAGTATCAGACAATTCAGCCTCCTGTTTAATGAGATCTGACAGTTCTTTGACTGGATAGGGGAGGATGCCCATTTTTTCTTTCTTCTCTACAATACTATACTCGGAATCCGTGACGCCGAGAAAATCCCAGCTACAGCCATCTTCTACGTAGGTTCGAAACGTAATTTTGATACCGCATTGCTGATATCTTGATGTAATGCCTTGTTATTAGCCCTCCATATTCGTCCTGAGTTATGAAGTCCACGGCGGGCTGCCCCATCGGTGGCGATTATGAAAGGCAAAACGCCCGGCGCCTAGCTCGGTATACACTATTTTTTAACTTTTCCTCAAGTAGTCCGGAAGCGGCTTGTCTGGTCAATCTTTACGTTCACAACTTGGTTCGCATCTGTTTGTTGACGGATGCGGCTCGCCCTCGATCATGGGCAGATCGAGCTGATTCTCCCGGGCGCAGTGCTTCGCCGCCTCGTACCCGGCGTCGGCGTGCCGCATCACGCCCGTGCCCGGGTCGTTCCGCAGCACCCGGGCGATCCGCCGGGCCGCCTCGGGAGTGCCGTCGCAGACGATCACGACCCCGGCGTGCTGGCTAAACCCCATCCCGACCCCGCCGCCGTGGTGGATCGACACCCACGTCGCCCCGGACGCGGTGTTCAGGAGTGCGTTCAGGAACGGCCAGTCGGATACGGCGTCGGACCCGTCCATCATCCCCTCGGTCTCGCGGTTGGGGCTGGCGACCGAGCCGGAATCGAGGTGGTCGCGGCCGATCACGACCGGGGCGGCGAGTTCGCCCCGCGCCACCATTTCGTTGAACGCCAGCCCGACCCGGGCCCGGTCCTTCAGCCCGAGCCAGCAGATCCGGGCCGGCAACCCCTGGAACGCGATCCGTTCCCGGGCCATGTCCAGCCAGGTGTGCAGGTGCGGGTCATCCGGGACCAGCTCCCGCACCTTCGCGTCCGTCCGCCCGATGTCGGCCGGGTCGCCCGAGAGCGCGGCCCACCGGAACGGGCCGACGCCCTCGCAGAACAGCGGGCGGATGTACGCCGGGACGAACCCGGGGATGTCGAACGCGTCGGCGACCCCCTCCTCCTTCGCCATCTGCCGGATGTTGTTCCCGTAGTCGAGCGCGGCCGCCCCCCGCCGCTTCAGTTCGAGCATCGCGCGGACGTGGACCGCCATCGACGTCTTCGCCGCCCGCACGACCGCGGCCGGGTCGGTCTTCGCCCGCTCCCGCCATTCGGCCAGCGTCCAGCCCTGCGGCAGATACCCGTTGAGTGGGTCATGGGCGCTCGTCTGATCCGTCACCACGTCGGGCGTGACGCCGCGGGCCACGAGCTCGGAACACGCGTCCGCCGCGTTCCCGGTCAGCCCGACCGACACGGGTCGGCCGGAGGACGCTGCCTCGCGGACGAGGGCGAGGGCCTCGTCGAGGGTGGCGGCCTTGCGGTCGAGGTAACGAGTGCGGAGGCGGAAGTCGATGCGGGTCTCGTCGCACTCGACGGCGAGGAGCGAGAACCCCGCCATTGTCGCGGCAAGCGGCTGCGCGCCGCCCATCCCGCCCAGCCCGCCGGTGAGAATCCAACGCCACCCCGCCACCCCGCCGAAGTGCCTCTTTGCCACCGCCGCGAACGTCTCATACGTGCCCTGCACGATCCCCTGCGACCCGATGTAGATCCAGCTCCCGGCCGTCATCTGCCCGTACATCATGAGCCCCTTGCGGTCGAGCTCGTGGAAGTGCTCCCACGTCGCCCACCGGGGGACGAGATTCGAGTTGGCGATGAGGACCCGCGGGGCGTCCGGGTGGGTCGGGAAGACGCCCACCGGCTTGCCGGACTGGACCAGCAACGTCTCGTCGTCGCCGAGCCGGCGGAGGACGGCGACGATCGCGTCGAAACATTCCCAGCTCCGCGCCGCCCGGCCGATTCCGCCGTACACGACGAGCTCGGCCGGCCGCTCGGCGACCTCCGGGTCGAGGTTGTTCATCAGCATCCGCAGCGCGGCCTCGGTCTGCCAGCTCCGGCACGAGCGATCGGCCCCCCGCGGCGCGCGGACCACCCGGGACGGGTCGGTGCGGGTGAAGCTCACGGCGAAGTCCTCCGACGGTCACGTCCACCCCCGCGCCACCAGCCAGGCGAGCCGGGCGGCCACCCGGGCCCCCTGGTCGTCGACGTCGTACGCCGGGTTCAGCTCGACGATGTCGACCGCCGCCACCTTCCCGGTCCGCTGGACCGCGGCGACGACCGCCTCCACCACGTCGAGGGGGACCCCCCGGGCGGCGGGGGCGCTCACCGCGGGCATGACGGCGGCCGGCAGGACGTCGAGGTCGATGCTGAGATGGAGGAGGTCGACGGACCCGGCGAACGCCTCCACCACGGCGAGCGATTCGTCCAGCTTCCCGGGTGTCAGGTCGGTGTCGAGCCGCCATTCGGCCCCGAGTTCGCGGGCGCGGTCGAACAGGGCGGCGGTGTTCGCCGGCTCGGCGACCCCGAGGCACAGGTAGCGGAACGGGTGGTTGTTCTCCTCGCACCAGAGCGCGATCTGGGTGAACGGGGTGCCGGAGGTCGCCCGGCCGCCCCCCCGCAGGTCGAAGTGCGCGTCGAGGTTGATCACGCCGATCGTCACGTCCCGGGGCACGGCCCGCTCGATCCCGACGTACGTCCCCAGGGCCGTCTCGTGCCCGCCGCCGAAGACGAGGGCCCGGTGCCCGCCGGCGAGGACGGCCGAGACGGCCCGGGCCAGCTCGACCTGGGCGGTCTCCAGGTTCGTCCCCGGACAGTTCACGTCCCCGGCTTCGTACACCGCGAATTCCTGGTGCCACGCGAGGTTCACCAGCGCCCGGCGCAGGGCCCGCGGCCCCGCCGCCGCGCCGATCCGCCCCTGGTTCCGGCGCACCCCCTCGTCGCACGTGAACCCGAGCAAGGCCACCCCGGGCTGGCTCTCCGGGGTCAGTGGCTGCACCTGCTGGTGCCACCGGACCGCCCGCGGGCCGTCGGCGTCGTCGACCCGCCCCCGCCACATACTCATGTCAAGCGTCGGCCCGATCGTTCCGTCCACGAAAGACCCTCCTGCGAAGCGGATTGACACCGAGCAGACACACAATCTCCGCCGGGTGGGCCACGTCCCAGACGAGGAAATCGGCCCGCTTCCCGGGGGCGAGCGTCCCGATCCGGTCGGCCCGGCCGAGGGCCCGGGCGGCCGCCCGCGTCGCCCCGGCGAGGGCCTCCTCCGGCGTCAGGCCGAAGAGGACGCACGCCTGGTTCAGCGCCAGCCGGAGCGAGGCGAACGGCGACGTGCCGGGGTTGAGGTCACTCCCCACGGCCATCGGCACCCCCGCGGCCCGGAGCGCGTCCACCGGCGGCTTCTGCTTCTCCCGCAGGAAGTAAAACGCCCCGGGCAATAGCACCGCGACCGTCCCGGCCGCGGCCAGGGCGGCGACCCCCACCTGATCCAGGTGTTCGAGATGGTCCGCCGACCACCCGCCGTGGCGGGCGATCAACTCAGCCCCGCGCAGGTTCGAGAGCTGGTCGACGTGCCCCTTCACCGCCAGCCCGTGCCGCCGCGCGGCGGTGAAGATCCGGTCGCACTGCTCGTACCCGAACGCGATCGACTCGCAGAACACGTCGACGGCCTCGGCGAGGCCCTCGTCGGCCGCGGCGGGAATGATTTCCTCGGTGACGAGCGACACATATTCATCGGCCCGGCCGGCGAACTCGGGCGGCACCGCGTGGGCGGCGAGGAGCGTCGGCGACACCTCGATCGGGTACAGTTCCCCGAGCCGCCGGGCCGCCCGCAGCATCATCAGCTCGGCGGCGGGCGTGAGCCCGTACCCGGATTTGATCTCGACGCAGGTCACCCCTTCCGCCATCAGCGCCTGGAGCCGGGGGGCGGCGGCGGCGACCAGCTCGGCCTCCGACATTGCCCGGGTCGCGCGGACCGTGGACAGGATGCCCCCGCCCCGGCGGGCGATCTCCGCGTACGGAACGCCCGACAGCCGCATCTCCCACTCGGCCGCCCGGCTGCCGCCGGACACGAGATGGGTGTGGCAGTCGACGAACCCGGGGGTGACCCACCGCCCGCCGCAGTCGTGAACGGTGCCCCGAAACCCGGTGGCCTGGGGCGAATCCGCGGGCAGGATGGCGGCGATCGTATCACCCCGGACCGCGAGCACGTGCCCTTCGAGCAAGCCATAGGGGGCGCGCACGGCCGGGTCGAACGTCGCCAGGCGGGCGTGTACCCAGATCTGGTCAAAGGCCGGTGGAGTTGGAACGGGGTGGTCCATCACCTGCCAGCGTAAACCCAACCGAGGGGGTGGACAATGGCTCCACAAATCCTAATGGAGAGTCGCCCGCCGCATTGGTACTGCTGGTCCGAAGACCGCCACGGAGTGGCGGGCTACTATCAGTGTCGACGATGCGGTCCCACTACGGGCGGGAGTGCCCATGTCTTTGATAGTAGCTCGCCACTCCGTGGCGGTCTTCCGACCTCCTGCGCGACAGACTTCATTCCAGGAACTGCAACCTCCGCCTTCCTTTCGATGGTCCTCGGCTCCGACAGCCGGTAACCTTCCGGCATGCGGACCTACGACCACATCGTGATCGGCCACGGGCTCGCCGGCGCGGCAGTGGCGTGGTGTCTGCGGTGGAAGGGCCGGCGCGTCCTCGTCATCGACCGGGAGGGTCCCGGGAGTGCCTCGCGGGTCGCGGCCGGGCTCATCACCCCGATTACCGGTCGACGGCTCGCGAAGACGTGGCGGCTCGACGACCTCTTCCCCGCCGCGGCCGCCTTCTACCGCCGGGTCGAAACCGCAACCGGTGCGCGGTTCTTCGCGAGCCGGGACATGGTCCGACTGTTCGCCGATGACCGCGAGCGGACGGAATTCGAGGGCCGGGACGATCCCACGCTTCGTGCCATCATCAACCGGTCGGTCCCGCTCGTGAATATCAGCTGGTTCGATGCTTCCCACGGCGGCTTCGAGATGGCGTCGGCCGCGCGGCTCGACGTGCCGCGATATCTCGATGCGTCTCGCGAGCAGTTCACTGCCGACGGCAGTTACCTGACTGCGGAGATTGATCCCCCGAGCGATTTGGACCTCGCACCGGGTGGGGTCGTCATCCCCAGGTTCGAAGTCCGGGCAGAGGGTGTCATCTTCTGCCAGGGACTCGCGGCCCGTGACGACCCGTGGTTCCCCGAGGTCCGATTCACGCCCGCCAAGGGGGAAGTGTTGACGATCCGGGTTCCGGGTCTTGGGGAAGACCGGGTCGTCCACCGCGGCATCTGGCTCGCCCCTCTGGGGGGAGACGTCTTTCGGGCCGGCGCGACCTACGACCGCGCCGACCTCGACCCCGTCCCGACCCGCCGCGGTCGCGAGGAGATCTGCACCCGGCTCCGCGAATTCCTGCGTCTCCCGTTCGAGGTCATCGACCATTCGGCCGGGGTGCGGCCGATTGTCGAGGGCGGCAAGCCGATACTCGGCATTCATCCGGAGTACCGCCAGCTCACCTATCTCAACGGGCTCGGGTCGAAGGGTGCGTTACTCGCCCCCTTCTTCGCCACACAGCTCATTGACCATACCAGCGCCGGCCGCGCGATCGATCCCGACGTCGCCTTCTCACCCGGAAGAACACTCGATCCATCCACGCGCGTGGTCGAACGTGCCCACGCCGCCGTCCGGGCCTCTCTCGGAACCGGGGAGGTTGCGATCGACGCCACCGCCGGGAACGGCCGCGACACTGCGTTCCTGGCCGAGCTCGTCGGCCCGGCGGGCCGGGTATTCGCGATCGACGTGCAGCCGCTCGCGCTCGCCCGCACTGCCGCGATCCTCCGCGAGAGGAGTTATTCAAATGTCACGCTCGTTCAACGTGACCATGCCGAGCTCGCGGACCTGCTGCCAAAAGAGCACCACGGGCGCGTCGGCGCGGTGATGTTCAACCCCGGGCTACTCCCCGGTGGCGACAGGTCGATCCCCACGAGCCCCGGCACGACTGCGATCCGTTCCGCGCTCGACTTGCTCCGCCCGGGCGGGGTCGTGACGGTCGTGACATACCCCGGGTCTTCCGGCGACACGGCCGACGCGGACGCGGTGCGAATGCTCCTGGAGAGTCTTCCCGCGACACACTTCGAGGTTCGCGCGGTCGGTCCCGAACGGCCGGCTGCGCCGCGGTTGTTCGTAATCCGCAAGGGAAATTCCCTCTGACCGGCCGAGAGCCCGTTCATCCGGCCCCGGACTCGTGCTAAAATCGACTCCCGCTACCCGCCCGCCGGCCCGCCACACCACCCCTCGCTGTCGGAGACCACCGTGCGCTCCTCCCTCTCATTCGCTGCCGTGTTGGGTCTTTTCTTCACTCCCTCTCGTGCCCTCCCCGCGGACCCCGCGAAGCCGCCGGTCGTCCGCTCGGCGAAGAGCGGGCCGTGGTCCGCCGCCGCAACGTGGGAGGGGAACGCGGTCCCCGGTGCCGGTGCCCGGGTGCAGATCCGCGAGGGGCACCGGGTCGAGTACGACGTAAAGGCGGACGCCGTGATCCGGGCGATCAACGTCGGCGGCGTACTCGCCTTCGCCCCGGACAGGGACACCCTCCTGAACGTCGGGCTCGTCAAGATCCAGCCCGGTGAGGAGTACAGCGAGGACGGGTTCGACTGCGACGCCCACATGGTGAAGGCCGATGCGTCCCGGCCGATGCCGGCGCTGGAAGTCGGCACCCCGGACCGGCCGGTCGCCGCGGGCAAGACCGCCGTCATCCGGCTGCACTTCGTCGAGGGGATGAACAAGGAGTCGTGCCCCGCGGTCATCTGCTGTGGCGGCCGGTGGGACTCGCACGGCACCCCGCTGAGTCGGACGTGGGTCAAGCTCGGGGCCCCGGCGAAGGCCGGTGACACCGCGGTGTCACTCGCCGAGCCGGCGACCGGCTGGTCGGCCGGCGACCGGGTGATCGTCACCGGGACCCAGACCCACGGCCCGGCGAAGACCGAATCCGTGACCGAGGAGCGGACCGTCCTCGCGGTCGAGGGCACGACCCTGACCCTCGACCGGCCGCTCGCGATGGCCCATCTCGGGGCCGGCGACTACCGCGGGGAAGTGGCGAACCTGAGCCGGAACGTGGTCGTCGAGTCCGCCGCCCCGGCCGGCATCCGCGGGCACACGATGTACCACCGGAATAGCGCCGGGTCGCTCGCGTACACCGAGTTCCGCCATCTCGGCAAGAAGGGCGTGCTCGGCCGGTACAGCCTGCACTTCCACCTGGCCCGCGACACGATGCGGGGCTCGGTTGTCGTGGGGAATTCGATCTGGGACAGCCACAACCGCTGGCTCACGGTCCACGGCACCGACTACCTCGTCGCCCGCGACAACGTCGGCTACAAGAGCGTCGGCCACGGGTTCTTCCTCGAAGACGGGACGGAAGTGTACAACGTCTTCGACCGGAACCTCGCCGTCGGGGCGGAGGCCGGGAAGAGGCTGCCGAATCAGGTGCTCCCGTTCGACCAGAACGAGGGGGCCGGGTTCTGGTGGACGTGCAGCCTGAACACGTTCACCCGGAACGTCGCGGCCGAGTGCGACCGGTACGGGTTCCGGTACGAGGCCACCCCGACCAGTGCGCTCAAGCTCGTGTTCCCGATCCGCCGCCCGGACGGCACCCGGGCCGATACCGACCCGCGCACCCTGCCCTTCGTCCGGTTCGACGACAACGAGGTTCACACGAGCCAGGGGCTCTACGGCGTGAACCTGGGCGAAGGGGTGGACCGCGTCGGCCCGGACAGCCGGCACCCGTTCGTGGTGCGGAACCTCAAGATCTGGGACGTCCACTACGGATTCCGCCCGCAGGTGCCGAACCTGCTCGTCGAGAATCTGACCCTGCACCGGGTGGCCTACGGGGTGTACCACCCGAACTACGACAACCACGTCTACCGCAACGTGCTGATCAGTCAAACCCACACCGAACCGTTCAACCGCGGGCACGACGACGTGAGCGTCCAGTACGGGCCGCTGACCGTCGACGGGCTGACGTTCGACGGGTGCCGATCGGGCGGCATGCCGCTCGTCCAGATCAGCGACGACAACCCCACCGGGAAGGCCGAAACGCACTTTCGCAATGTGAAAACGGTTAACTGGACCGACACCAGCAAGGCCCGGGCGGTCGTGAACCTCGGCGGCGGGCCGCGGCCGACTCCGAAGACCGCGAAGGGCGTACCGGTCTACCTGCACGACTGGTTCGGCCCGGGGCGGTCGGCGGAGGTCGTCAGTATCAAGTCCGGCGAGTTCAAGACCGACCCGTCGAGGTTCCGGACCGAATCGCCGCTGACCGGCGACGAGTCCCGGGTGGCCGAGCTGGCGACCCCAGCGTTCCCCCAGCTGCTCGACCCGGTCGACGACCTCCCGCCGGCCACGGTCATCACCCGCGTGATGCGGGTCGGCGGGACGATTACGGTCCGCGGTGTCACGACCGACAACGGAGCGGTGAAGCGGGTCGAGGTGAACGGCAAGATGGCGAAGGCATTGAGCCCGAATTTCGCCGACTGGGAGGCGATCCTGGAGAATGTCTCCGCCGGCCCGCTGCAGGTACAGGCCGGGGCAGAGGACGCGGCCGGTAACACCGAATTGACCCCGGCGGTCGTGACGGTGAGGTAGATCCTTTCAGGTTCCAGGTTCCAAGTTTCATGCGTTGCCGTGGAACCTGGAACCTGAAACCTGGAACCTGGAACCTGAAACCAGACTTGTTCCGGAGACCCCATGCTGACCGATGCGACCCGCCGGCGCGACTTCCCCTCCCTCGACGGGCGGGCGTACCTGAACAGCGCCGCCGAGGGCATCCCGCCGCTCGCCGTTCGAGAAGCCCTCGACCGGTACTTCCGCGACAAACAGCTCGGGATGGACGGGCGGAAACCGCACGCCGAGGAGTGGGACGCGGCGAAAGCCCTGACGGCCGAGTTCTTCGGCCTGTCGCCCGCGGAAATCGGCATCTGCTCGTGCTCGTCGGAGGCGTACAACCTTGCGGCGATGGCGCTGGGGCTGCGAGAAGGGGACGAGGTGGTGGTGAACGACCTCGACTTCCCGGCCGGAGCGACCCCGTGGCTTCAGCCGAGCTGTCCGGCGACGGCGAAGGTGTGGCGGAACCGCGGCGGCGCGCTCCGCACCGCCGACCTGATCCCCCTCCTCGGCCCGCGGACCAGGCTCGTCACGGTGTCGCTGGTCAGCTTCTTCAACGGGTTCACGGTCGCGCTGCCGGAGGTCGCCGCGGCGGTCCGGAGGCACTCCCCTGCCCTCCTGGCGGTGGACGTCACACAGGCGCTCGGCCGCGTCCCGCTCGACCTGACCGGCGCCGACCTGATCGTGAGCAGTACGCACAAGTGGATTCTCGCCAGCCACGGCGGCGGGCTGGTCGGCGTACCGGCCGCCCGGGCCGCCGACTGGACGGTCCCGGCGGGCGGGTGGTTCAACCTGGAAGACCCGTTCGGCGCGAACCGATTCGATCGAGCGGTGAGCAAGCCCGGGGCGGCCGGGTTCACGGTCGGGATGCCGAACTACCCGGCGGTGTACGCGATCCGGGCCGCGCTGGAGTACATCCGGGATGTCGGGGTGGAGGCCATCGATCGTCACGCCCGGCCGCTCGTACTCTCGTGTCTGGAGGAAGTGCGGAAGCTGCCGGTGGACCTGCTCACGCCCGTCGAGCCCGACCGCGTCGCGGGCATCTTCGCCTTCCGCCACCCGAAGGCGGAGCAGATCCACGCCCACCTGCACGCGCGGAACATTCACGTCATGAGCCACGCCGGCCGGCTGCGGGTCGCGATCCACGGGTACAACACGGCGGCCGACGTGGAGCGGTTCGTGAAGGAGTTGCGGGCGGCGCTCCAGGCCTTGTCGGCCTGAGCCCGGTCCGATCGACCCTTGCGGGACCGGCCGCACGACCTGTTCCGCAAAGGCCGCACCTACTTCTTTCCCATCGCCCGCTTCCGGGCAAAGAAACTGGTCAGGACGGCCGCGCACTGGTCGGCCATCACCCCGCCGATGACCCTGGCCCGGTGGTTCAGCCGGGGGTCGGCGGTGATCTGGTAGAGAGTGTGGCACGCCCCGGCCTTCGGGTCGGTGCAGCCGTACACGACCATGGGCAGCCGGGCCTGGACGATCGCTCCGGCGCACATCGGGCATGGCTCCAGCGTGACGTACAGGATGCACTGCTCCAGCCGCCACGATTTGAGCGACCCGGCGGCCTGGGTGATGGCGATCATCTCGGCGTGGGCGGTCGGGTCGGTGAGTTGTTCCCGCATGTTGTGGGCCTGGGCGATCACCCCGCGTTCCGGGGAAATGATCACCGCCCCGACCGGCACCTCGTCTTCGCGGTCGGCGAGCGCGGCTTCATCGAGCGCCAGCCCCATGTGGTGGAGGTGAAAGGGGTGGTTCGTGTCGGTGAACGCGAGATCCAGCGGGCTGAACGGGTCGGTCACGAGATGGGGACCTCTTATGGGGTCGGACCTGTTCCCACCCGACCGGCGGCGGGCAAGTTGAGTACCCGCCGGTCGTTCACTCCGGCCCAACGGTTGTATTATCGCCGATACCACCGGCTGTTGTGAGACCACCACCCGCCGTGGTTCCAGCCGCCGTGGTTCCAGCCGCCGTGGTAACCGCCGCCGTGGTTCCAACCGCCATGATAACCGCCACCGTGGTAACCGCCGCGGTGCGAGCGGTAGGCCGTCTGGACCGGAGTGGCCCGCTCGGCCGCACCCGCCGTCGCTCCGCTGAAGGCCAGCCCGGTAACCGCCAAAACCGCCACCGCCATCCATTTCGTGACCCGGCTCATCGTCGTCTCCTCGTCGGGGTCTTGTTGGGAGCTGGCGGCCGGTTGCCGCCCTGTCTCCCATACTCGTAACTACCCTCGCGAGGGACGCTTGCGCACCACATCGCGATGAGATGATTCTGAGCAGGAGTTCGGATTGCGGGTCCACGGTGTCACTTCGCCAGCTCGTTTAGCGTGTAGTACGCCTCCTCGTGCAGGAGCTTCTCGCCGTCGGGCGTTTTCGCCCCGTCGAGCCGGATCTCGTACACCCGCCCCTTCCGCAGGCCCGGGACCGTCAGCGAGAGCGTCATCCCGTCGGCCGACAGGTCCGTCGCGACCACCTTCTCGGCCCGCCGATCAATCTCCGGGCAGCCGTAGTTGCTGTAATAGAGGTACGTATACGATCCCACGAACGCCTTCCCCACGCCCGTCATCGTTTTCGGGTCGAGCGGCTTGGTGAACGTCAGGTCGAACCCGGTCGGGGTGAGTGTGACGTGGTGGATCTCGAACGGCATCACCCCGGTGTAGACCAGCCGTTGGAGGCCGTACGGTTTGCCCCCGATCGACCCCCACCCGCGGTTCGTCTGACCGGCGAACAGGCTCCCGTCCGGGGCGAACACGAGCCGATTCACCCCGCACTGGAACCCACGACGGAACGGGAAGCACGCCCCCTGGTACACGCCGTTCACCTTCTCCAGCGCCACCCGCGACACGAACGATGTGCCCTGGTCGCCGACGAAACACTGGCCGGCGAACGGGCCAAACTTGCCGCCGGTCGTATCCCAGATCGGCTCGCTCGTCGAGTTCCCCATCCGCCCGTAGGGGAACCAGATGCACGGCGGGTCGAGGTCCGGGTATCCGCCCGGGGCGTTCGCCCCCGGCCCCTTTTCCCCGTCGTACCGCATCCCGCTCGCCACCTTGTCCGGCACCTTCCCGGCGAACGGCGAGTCCTTCACCCACCGGAGGCCGGCCTGGTGGCCGTAGAACTTGCCCCGTTTCAGGTGGTGCATCTTGTTCGTGGCCGCCCACTCGCCCTGGTTGTCGCAGTAGAACAGCTCGCCGTCGGGCGCGAAGTTGATCCCGTTCGGAGACCGCAGCCCATAGGCCCACGGCTCCATCTTCCCGTCCGGGGAAACCTTCACGCACCACCCCCGCCACGGGGCCTTCGCCTGGTGCCCGCCGCCGAACCCGACGTTCAGGGTGATGAAGAAATTCCCGTCCCTGTCCCGCGCCGGGCCGAACGCGAACTCGTGGTAGTCTCCGGACACGCCCCACTTGTCGCAGACGGTGACGAACTCGTCGGCCACCCCGTCCCCGTCCTTGTCGACGAGCTTCGTGAGCTCCGGCCGCTGGACGACGTACACGACATTCTGGCTGTCCACGAACAGACCGAGGGCCTCGTGCAGCCCGGACGCGTACCGGCTGAACTTGATCTCGGCCGGGGCGTCGGCGGTCGGGTTCTGGATCAGCCAGACTTCGCCCCGCCGGGTGCAGGCGAGGAGCGACCCGTCCGGCCGGAACCCGAGGCCGCCGACCTCCAGAACGCAGTCGGCCGGCTGCGGGATGGTGACGAGCTTGTAGTGGACGGCCTCGTTCCCGGCCGGCGCGGCTGCGGCCGACTGGACGACGGTTCCCGGCGGGAAGTCGCGGTCGGCCTGCTTCCGGACCATCGCCGGGACGACGTCCGGCAGGTCGGGGGCGGCGTAGACTTCCCACCCCCCGCCGTACTGGCCGATCTTGACGAGCAGCTGGTTCTTCCCGGGTTTCACCGCGAGCTCGACCCGGTACTGGTCCGGGGCCGCGGCCCGTTCGTGGTCCTCGTGCAGGATGCGCTTCCCGTTGAAGAACACCGAACAGGTGTCGTCGCTGCCGAGGGAGAGCGGGAGCCTGAACTCCCGGTCCGACTCGAACTCGTGGTACAGGTAAACGACCGCCCAGTTCCTGTCGTCCGGGAACAGGGTGGCGAGGTTCAGGATCTCGCCGGGGCGGAAGTCCTTGTACTCCTTCCACCCGACCTTCTCGCCGCCCTTGCCGGGGTAGACGGCCTTCAGGTCCACCGCCTTCTCCGGCGGGTAGGGGTAGTCGAACCCGGCCCGGTCGGTGTTGTCGAACGGCCCGGCGTAGTACCACTTCCCGCCGAGGTTCGGGAGCCCGTGGGCGGCGAGCGTCGCCCGGACGGTCTCGGCGCGGGTCGCCTTCTTCACATACTCGCCCTTTGGGGCGGCCTTGTCCTGGGGCGGCTGGGCGGGCAGGACGGCGACCGAGACGAGCGCGGCGATCAAGGCGGACGCTGGGAGGGCGGTGCGCATGTGGGGTCTCGGCAGGCTATCGGGGTGGGCTCGGGCCCCGGGAGGGGCCGGTGGTGGGAAACCGGTCGGTCTGGTGGCGGGATCGAGTGAGTTTACCGGATCAGAACTTGTTCCACAACCGCTCGAATTCGGCGGCGAAGCGGGCGACCAGCTTCGGGTCGGTGGTGTCGACAACGTTCTCGTAGTTCACCCCGGCTGCCCCGCGGGTCCAGTTGTAGCTCCCGTTGACCATCTGATGGCCGTCGAAGATCGCGAACTTGTGGTGCATGTGCCCGGTCAGCCCCGGGTCCGCCGGGCTGGCTACATGGATCACCTTGACCGCGATTCCGGCGTCGCGGAATGTCCCGATGTCCGAGCCGAGGTCGTTCGCCTTCTCGGCGTCCGTGATGACCCGGACCCGGACTCTCCGGCGGTGGGTGTCGAGGACGGCCCTGCTGATCCGGTCATCCGTGATCGTGAACACGCACAGGTCGGCCGTCTCTCGGGCGGCGTGGAGGCAATGGACGATGTGTTGCCAGCATCCTTCCCCCGGCGAGAAGAACGCCGCGTCATCGCCGTGGGCACTGGCGCCCGCCGGGGCGGTGCGTTCCACCGGGACGATCGCCCGCATCACGTCTTCGAGCCATTCGACGACCCGGGTAGCGGCCGGCCCCTCGACCGACTTCCGGGCCAGCTCGAACGCCGCATGCCGGACGACGCCTTTCAGATGGTCGGTCCTCGCGTTCTCGGCCAGCCAGGCGGTGAGAGCCTGTTTTTCGGTCCCGGAGAGCGTGAGGTCCGCGATCGACTGGGCGAGGAATCGTTCCGCGTCGGCGGCATTCATGTCGGGCGCTCCGGGCGGCCGGTGGAGGGCGGGGGTGGCCGGCGTAGATTATGTGGACCGGGCTACCGGTCCGCAACCGCGATCCAGAGGGCGAGCATGGCGGGTAACGGCGAGTTGAACCCGGACGCGGTCCGGGCGTGGGTGGGAGACTTCGAGGTGGGGAAGGGCCGCCCCTACGCCGAGGGGCCGGCGGTATCGGGCGGTGTCCGGTCGGGGGACACCCTGCGGGCCTCGGTGAAGGGGACCCGGAACCGCCCGTACCGGGTATCGGTCCGGCTCGCGGGTGGGGCGGTCGCGGGGGCGGGGTGTTCGTGCCCGGTCGGGTTCGACGGGCGGTGCAAGCACGTCGCCGCGGTGCTGCTCGCGTACACCGAGGACCCGGCCCGGTTCGCCGACCTTCCCGATATTGATGCCAACCTGACCGCTCGGGGTCGGGATGAGCTGGTCGGGCTCGTGAAGCAACTGTTGCGGCTGGCGCCGGAGCTGGAGCCGTTACTCGCGGCCCCGCTCCCGGGGTTCACCGGGACCGCCCGACCGACCCCGGATTACTACCGGCGGCAAGCGTGGGAGGTCATCCGCGGCGTGAACCCGCACAATGACTGGGCGGAAGTTGAGATCGCCCACGGCCTCACGGATGTCCTCCAGACCGCCACCGAGTTCGCCGCCGTCGGGGACGCCCCCGCAGAGCGGGCGGTGTACCAGGGGGTTGCCGAGGCGGTGACGGAAACGGGACTCGGGCGGGGCCGGCTGGGGGTCGTCTTCGCGGCGCTCCCGGAGCCGCACCGGGCCGCACTGGTCGAGCGAATGGGATTCGGCGAACCGCCGGCTGCCCAACCATTCTGACACTCACGTCTCGTGCCCCGTCGTCTGAATTCCGGCCGAGCCTCCTTCTTTCGCCACCCAGACTACGGGCACGGCACCCAGCCGCGCCCGAACGCGAACCGACGGAAAGATTGCCGGACACAAATCTTGTAGGGCCGGCTGTGCCGGCCGCAATTGTTGGCTGGCAAACAAAAAACGGCCAGCACAGCCGGCCCTACGATTGGTTCTGTCGGCCAGTCTTAATCCTTCCCGCACCGGCGTAGAACCTGGCCGGCGGTGGGCACTACTTCCTTGAACCGACCGTGAGGCGGCCGTGAATCATCGCACCCTCCAAACCGTTCTTCGTTCACTCGCCGAACCCGGCCCGCCGGCAACCGATGCCGCCCTGCTCCGGCAGTTCGTCTCCGCCCGCGACGAGCAGGCATTCGCCGCCCTGGTCGACCGGCACGGCCGTCTCGTGTGGGCTGTGTGCCGACACCTCACCCGGTCCGACGCCGACGCGGACGACGCTTTCCAGGCCACGTTCCTCGTTCTGATGCGTAACGCCGCGAAGATCCGCGATGCGGGGAAACTATCCGCGTGGCTGCACGGGGTGGCATACAAGATCTGCGCGAAGGCGAGACAATCCGCGAAGAGACGCACCACCCGCGAACAGGCGACCGCGATAAACGAGTGGACCGACTCCGCCGTCCCGGGCTCGGCCTGGGACCGGGCCCTGGCGGCGGTTCACGAAGAGGTTGCCGGGCTGCCGGAGGCGCTGCGTGTGCCGTTCGTGTTGTGTTGCCTGGAAGGCAAAGGCGTGACAGAAGCGGCCGGGCAACTCGGGTGGAAAATCGGCACCCTCTCGGGCCGGCTGACGCGGGCGAAAGACGCACTTCTGGCCCGCCTCGAAGCCCGCGGGGTAACGCTCGGCGTCGCGGCGACGGTGACGATTGCCACGACCTCCGGCGTGCCGGCGGCGGTGCTGGCGAAGGCGGTCTGGTGGGTGCGAGCGGGGGTCACGGTCCCGAGTTCGATTCATCAACTTTCACAAGGGGTATTCTCGATGAGCGTGAAACAAGTGAACCTGCTGGCGGCCGGCCTGCTCCTCGCGTGTGGGTTAGGGCTGATCGGCGGGGCCTGGTGGGTGGCCACCGCGGACGCGCAGAGTCCCGGCGGGGACCCCCCGGCGAAGGGCAAGACGGCAGATGACCCGAAACATCTCATTGCGGAATACGAGCGGGCGAAGGCATTGGCGTTGCTGGAGCAAGCCCTTGCTGCTGCTGAGGCGGCGGGCGCCAGTACAGCCAAGTGGGACTACGACTTCGTCCGGGTGAGCGACATGGGGACCACCAAGTTCGTGCAGTTCCTCCAAGATCGCGAGACCCGGGGGTGGGAGTACAATGGACAGGTGACGCTCCGACACGAAGGCAAGCCCGCGGAGCAATGGGTTTTCCGCCGGCCGAACGCAAGGGCTCAATCGCAGTTGGAAAAGTACGAACGCCTGACAAGATCTCGACCGGGGCCGGAGGCCGACCCGAAGGCGATCGAGGCGAAGATCGAGGAACTGCAAGCACTGTTGGCGGCGACGAAAGCGGCCAAGACGCTGGCGAGCCGCGACATCGGCGTCGAGAACGAAAAACCCCAAGACCTGGCCGTGCTGTTCGATCTACTGGAGAAATCCTCGGCCAAGCAATTCGGCCCAGGCAAACTGAAAGTGACTTACGATATCCGCGGGAAAGGCAGTATTCACCTGGAAGGACGGACGGACGCCGTGGACTGGGCCGCGAGCGTCATCGCGAAACTGTATGGGAAGTGAAGAACCACCTCGCAGTCTTGACCAGCGCCATCGTGAGGGGTTCCCGGCAGACAATCGGGACCGTTAAGCTTGCACGAGGAAGGAGCACCGACATCGGCTTCAATCCTCGTCTGACCTCCGAGCCTGCCCGGTGCTCCCCTTCGCAGGGAATAGGAAACACGCTGGAGCTGCCAAGGATGCCAGGCCCACCATCACCGGCAGGCAAGCCGCCGAAGCATCATCCATGGTGATGGGCCGGAGTTCACGCGGCGGAACTCCGCGACGGAATAAACCGGGGGCCGTCGACCTTGGTAGCAGCAGAGGTAACGCGAACGCGGCTGATGTCAGGGGATGGATTCAAACGCGGTCGGGGGTCATACCATGTGGGGCTGCCAAAACCTGCCATTCTCTGCCAGTGGAGGCTTTGTTGCTAAACCTTCCTTGTTGCAAAACCTCCGTGGGTTGTTGATAAACCCAAAAATGGGTGGGGAGTGAGGGATTTGGCACGGGAGTTTTGTCGTGAGGGCGGGATTCCTAGATGAGAGATTCTGGTCTCCAAACCCGATCGATGAGGGCCAGCAGCCAAAGTGGGACGCCCACAAGGCAGCACATAATTGGCCCAATCAAAATGGCACCAAGTACCGGCAGAAGCCAGGGGGGTCTGGCCCACTCCGGCTGGTTATCTTCGCCGAACGCATTTCCCGCCGCACGACCTTCGTTCCCATCGTAACGTGGGAGAGATTCAAAACTCATCGGGTGCCCTCCGATAAAACCCCTTCCAAATCGTTCCGGCACGCAAGTTCACGTCTTTCCCAGCACCAGATCCACCACCCAGCACCCCCGCACATGCGGCCCTGGCCCCTGGCAGTGGGTAGTGTCTCAGATTTGCGGGAAGGAGGGAATCACCTCTCACTAAAGACGTGGGCGACCAGGAAGCCCGCACCGACGACCAGCAAGAGCGGCCCACCGGTCCGGAAGAACTTTCCCCATTGCCGGTGCCAAGCGTCCAATGCTGGATTTATCCCCGGCGGGGATCCGACCTTGCGATACCCGACCAGTGTGAAAATCAGCCCGATCAGGGCCATCCCGCCGAACCTGATTACGGCGTCGATCATCTCGCTGTTCATGGGCGGTCGCTCTTGTCAGTGGCTTCGGCCCGGTCGACCAATTCGACCAGTTCTTCATAGCTCCAGACGTGATCCGTAACCCCGGCCTTCGACGCCGGACGGCATGAACTCCAGCATCGGTAGCGGGTCGGTCGCCGCCAGCCATTCCGCCTCGGTCATCGGTCGGCCCCCGGGGGTGTCTGCGGTAGAGGATACCCGGCCGGACCAGAGGATGGCAGTGGGTGTGCCGGTCGGGTAAGCTGTCGAGCGCCCGGGGAGCGGGGAGGCCCGCTGGTAGCTTTTCGAGCTTCGTAGCTCCCCGAGAGGGCCAGGCCGGTGAGTTTTAGTTCGGCGGTGGGGGAAAAATCGCGATGAACGCCAACCTCTTGACGACTCCCCAACCTACTTCGTGTGTTGCCACGTTTCGGCGGTGGCTACTGCGGATTCACGGCACGATTTTGACGCTGGTTGCGTTGGGGAGCGCTGTCGCTACGACCATCGGCTGGATGACTGGAACTGGCCTATTTGGTTTCATGCAGCAGAACCCCATGGTCTGGGTTGGGCTGATCCAGGCTTATCTATTGATGACGATTATTGCGGCATTACTGGTACTTGGCTCGGATCAAGCGAATGCGAGGAAATGGAATGTGGTTGGAGCACTGGCGCACTGTGCTCCTCTAATCGTGGCTCTCTCTTCATTAGATGTATTCGAGTCAATGGGAGCGCTCGGAATGGTCCGAGTGGCTATTACGTTCCACTTTGTCTGGCTCTGTCTTGAAACATTTGCAGCACTTTATCCGGACCCGAGCCACTAATCAGCGCTCGGAAGAGACGTTCCACACATGGCGCGCCAACGGTCTTGGCTTAGTATTGCTTTGTAACTTCTGGGCGGTTGGCCCCCTCTAACGGGGTATGAACGCGACCTCCCGTATCCCCTGGGCCCCGGCGGCGGCCCTGCCGGCGTTAGCCGAGTTCCTCGAACCGTTCCA
>JAQGHQ010000042.1 GCA_028288765.1 Gemmataceae bacterium | reverse complement strand
TGGAACGGTTCGAGGAACTCGGCTAACGCCGGCAGGGCCGCCGCCGGGGCCCAGGGGATACGGGAGGTCGCGTTCATACCCCGTTAGAGGGGGCCAACCGCCCAGAAGTTACAAAGCAATACTAAGGTCAGGGCGGCACTGCGGCCAAACTTCGTGTCGCCTTTCGCGGCAACCCGTTCCGTCGCGCGACACCGACTCGGCCGCACCCTCTCGGAGAGGTACGAGAAGCGTCACGCCGCCCGGTTCATCCGGGGGTAGTCGGCGGCCTGATCGGCGGTCCAGGCCGCGCACCGGGCCCAGTTCCGCGCGTCGCCGGGGATAATGTGTCCGATCAGCCGGGCGCCCGCGGCCCCCGTCAGCACCGGAAGGTTTCCGGCAACCCCGTCGCACGTGAGCGCCGCGAGGACCGCCGCCGCCGCCGCGTTCCGGGCGAGCGGGGGCACGCCCGCGTCATCCGCCCGGGCGACCGGCCACCCCTCGAACTGCTGGCCGAGCAGCTGGAGCAGGAACCCGTTCCGCACGCCGCCGCCGGTCAGCAACACGTGGCGCGTCCCGGCCGCGGGCGGGAACCACTTCCGACACGCCTCCCCGGCGGACCGGGCGATCAGGTGGGTGGCCGTGCAGAGCAGGTCCGGCAGCCCGGCCCCGAGCTGGCGGGCGGTGTCGAATGCGGAGAGCAGGAACGCCCGCCCGAAAGCGTCCGGGTGGACTGTTTTCGGGGGCTTCCGGGTCAGGTACGGGTGGTCGAGCCAGCGGGCCAGGAGCGGGTCCAGGCAGCACCCCTGCACGGCCTTCTTGCCCCCCAGGTCCGTCATCTCCCGGCCGCGGGTGCCGTGGTACAGGAGGGCGCTGAGCAGCTGGTTCCCCGGGCCGGCCTCGAACCCGACGACCGCCGACACCTTCGCGTCCGCCGGGACGAGGAGGACGGCGGCCGCGGCCCCGAGATGGACGAGTACCCGGTTTTCCTGGTCGTGCCGGAAGAGGAGGTACTCGGCCGCGGCGGTGATCGGCTGGCCGGTCCCGCCGGCGGCCCGGTCCCGCGCGCGGAGCCCGTGCAGGACGGTCAGCCCGGTCTGCTCCGCGACCCGGGCGGCGACTTCGGGCCAGGCGACGGCCGGCTCCCCGACCGCCCGGGCCGGTTCGAGCAGCCCGGCGGCGAAGACGTCGCGGGTCGACACCCCGGCCCCCATGATCGCCGTGCGGACGGCGTGGACCGCGGTGTCCGCAATGTTGCGGGTGAGGTCCGCCGGGCCGGCGGCGGGGTGGGCGGCCGGGGCCGGGGGCCCGCCCGAGTGGCGGGTCAGCAGGTCGAGGACGGACGGCGGAAAGACGACGCGGACCGCCCGGTCGACCCGTGGGGAGAGACCGAGCCCGACCCCGGCGGCCCGGACGACGACCGCGTCCGCGCCTTCGAGTCCGGACCCGAACGACAGGCCGATCAGAAAACGGGACATTGGGCAGCCGGTGGGTGGCGGGAACGAGAGGGAGCGGGTCGGGAAAAGAGGCGTGGTTCAAGCCGGGCGGGCAACACCCTCGGGCCGGCGAGCCGGGAGCGCGGGCGACCGGCGAACCGGTCACGCCGAGCCCCCTGTTCGCCGGTCGCCCGCGCTCCCGGCTCGCCGGCTGTCACCCGGGCCTGACCCGCCTCCGAGTTCCCGAGACGCCGATCAGACCGCGGTCAGCGCGCCGTCGGCGGCCCGGACGGCGGCCTGGATGAAGCACTCGAAGATCTGCATGTCGAGGGCGCTGGCGGTGTCCGCCTCGGGGTGCCACTGGACCCCGACGCAGAACCAGTTCGGGTCGGTGGCCTCGACCGCCTCGATCACCCCGTCCGGGGCCTTCGCCGCCACCCGCATCTTCTTGCCGAGCTGGTTGACGGCCTGGTGGTGGGTGCTGTTCACCCGGAGTTCCTGGGTCCCGTAGATCTCGTCGAGCCGGGTGTTCGGCTCGATCAGCACCATGTGCCGGTGGGGGGCCCCGGTCTGGTCGTAGTGCGGCATCGCCTTCGGGTTGTCGGCCGGGAGGTGCAGGTGCAGTGTCCCGCCGGCGAAGACGTTCAGCTGCTGCATCCCGAGTCCGATCCCGAGGACCGGGGTCTTCCGCTCGAAGACCTTGGCGAGCAGGTACCGGTCCGCGTCCTCGCGCCGGGCGGCCATCGGCTGGACGGCGGCGGTCATCGCCTGGCCGTTGCGTCGCGGGTCCATGTCCTGCCCGCCGGTCAGGATCACCCCGGCGACCATGTCGAGCAGGACGTCGACCTCGGCCAGGTTGTCCTTCCGGAGCGGGGGGATCAGGACGGGTAACCCCCCGCCCGCGACGATGGCGTCGGCGTACCCGGCGTTCAGCCGGAGGTACGCGGGCGCGTTCTTGGGCGTGAGGTAATCGGCGTTGATACCGATCAGTGGGCGGGCGGGTGGCGGGGTGGGCTCTTTCCGTGCGGCCATGCGGGTCGGTCCCTCCTTGGACCCTCCTCGGGGCTTCCTGCCCCAGCGGTTCCGGGCGAGCCGGACGTATGGGGTCGGGGGAGTGTACAGGGGATGTGTGAGGCGTGGCAAGACGGGTTTTGAGCTCCCCAAAACCAGACCCCCGGACGAGCGCGAATGCCCCCGCCGGGTCGCCTCCCCGTCACGCGTCGAAGTAGAGCGCGAACTCGTACGGGTGCGGGCGGACGCGGACGGCGGCGACCTCTTCGGCCCGCTTGTAGTCGATCCACGTCTCGATCACGTCCTCGGTGAACACGCTCCCGTGGAGCAGGAACTCGTGGTCCCGCTGTAGCGCGGTCAGGGCGTCTTCGAGGGTCTGCGGGACCCGCGGGAGGTCCTTGAGCTCCTCCGGCGGCATGTCGTAGATGTCCTTGTCGAGCGGCGGGCCGGGGTGGATCTTGTTCCGGATCCCGTCGAGCATCGCCATCACCATCCCGGCGAACGCGAGGTACGGGTTCGCCGCCCCGTCCGGGACGCGGTACTCGAGCCGCTTCGACTTCGCCCGCGACGAGTACACCGGGATCCGGACCGCGGCCGACCGGTTCCGCTGGCTGTACGCCAGGTTCACCGGGGCCTCGTACCCCGGGACCAGCCGCTTGTAGCTGTTCGTGGTCGGGTTGGTGATCGCGCACAGGGCCGGGGCGTGCTTGAGCAGCCCGCCGAGGGCGTACATCGCGGTGTCGCTCAGGTTCGAGTAGTCGCTCCCGGCGAACAGGTTGACGCCGTTCTTCCAGAGCGACACGTGGACGTGCATCCCGCTCCCGTAGTCCTCGAACAGCGGCTTCGGCATGAACGTGGCCGTCTTCCCGTGCCGGCGGGCCACGTTCTTCACCACGTACTTGTACTTCAGCACGTTGTCCGCCATCGGCACGAGCTCGTCGTACCGGATGTTGATCGCGCACTGCCCGCCGGTGGCCCGCTGGTGGTGGTGGCTCTCGACCGTCATCCCGCACTCCGTCATCGCGAGCATCATCTCGCTCCGGAGGTCGTGGACGGCGTCGGTCGGCGGGCACGGGAAGTACCCCTGCCGGTACGGCACCTTGTACCCGAGGTTCGGCCGCTCGGCCCGGCCGGTGTTCCACTCCCCCTCGGCCGAGTCGACCTGGTAGAACGCGGAGTGGCTGGTCTGGTCGTACCGCACCTCGTCGAACACGAAGAACTCCAGGGACGGGCCGAACACGGCGGCGTCCGCGAGCCCGGTGCTCTTCATGTAGTTGACCGCCTTCCGGGCCACGTTCCGCGGGTCCTTGCTGTAGTCCTCCTTGGTCAGCGGGTCCTGGATGTTGCAGATCATCGCCAGGGTCACGTCCCGGCAGAACGGGTCGATGAACAGCGTGTCCGGCTGGGGGACGAGGAGCATGTCGGACTCGTTGATCGGCATCCACCCGCGGATGCTCGACCCGTCGAACCCGATCCCGTCCTCGAACACGTCCTCGGTCATCGCCCCGGCGGGGACGGTGAAGTGCTTCCACAGCCCGGGGAAGTCCATGAACCGGAGGTCGACGGCCTTGACCTCGCGCTCGCGGAGGAAGGCCAACACTTCGCGCGGGGAACGGGCGGGCTCGCGGGTAGACACGGGTGGCGGTCCCTGTTCTCGGCGGGGAACGGTGGTACACTCGGGCGCGAACGTGGGAGAGGGGCCGCGCGTCTGGGGTGTTATAGCAGTATACGCGCCCCGGGCCGGCCGGCCCGGGGGTGGTGCTGCACACGCACGGGGTGGGTATTTCCAGCGGGAGGCCAAGGGAACCAGGCCCTGGCGCTCGCGTCCAGGCAGCGGGAGGTGAGCGACGGGCTGAAGTCGCTCACCCTGCCGGACCTCGACGGCGGGGTCGGGTCGGCGGGGTCGTCCGCCTCGACCCCGCCGGTCGATGCCCTCCCGGCCGAGATGCCGGCAAAGTAAGGCCGACCCGGTTCACCCGTGCGGCCGCAGCAGCGGGAACAGGATCACGTCGCGGATGGTCTGGGTGTTCGTGAGCAGCATCACCAGCCGATCGATCCCGATCCCGAGCCCCCCGGCCGGGGGCATCCCGTGGCGGAGCGCCCGGACGAAGTCTTCGTCCATCTTCGCCATCGACTCCTCCGCCGGGAGCCCGGCCAGCTGCTGCCGGAACGTCTGCTCCTGGGTGACCGGGTCGTTCAGCTCGGTGTAGGCGTTCGCCAGCTCCATCCCGTGGACGTACAGCTCGAACCGCTCGGCGATCCGCGGGTCGGACCGCTTCCGCTTCGTGAGCGGGCAGAGCGACGCCGGGTAATCGTACACGAACACCGGGCCGACGAGCTTCTCCTCGACCACGTCCTCGAACAGCTCCTGCACCAGTACGTCGTGTGCCTTCCCTTGGAACTCCCCCTCGACCCGGGCCGCCGCCCGGACCGCCGCCTCGTCGTGCATGTCGCACCCGACATGCTCCTTGAACAGGTCGGCGTACTTCGCCCGCTGGAACGGCGGTTCCAGGGTCACCGTCTTCTCCCCGAATGGGATCACCCGGCCCCCGCCGAGGGCGTCCACGCACGCCACGATCAGTCCTTCGGTCAGGTCCATCATGGTGTGGTAGTCGCCATACGCCTGGTACAGCTCCAGCATCGTGAACTCGGGGTTGTGCCGCGGGCTGATGCCCTCGTTCCGGAACACCCGGCCGATCTCGTACACCTTCTCGATCCCGCCGACCAGCAGCCGCTTCAGTGGCAGCTCCAGCGCGATCCGCAGGAAGAGCGGGATGTCGAGGGCGTTGTGGTGGGTCTCGAACGGCCGGGCGGCGGCCCCGCCCGCGATCGCATGCAGGGTGGGCGTTTCCACCTCCAGGTAGCCGAGTTCGTCGAGGTAGGTACGGATCGTCCGGATGATCTTCACCCGCTGGTGCGCCCGGCGGAGGGTGTCCGGGGTGTAGATCATGTCGAGGTACCGGTGCCGCAGCCGGTACTCGAGGTCACCCATCCCGAACACGTCCTTCGGGTGCGGCTCCAGAGATTTCGTGAGGAACGTCAGCTTCTCGACCTGGATGGTGAGCTCGCCCGTCCGCGTCTTCCCGAACTCGCCGTCCACGCCGATCAGGTCGCCGAGGTCGATCAGCTGGGCGACCTTCCACTCCGTCTCGGTCAGCTTGTTGACGCGCAGCATCAGCTGGATGCGGCCGGTCTGGTCCCAGATTTCGAGGAAGAGGAGCTTGCCGGCGGTCCGGTAGCGAACGACCCGCCCGGCGGCCCGGACCGGCGGCCCGGGCTTGGCGTCGTCGAACGGATCGGCCGGCAGCTGGCGGATGGTGCCGATCGGGGCTGTGTCGTCGAACCGGCCGCCCCACGGGTCGACCCCGAGGGCCTCGATCTGGCGGAGCTTCTCGGTCCGGACTTCGGCGAGATCCTGGGTTTCATCGGCCACGGCGGATTCCGATCGGTTGTCGGGAGCGAATGACGGATATCAGCGTTCTACCCGCCGCGCAGAACCCGTCAATTCTTCACGGTCCGGCGGGTGACAGGTGGGCTTCTGCCCCTTACAGTGTTGAGGCCGCCCGACCGAGGAGGGTTCGCCGTGCCCGCCGCCCCCGAGACCGAATCCGCCCCGCCCCCCGAGGAACCGAAGTCGTTGCTGGACCGGTTCGGCGCGGCCTTCCCGATCGCCCTGACCGCGATCGCCACGGCGTTCGCGGGCATGTCCACTAACGAGTTGCAGCAGGCGATGTTCTGGCGGAGTGCCGCGGCCCAGGACCAGGCGAAGGCGACCAACCAGTGGACCCTGGCCGGGTTCAAACGGGACCGGTCGCTCATCATGCAATCGACCGCCGCCACGCTGCACGCCCAGGCCGGCTACGCGGCATCCTTCCGGGGAGGGGACCCGATCTCCTCCGCGGGCAGCCCGGACGCGGCCGACCACCGGCGCGCGGTCGACTGGCTGGCCGGCAAGGGACCACCACCCGCGAAACTCCCCGACGTCACCGACGCCCAGCTGAAGGACCTGCTGAAGGCGATCCAGGAGCGGGAGCCGGAGGGCGATCTCCTCAAGAAGGCCGCCCGGGTGAGTCAGGCGACGATCAACGCGGCCATCGACGAGGCCGAAAAGACGGTGGAGCGGACCGACCGGGAATGGGACCCGACGATCAAGGCGGCGGCGAAGCTGATCGCCGGCCGGACCGAGGTAAAACCGGACGCCCCCGACCGGTCGGCCAGGGTTGCCGAGGCGACGGCCGCCCAGGCGGCCGGGTTCGAGCTGGAGCAGCGGCGGTATCGGGCGGAGGCGACCCTGAACCAGGGGGTCGGGTACCTGTACGAGGCCCGGGTGAAGGTGTCGACCGCCGAGTCCGACCGGCACCGGGAGCGGAGCAAGAACTTCTTCTACGCGATGCTCGCCGCACAGGTCGGGGCGACCATTTCGTCGCTCGCCCTCGCCCGACGGAAGAAGAGCGCCCTCTGGCTCCTGGCCGGGCTGTCCGGGGTTGTGGCCGTCCTGATCGGGGGGTACGTTTACGTGGAAATGTAGATCCGGGTGGTGAGGTGGTGAAGAAACCTAACCCCCCAGCCCCCTTCCCTGGAAAGGAAGGGGGAGCCGGACAACCACTCCTCTCCCTCCCCTCCCTTCTCAGGGGAGGGGTCGGGGGTGGGGTTTCAGGCCCTAAACATGCCAGGCACGGACCGCCTCGTCGCCGAACAGCTCTTCCACGACCGCCAGGCCGCCGACCGGGCCAGCTCGTTTCGATCCGGCTGCGGCGACCTGCGGTTCGACGACGAGGCGTACCTGAATCACGAAACGTGGATCCGCCCGGCATTCGCGAAGCTCGGAGAATTGAGGGGCAAGCACGTCCTCGACTACGGCTGCGGGCACGGCATGGCCGCGGTGGCCCTCGCCCGGGCCGGCGCGACGGTAACCGCATTCGACCTGTCGCCGGGGTACGTGAGCGAAGCGCGGGAGCGGGCCCGGGCGAACGACGTGACCGCGGCCTTCGCCGTCGCGGACGCTGAAGACCTTCCCTTCCCGGACGGGTCGTTCGACGGGGTGTGGGGGAATGCGATTCTGCACCACCTCGACCTCGCCCGGGCCGGACGGGAGCTGGCCCGGGTGCTGAAGCCGGGCGGGGTGGCGGTGTTCTGCGAGCCGTGGGGCGGGAACCCGGTTCTGTCGTTCGCCCGTCGATTCATCCCCTATCCCGGTAAGGACCGCACCCCCGACGAACGCCCGCTCAGTCGCCGCGACCTCGGGCCACTCCGCGACAGCTTCCCGACCCTCGAGGTCGAGGGTCACCAGCTGCTCGGTATGGTGCGGCGGGTGTGGCGGAATCGGTGGGCGTGTCGGGCGTTCGATGCGGCCGACGCCCGGCTACTGCGAACGTGCCCCTCTCTGTGTAATTGGTGCCGGTACGTGGTCATTACGCTGAAGAGGTAGGGTGGTGCCCTGTGGCCGCGGCCGTGCGCTGTCGGATGCTTGCCTCCAGGAATTCATTCGGGCGTAAGCGGTCGGGCTCTGCTGGTTTTGAAGGCCCCGAAGGGGTCGCCAGAGAGTAGCCCAGGGCGTCAGCCCTGGGAGGCCCGGGCGGATCTCGGCGCCGCGTGTCACCCCGGTAGGGCTCCGATCTCGGTGGCCCTGGACCCAGGCCTGACGGCCTGGGCTATTTTCTGCCGCCGCGTTGGGGCTGAAGATGATGCGGCCCGCCATCGACCCGGGACTGCGTACCTAAGACCCGGAGCGGGCGGCCGGCTATGCCCAATTCCTTCCTGGCGACTTCACCGCTGCCCGGCTTCCCAGCTTCACTCACCCTTGACCCGCCCGCGCAGGCTGGGTAAGCTCCGCCGCTTCCGCCGGCCCCGGGTCGGCGGGAGCTGCATCTTCGATCCGCCCACGGAGGGACAGCCGGATGGACGAGCAATCTGCCCACTGGCGCGGCCGCCGGGTGCTGGTCACCGGGTGTACCGGC
Source organism: Gemmataceae bacterium (assembly GCA_028288765.1). GTDB lineage: Bacteria > Planctomycetota > Planctomycetia > Gemmatales > Gemmataceae > Urbifossiella. The sequence goes on along the minus strand of JAQGHQ010000042.1, from coordinate 6,000 downwards.
TTCCTCGGCAGTGCGGTGGTCCGCGAATTACTCACCCGGGGAACCGAGGTGGTCGGGCTCGTCCGGGATCGGACGGCCGCGGGCGAGTTCTTCCGGCACCAGCTCGCCGGCCGGGTCCACGTCGTCCACGGCCGGACCGAGGACGTCTTCCGCATCCACTCCGCCCTCGCGGTGTACGAGGCCCGGGCGGTGTTTCATCTCGCCGCCGACCCGTCCCAGCCCGACCGCGGCACGGCCGCGGTGATCGAGTCCGTCCGCCGGTACGACCCGCGCATCCCGGTCGTCGTGGCGCGGCCGACGGGCGCGGGGCTGGACCCTAACCCCCCGACCCCCTTCCCTCAGAAGGACGGGGGAGAAGATCGGGCGGTGCCGTGCTCCCCCCTCCGCCCGGGCGAGGAGCCGGGGGAGGGGATTCCCGTCCCGCTCGGCGTCGCGCGGTTTGGTGAGGTGTTCGGCGGGGACCGGAAGACCTCCCGCCCCGTCCCCGCCGCCGTCGTCGCGGCGTTGACGGGCGACCGGCCCACGACCCAGGCGGACGGCCCGGCCCGCGATCGGGTGTTCGTCCGGGACGCCGCCCGGGCGTGCGTACTGCTCGCCGAAGCCCTATTGGACCGGCCCGCCCCCCAGATCACCGACGCGACGTTCCGCTCCGGCTGGGCGCTCACCGACCGCGAGATGACGGCCGCGGTCCGGGACGTGGTCGCCGGCCGAGTCCCCCAGTTGCCGTCCGCCGACCCGCCCGCGAACCCGCTCGGCTGGGCCCCGGTCGTGAGCTTCCCGGACGCGCTCGGCGAAACGATCGACTGGTATCGCCAATTGGTGAGAACCCGTGTATTCGCCACCCCGCCGGCGGACCCGGCCCGTCGGGCGGCTTGACCGCCGAAGGAGGATCGTCGTGGCCTCCGTTCACCCTCTAGCAGATCTCGCGGCGGAACTCGTCCGCCGGTATGCCCTGATGGCCGCCGACATGGTGGTCGAAGTCGGGAGCGGGGACGGCCAGTTCTTGCGGACGGTCCGGGCCCTCGGCCCGCGGGCGGTGGGGGTCGAGCCGGACGTGAAGACGGCGAACCGGGCCTGGGTGGCCGGGACGGACACGGTCGCCGCGTTCTTCGGCCCGGGGGTCGCCGACTACATCCGCTCCCGGTACGGCCCGGCCCGGGTGGTGATGACCCGGTCCGTCCGGGCCGTCGGCGACGACCTCTCCGCCTTCCTGACCGCCGCCGCCCACTGCCTCGCCCCGGGCGGGGTGATCGCGGTCCATGCCGGGGGGATCAACGCCCTGGTCGAGCTCCGGCCCGACCCGTCCCGCATCCAGCCCCGCGCGGCGTGAGGCGGTCCCCGAACCCAGGGCGGTGCCTGGGCTATCTTGTCCCACCCCTTCGGGCTGAAGACCGGTTTGCACCCCTGCAAAGGGTGCGAGCTCTGAGCCACCGCCCCGGGTCGGAACGCTCCCGCCGTGTAAAACATCCCCGGACCGACCCGTTCACCGCCGGGGATGATTCATGGCCGCACCGCCGCTCGCTGCCCGTCTCGCCAAATACGCCACCGGGCTCACGTTCGACAAGCTCACCCCCGAAGCCGTCCACGAGGCCAAGCGGCGGGTGATCGACTCGTTCGCCACCGCCGTCGGGGCGATGCCGGCCGAGGCGTACCAGATCGCCCGCCGGTGCGCGCTGCGGGTGAGCGGCACCCCGGGGGCCTCGATCCTCGGCGGCGGCCGGACGAGCCCGGAATGGGCCACGTTCGTCAACGGCCTGCTCATCCGCTACCTCGACTTCAACGACACCTACCTGTCCAAGGAGCCGGCCCACCCGAGCGACAACCTCGCCCCGGTGCTCGCGGCCGGCGAGGCGGCCGGGGCCGGCGGCCGGGCCCTCATCACCGCGGCGGTCCTCGCGTACGAGATCCAGTGCCGGTTCTGCGACGCCGCCAGCCTCCGCAAGCACGGGGTCGACCACGTCACCTACGGCGCGATCTCGTCGGCCGTCGCGGCCGGGAAGCTGATGGGGCTGGACGAGGCGCAGCTGGCGCACGCGGTCGGGATCGCCGGGGTGTGCAACGTCGCCCTCCGGCAGACCCGGAGCGGGGAGCTGAGCGCGTGGAAGGGGTGCGCGTTCGCGAACGCGGCCCGCAACGGGGTCTTCGCCGCCACCCTCGCCGGCGACGGGCTGACCGGCCCGGCCCCGATCTTCGAGGGCGACCTCGGGTTCTTCCGGCTGGTCACCCGCGAGCCGTTCGACCCGAGCCCGTTCGGGGCCGAGTTCGGCAACACCGACGGGTTCATGATCAACAAGACGTACATCAAGTTCTGGCCGGCCGAGTACCACTCGCAGAGCGCGATCGACGCGGCCCTCCGGCTGCGGGAGGACCTGAACGGCGACGTGTCGCAGGTCCGGGCGGTCGACATCGACACGTTCGAGGCGTGCTACAATATCATCGGCAAGTATCCGGAGGCGTGGGCCCCGAAGACCCGCGAGACCGCCGACCACAGCCTCCCGTACTGCACCGCCGCCGCCCTGCTCGACGGCGACGTCTACCTGCACACGTTCGACGCGGCCCGGTTCACCGACCCGGCCCTGCTCGACCTCACCTCGAAGGTCCAGGTCCACCTCGACGACGCCCTCTCGGCCCGGTACCCGAAGGGCATCCCGAACCGGCTGACGGTCACGCTGGCGGACGGGCGGAAGCTGGTGCGGGAGGTCGAATTCCCCCGCGGGCACGCCGGGAACCCGATGACCGACCAGGAGGTGGAGGCGAAGTTCCGGCTGGCCGTCGAGCCGAAGTACGGGGCGGACCGGGCCGCCCGGGTCCTCGCCCGGTGCTGGGATTTGGAGAACCTGACCAGCGTGACGGACTTGATCCGGCTGTTCGACTGATGCCCGATACCCGGACCCGGTGACCTCATCGGGTATCGGGGCCCGGCGGGGTTGCCGGCGACCGGGTGGTGGGGGCGACCTGATCGGCCGGGGTCGGGAGTCGCGCCGCGCGGGCCGGGACGGGCGGTGACGCGTACCCGAAGGTCAGCCCGGACACGATCCGGACCTGCGAGTTCGTGCCCGAATTGGTCGGCGTCTGGGCGGGCCCGGCCGCCGGGCCCGTTGCCGTTCCGGGCCGCACTTAAACAATACCCCCAGACGCGACCTCCTACCGCGGGTGTCCCATGCCGAACAGCTTCGGAAGCCTGTCCACCTTATCGGTGGGCGGGAAGGCCTACTCCGTCCACCGCCTGTCCGCCGTCGAGGCCGCTCACCCGCAGGCGAAGAAACTGCCGTTCTCGCTCAAAGTCCTGCTCGAAAACCTCCTCCGGAACGAGAACGGCCTGTCCGTCCGGAAGGCTGACATCGACGCCCTCGCCCTCTGGCAGCCGAAAGCCGAGCCGACGACCGAGATCAGCTTCACCCCCGCCCGGGTGCTGATGCAGGACTTTACCGGCGTCCCGTGCGTGGTCGACCTGGCCGCCATGCGGGACGCGATGAAGGCCCTCGGCGGGGACCCGGGCAAGATCAACCCGCTCGTCCCGGTCGAACTCGTCATCGACCATTCGGTCCAGGTCGACGACTTCGGCGGCCCCGGGGCGTTCGCCAACAACACGCTCCTGGAGTACGAGCGGAACCAGGAGCGGTACCAGTTCCTCCGGTGGGGGCAGAGCGGGTTCCGGAACTTCAAAGTCGTCCCGCCCGAGACCGGCATCGTCCACCAGGTGAACCTCGAATACCTCGCCCGGTGCGTGTTCGTGGACGACCACGGGGCCGCGTACCCGGACACCCTGGTCGGGACCGACTCCCACACCACGATGATCAACGGGCTCGGGGTCCTCGGGTGGGGGGTCGGCGGGATCGAGGCCGAGGCCGCCATGCTCGGCCAGCCGGTGAGCATGCTCATCCCGCAGGTCGTCGGGTTCAGGCTCTCCGGCCGGCTGAAGGAGGGGTCGACCGCGACCGACCTCGTCCTCACCGTCACCCAGATGCTCCGGAAGAAGGGGGTGGTCGGCAAGTTCGTCGAGTTCTACGGGCCGGGCCTCCCCCAGCTCGGGCTCGCCGACCGGGCGACGATCGCCAACATGGCCCCCGAGTACGGGGCGACGTGCGGGATCTTCCCGGTGGACGGGGAGACCCTCCGCTACCTCCGCGCGACGGGCCGGCCCGACGACCTCATCGCCCTGGTCGAGGCGTACTACCAGGAGCAGGGGATGTTCCACGACGCGACCTCCCCCGAGGCGGCGTACACCGACACGCTCGAACTCGACCTGGCGACCGTCGAGCCGAGCCTCGCCGGCCCGAGCCGGCCGCAGGACCGGGTCGCCCTGAAGGACGTGAAGGCGTCGTTCGCCGCCGCCCTGCCGAAGCTCAAGGCCGGGACCAAGCAGCGGGCGGCCGGGGTGGCCCTCCCGGTCGTCGCCGCCGGCCCGACTCCGGCGGTCTCCGCGTTCCACGAGAAGCCGCACGTGGCCGAACCCGAACCCGGCGGCGTCCCGCTGGCCGACGGGTCGGTCGTGATCGCCGCGATCACCAGCTGTACGAACACGTCGAACCCGTCGGTCATGATGGCGGCCGGGGTGCTGGCCCGGAAGGCCGTGGCGAAGGGGCTCGCCTCGAAGCCGTGGGTGAAGACCAGCCTCGCCCCCGGGTCGAAGGTGGTCACCGACTACCTGGCGACCGCCGGGGTGTTGGCGGACCTGGAACAGCTCCGGTTCAACCTCGTCGGGTACGGGTGTACGACCTGCATCGGCAACAGCGGCCCGCTCCCGGACGCGGTCGTCAAGGAGATCCACGCCGAGGGGCTGGTGGTGTCGGCCGTCCTGAGCGGGAACCGGAACTTCGAGGGCCGGGTCCACCCGGAGGTCCGGGCGAACTACCTGGCCAGCCCGCCGCTGGTCGTCGCGTACGCCCTCGCCGGGAAGGTGGACATCGACTGGGAGACGGAGCCGGTCGGGACCGGGGCCGACGGCCAGCCGGTGTTCCTCCGCGACCTCTGGCCGACGCACGAGGAGGTGCAAACGGCGATCGCCGCGGCGATGAAGGAGGACTCGTTCAAGCGGATCTACGCGCACGTGTACGACGGCGACGCGAACTGGAAGGCGCTGAACGTGCCGACCGGCGACCTGTACCAGTGGGACCCGAGCAGCACGTACATCGCCAACCCGCCGTACTTCGTCGGGATGACCACCACCCCCCCGCCGGTGGCCGAGATCGCCGGGGCCCGGGTCCTGGCCCTGCTCGGGGACAGCATCACCACCGACCACATCTCCCCGGCCGGGAGCATCAAGAAGGACTCGCCGGCCGGCGCGTACCTGATCGACCACGGGGTCCCGCCGAAGGACTTCAACCAGTACGGCGCCCGCCGCGGGAACCACGAGGTGATGATGCGGGGGACGTTCGCCAACGTCCGGCTGAAGAACGCCCTCGTCCCCGGGGTGGAGGGCGGGGTCACCCGGCACCTCCCGGACGGCGAGGTGACCTCGATCTTCGACGCCGCGATGCAGTACCAGAAGGAGGGGACCCCGCTCCTGGTGATCGGCGGGAAGGAGTACGGGTCGGGGTCGAGCCGGGACTGGGCGGCGAAGGGGACGACCCTGCTCGGGGTCAAGGCGGTGCTGGCCGAGAGCTTCGAACGGATCCACCGGAGCAACCTGGTCGGGATGGGCGTGCTCCCGCTCCAGTTCAAGACCGGGGAGAGCGCCCCGGCGCTCGGGCTGACCGGCGAGGAGGTGTACGCGATCTCCGGGCTGGTCGACGGGCTGAAGGCGAACTTCGCCGGGGCCGCCCGGGAGCTGGCCGTGACCGCGACGCGGCCGGACGGGTCCGCGGTCACCTTCAAGGCGGTCAGCCGGATCGACACCCCGCAGGAGGTGGTGTACTACCAGCACGGCGGGATCCTGCCGTACGTGCTCCGGTCGCTGGTCGCCGCCCGGTAATTGGCTTTCCGGGGGCCCGGGCGTTCTCCTTCATGAGCCCGCTGAGTGTGTCGGGGTTGTGGGCCCGGCCGCCCGACCGGGGGCCC
>JAQGHQ010000004.1 GCA_028288765.1 Gemmataceae bacterium | reverse complement strand
CGACCACCGGGTGGTCGGTCGGGCCGGTGACGGCGGCCGGGGTCGGGCGGGCGCTGGCGGCGGCGGACGCCCACGGGTTCACCGTCGCGGCCACCGACCTGCTCACGGCCGAGCCGGTCGGGCGGTTCTTCGACGACCTCCGCGGCCGGGCGGGGAGACGACCCCGGTCCGGGGGGCGGCCGGGTGACCGGGCACTGCACGGTCTACGAGGCGATCGACCAGGTCCCGCCGGGCGTGTGGGAGGCCGCGTGCGGGGCGACCCCCTCGTGCTTCACCGACCGGGACTTCCTGCGGGCCGTCGAGGGCGGGCTGCCGGCCGACGCCCGCGTCTACCACGCAATCGTCGCCGACGACGCCGGCCGGCCCGCCGCCGGGGCCAGCCTGTGCCTCCTGCCGATCGACGTCCTCCTGCTCGCCGGCCCGCTCGCCCGCCGGGCGGCGGGCTGGTGCCGGCGGGTCTTCCCGCGGTTCGGGCGGCTCCGGTTGATGTGCTGCGGGCTCCCGGTCTCCGCCGGTCAGAGTCAGGTCGGGTTCGCCGCCGGGGCCGACCGGGGGCGGGCGGTCGGCCGGCTCGACGCCCTGCTCCGCGCGCTCGCCCGCCGGGAGCGGGCCGGGGCCATCGTGTTCAAGGAATTCGACGCCGCCGACGTCGCGGTCATGGACGTGCTGCGGGCGCGGGGCTATATCCGGGCCGACTCGCCCCCGATGTACGACCTGACCCGCCCGTTCCCGGACTTCGAGGCGTACTGTGCCGCGCTGCGGTCCCACTACCGGAGCGAAGTCCGCCGGTCGCAGAGGAAGTTCGAGCAGGCGGGGTGCCGGGTCGCCCACCTCCGGGACCCGGCCGAGATCGTCCGGGCGTACACCCCGGCGGTCCACCGGCTGTACGAGGCGGTCGTCGCGAAGTCGGACGTCAAGTTCGAACTCCTGCCGGCAACATTCTTTCACCAGTTGGCCGGGCGTCTCTCCGGCCGGGTGTCGTTGACGACCGTGTCCCGCGGGGGGCGGATCGTCGCCTTTACCTGGGGGCTCGCTTGCGGCCCGGAATACCACATCTTGTTCTGCGGCATCGACTACGACGAGAACCCGGCCGCGGACCTGTACTTCAACGTGATGTACCACCAGCTCGACCTCGCCTTCCGGTCGGGGGCGCGGGCCGTCCGGTTCGGCCAGACGGCGGACGCCTTCAAGACCCGGGTCGGCTGCACCGGGAGCCGGCGGTACTTCTACGCCCGGGGCGCGGGCCCGCTCCTGGGATGGGTGATCCGCCGGGCGGCCGGGGTCCTGGGCCCACCCCGGTTCCCCCTGAAGGAGCGCGACGTGTTCAAGGACCCGGCCGCGGACGGGAAGGCGAGACGTCGGTCGGGACGAGAAACGGATTGAGAGCGGCCGCGGTACGGGGGGCGCTCCTCCCGACCGCGACCGGGTTTCTTCCGCCGGTTCCGTGCGCCCGTCCTTACTTCTTGAACCGCATCGGGGGTGGGACCGGGGCCGACCTGCCACTGACGGCCGCCCGCGGTAACAACCGGACGTTGATCCCGAACTTGACCCTCAGTTCCTTCCCACCGCCGACGTCCAGCGATACGGCGGAGATCAGCTTGTCTTCCTTGCCGAAGGCCCTGGCGACCTGGGCAGCGGCCTGGGGGTCGAACACCCCGACCATCTTCGCCACCCGGTCGGCGTTCAGCACCACGTCCAGCACCGGCGACGGGGCCGGCTTCAGGGCCATGGCCGCCTTGACCGCCGCGACCGCGTCCGGGCCGACTGCCGCGTACACCGCCTTCGGGGCGAACGCGACCGCGACCACCGCGGTCGGCCCGAACAGCTGTCTCAGTTCGCGGTCGCTGCCCCCGGCGGCCTTCGCGATGTCGAGGGTGTGGATGCTCACCCCGTTCACCTTCGCGGCGTCCCACGTGATCGCGTCCTGGAACGGCTGCGGGGCCTGGGCCTCGATCAGTTTCTTGATCTCTTTCTCCACCCCGGACGGGTCCTCGAACGCGATCGCCCCGACGGCGGTGAACGTCCCGTCCTTCGCCGGCCCGCGGACGGCCGCGACCACGTCCACCTCGCCGGTCTTCACCGTCCGGATGCCCCCCTTCAGGATCTCGTCGATCAGCCCCTTGGCCGGGCCGACGAAGTTGTTGTTCGCGACCTGCTTGCGGAGGGCCTCCAGGCCCTCGCCGGCCGCGGTCCGGATCTCGTCGGTGAACAGCGGCAGGCGGGTCTTGAACCCGGTCGCGGTGTCCGGGGTGAGGAGCCCGCCGAACTTGTTCACCGTCGGCTTCATCCCGGCAATCATCTGGTCCAGGGGCGAGCCGGGGACGGCCGTCAGGGTGGCCTCGGCGGAGACGTCGCCGGTGGCCGGGTCGAGGTTGACCCGCAGGGCCGCCTCCTTCGCCCCCTTGCTCAGGTCGAGGTAGCGGGTGGCGAGCTTGGCGAACTGGTCGAATGCCTTCCTGGCCACGTCGCTCGTGTCCGGCGGGAGCTTCATCTCCGCCAGCGCCTTTTTCGCCTGGTCGAGCCCCTCCGCGGCCTTGTCCCGGAGCTCCTTCGGGAACCGGTCGAAATAGACGCGGCCGACCATGAGTGACGGGTCGGTCGGGTCGTACACCTTGGCGACCGGGACGAGGGCCTTCGGGTCGAGCGCCCGGCCCGGGTCCCTGGCCGCCGTGGCGACGTAGGCGTACCCGTCGGACACCCGCATGACGGCCTTCAGGTCCGGGTTGAGCGCCGGCACCTCGTACAGCCCGTCCTTGAGGGCCTTCGGCTTGCCCTCGTTCCACCGCTCGCAGAAGTCCAGGAACTCCTTCTCCCCGGTCACCGGGAGGGCGAGCACCGCGACCGTGTCCTTCGGGTCGGCCGGGACGTCGACGTACCCGACGACCGGGCGGTTCAGGTCGAGCCCGTCGAACCCCTTCTCCCCGAGGGCCCGCTTGATGACGTCGTTGAACTCGTCGACCGCCTTCTCCCCGCCGACCAGCGCGATCGTCGCGCGGGTGTCGTCGAGCAACCGCCCGATCGGCTGGGTCTGGTACACGATCGGCGGGTCGGCGGCGGGCGCGGCCGCCGGGGCGAGCAGTACGGCCAGGGCGGTCGCGAGCAATCCGGTTCGCATGGATGTTCTCCAACGGGGACGGGAAACCGGCCCCGTCCAGAATACAGCGGGCCGGGCCGATTGCAACCGACCGCGCCGTCGCTAGGCTGAGGCGAACGGGGGGCGTGAGCCCCCTGAATTCTCGAACACGTCAGCGGGCTCACGCCCCCGCTCGCCGGGACCGACCGATGCACGACCGCGCGGCAGCATTCTTTCGCGACCTTCAAGACCGCATCTGCGCCGGGCTGGCGCGGGCGGACGGCGGGGCGACGTTCCGGGAGGACCGCTGGGACCGGCCGGGCGGGGGCGGCGGGCGGACCCGGGTGATCGCCGACGGGGTCGTGATCGAGAAGGGCGGGGTGAGCTTCTCCGAGGTGTACGGCGAGTTCCCCCCGGACTTCGCGAAACAGCTGCCGGGCGACGGGACGAAGTTCACGGCCACCGGGGTGTCGCTCGTGATCCACCCCGGGAGCCCGCTCGTCCCGACCGTCCACGCGAACTTCCGCTACCTCACCCACGGGTCGCGGGCGTGGTTCGGGGGCGGGGCCGACCTGACCCCGTACTACCCGTTCAAGGAAGACGTGGTGCATTTCCACACGATGTGGAAGCGGGTGTGCGAGCGGCACCCGGGGGTCGCCGACCACGCGAAGATGAAACGGGACTGCGACGAGTACTTCTTCCTGAAGCACCGGAACGAGCCCCGGGGGGTCGGCGGGATCTTCTTCGACTACCTGGACGCGACGGACGCGGTGTTCGCGTTCGTCCGCGCCGCGGGGGACGCGGTCCTCGACGCCTACGTCCCGATCGTGGACCGGCGGAAGGACCTGGCGTACACGCCGGAGCAGCGGGTCTTCCAGGAGTACCGCCGCGGCCGGTACGTCGAGTTCAACCTGGTGTACGACCGGGGGACGATCTTCGGGCTGAAGACCGACGGCCGGACCGAGAGCATCCTGATGAGCCTGCCGCCGGTGGTGCGGTACGTGTACGACTTCAAGCCGACGCCCGGGTCGCGGGAGGCGGAGCTGACCGAGTACTGGCTCAAGCCGCGGGACTGGGCAGCGGAAGCCGAGGAGCACCCGGGTCGATAAACAGAGACATTTGACAGGATAACAGGATGAAGCAGGATCAGAGCTTGATCCCGGTCATCCTGTCCATCCTGCTGGTCTTGTAGGGCACGCACCGCGTGCCGTATTCGTGGCGAAGACCCGGCCCGCGGTGCATGCCCTACAACGAGCACTCGGGTCATCTTTGTGGAGCTTTCGAATGGCCGTTAACGGATTCTCCGGCGATACGAGTGTGACGAGCCCTGCGCTATCTTTTGCGGAGAACAGGTGGTCGCCGGGCAGGCAACCCGACGTGGTGCTTCGGATCAGGGGACAGGCGGATCGGTCGCGTCTCAATCCGGAGTGACGATCCGCCTCTAGTTGTCAACCCGAAGGTCCCCCCACCACCCGTTTACCGCTTCGCCGGGACGTCCTCCTTCACCCCGAGCCGGTCGAGGGCCTTGCGGGCGGTCGGGGCGAGGAGCGGGTCGGCCTTGATCGCGTCCTTGAGCTTCTGCGCCGCCGGCACGGCGGCCGGGCCGATCCGCCCCAGCGCCTCCGCCGCCGCGATCCGCACGTCGCCGTCGCGGTCGTTGAGCAGCTTGGCCAGCTGGGCCACCGCGTCCTTCGCCCCCGGCCCGATCCGCCCGAGCGCCGTCGCCGCCGCCTCCTTCGCCCCGGCCGCCGGCTCCCGCGACAGCCGCACCAGGGCCGGGACGTCGGCCGCCGTCGGGCCGACCAGCACCAGCGCCTCGGCCGCCGCGGTCCTCACGGCCAGGCTCCGGTCCGCCAGCCCGTCCCGGACAATCCCCGCCGCCTTCGTCACGTCGCCGTCGGCCGCGGCGAGCGCCACCTTCGCCCACAGGGCCGGGCCCGGTAGCGTCCCCGTCGCGACCGCCTCCAGGTCCGGCTTCGCCGCCCGGGCCCGCACCCCGGCCGCGGTCAGCCCCCGCACCGCCGCCGACCGGATCTCGGTCCGGGGGTCCGACCGCATCAGCTTCACCAGGGCGGCCCGGGCGTCGTCGGGAAGGGGGGTGAGCTTGCCCAGCGCCCCCGCGGCGGCGGCCCGGACGTGCGGGTCGGAGTCGCCGGCCGCTTTCACGAGCGCCGCGGCCGCGTCCTTTGAGCCCGGGTCGGCCACCGCCACCGCCCCGATCACCTTCACCCGCAGGGTCGCCGCGGCGGTCGCGTCCGCGATCAGCGGGACGAGCCCGGCGACGGCCGGCTTCGCCCCCGGCCCGATCGCCACCAGGGTGTCGACGAACTGCTCGCGGACCGACTCGTCCATCTCCTTCGGCAGGGCCTTCCCGATCGCGTCCGCCGCCGGGGCCGCAGCCGGGCCGAGCTTCGCCAGCACCACCCCGACCCGCCGGCGGACGAGCGGCTCCTCGTCGGCCGCGAGCTTCGCCAGCTCCGGCACCTGCTTCGCCGCCTCCGCCGGGTCCAGCATGCCGACGAACACGACCGCCGCGTACCGGGCGTCGGCCATGGGGGAGGCGAGCTGTTTGAGCACTTCGGGGACGAGCGGCTTGCCGGCCGGGCCCATCCGGGCGACCGCCTCGATCCCCGCGGCCGCCACCCCCCGGTTGGTCGACCCGAGGGCGAGCTCGACCAACCGGACCGCGTCCTTGGTGTCCTCCTCGCCGAGCCGGCAGAGGGTGACGGCGGCCTCGAGCGGGACGTTCACGTACTCCGGGTCGGTCAGGGCCTTGCGGAGGGCCTCGACCGCGGGCTTGGCGTCCGGGCCGAAGTCGCCGAGGGTCCGGGCGGCGAGCACGCGGACGAGCATGTTCTTGTGGGCGAGGAGGCCCGTGACCGCGGGCTCCGCCACCTTCCCCCCGATCCGGGTGAGGGCCACCCAGTACTGGGTCTCCGGCCCGTCGGGCCGGGCCGTCTCCGGGTCGAACTGCTTCGGGTAGCTCTTCCGGATCGCCTCGGCCAGCTTCTCGGCCACGACCTTGTTCCCGCCCTTCGGCCCGGCCGCCGCGATCCCGGTGGCCGCCGCCACCCGGATCACCTCGTCCTCGTCGTCGAGCGCGCGGGTGAGCGTGAAGACGGCGTCGGGGGGCACCTCGGTGAGGGTGGAGACCACCTCCGCCGCGAGCCGGCGGACGCCCGGGTCCTTGTTCGTGAGGAGCGCCGCGAGGCCGGTCACGTCCGCCACCCCGACCGCCCGGAGGGCGTCGAACGCGGCCCCGTGGACGTTCGGGTCGGGGTCGGTGCAGAGCCGCTGGAGCCAGGCGGCGAGCGGCTTCGCCGGCGGGCCGATCAGCCCGATCGTGTGCGCGGTGTGTTCGCGGACGGCCGGGTCCTTGTCGGTCAACCCCTCGCGGAGGGCGGCGAACCCCCGGTCCTTCAGGGCGGCCTCGCCCTTCGGCCCGGCCCGCAGGAGGGCGACCGCGGCGGCCTCCCGGACGCTGCCGATCTGCGTCGGGTGCGTCTTCCCGGGCCCGGCGGTGGTCCGGTCCTTCATCAGCTCGACGAGCGCGTCGAGGACTTTCGGGTCGGACCCGGCGAGGGCGGCGAGGGCGTCGGCGGCCTCCCGTTGGGTGTCGCCGCGCCTGGTCTTGAGCGTGGCCAGGAGCTTGTCCCGCTCGGACGGCTCCTCGGGCTCCGGGGCGCTTTCGGCCTGAGGCCCGGGGCCCGTCTCCGGGGGCGGGGGCGGGGCCGGCTTCTTCCCGCACCCGGCGGCGAGGGGCACGAGCACGAGCAGGGAACGGAGGTATCGCATGGGGGATTTGTGAGGCCGTTTGAAGGCGCCGCCCGCCGCCCCGGGGGCGGTCCGCGGCTATGATGTTCAGAACTGGGCAAACCCACGGTGCCGGGGTTCGATGATTGATGGTAGCTGATGATTCACTCGACAGGAAGCTCCCGCGGGACGGACCGCCGGGCCCGCGGGCCGTGCCGGAAGGGCCCACACCCGTCGCCCCGGCCCCGGTCTTTACCCCCTCCCCGCCGTCCCTTGCGTTCCCGGTGCCGGCCGGCGGTGACCCGGACCGGGTCCCGGCGGCGGCCGGCGCAGCTCCGCCCGCCCCACCGGCGGGCGGCATCCGCCGGGTGCTTTTTCTCCTCGGTGGGCTGGTGTGCGTCGGGCTGGCGTACCTGGGGGCCATCCTGCCCGGCCTGCCGACCACCCCCTGGGTGTTGCTCGCGAGCTACTGCTTCAGCCGCTCGTCGCCGCGGCTCCAGCGGTGGCTCAAGCGGTCGCCGGTATTCGGCCGGCTGCTGCACGACTGGGACGAGCACCGGGGCATCCGCCGGCCGGTGAAGGTATTCGCGGTGTGCCTGATCGCGACCGTGGTAACGACGAGCATCGTGTTCGGCGGGCTGCCGGTCTGGGTGAAGTGGGTGATCGGGTGCTGCGCGGCGTGCGGGGTGGGGACGATCGTGTTCCTGGTGCCAACCGTCCCGGCCCACGCGCCCCGGACATAAGCCACGCCCCGAACCTCTGCCGGCCCCGCGGTCATTTCCATCCGAGCAGTTGGGACGATCTCCAGTTCGCGTTTCGGCTCGTGCGGATCGTTTTCGCGTGACTCCCGTCCGGGTCGGAGGTCACCAAGTCCCACTCGTAGTCCCTGTCGGAGCCGTCTTTCTTCCGACAGGCGAGGTAGGCGATTCGCCGGCCGTCGGGCCGCCAGGCGAACCTGACCAGCGTGACACGGGCGGAGGGCTTGTGGTCGTCGACCCGGACGGGCTTCCCGTCGGGCAGTTTCAGACAACAGAGCCTGTCTCTTTCACTGAACAGCACCGCCCGGCCGTCGGGCGAGAACCGGGCCTCGAACACGGCCGAATCCGCGGAGGTCAGCTCGCGTGCGGTATTCCCGTCGCGGCTGACGACGAACAGCTGCCCGGTGCATGCCACCCCGTCCAACTTCTTGGTCAAAAACCAGTCCCCGTCAGCGGACCAGTCGAGCACGGAATGAGTGGTAACCGGGTAGTTCTTGTCGGCCCGGGCGGTCGGCTGGATCAGAAGATCGGCCCATTTCCCCGCCGTCAGATCAAACCGGATGTTGCGGGTGTGACTACCGAGACCGAACGCGCCATCGACCACCAGGCGAGTGCCGATCAGGGATTTCCCGTCCGGGGAAAAGACGAACTCGTCGTCGGCCGGGGTTTCCTCCGGGAATTCGGCCGACGACATACCACCCGTGAGGGAGGCGGCCTGGATTCGGCCGCCTTCCGGCCGGAGCGCTCCGGCCGAGCGGTCGAGTAATGCGATCCGTGCCCCGCTCGGGGACAGCGCGACCGGCACCCAGGATTTCCCGACGAGTCGGCGGAGATCGATTTGCCTGATCAGCTGACCGGATTCGTCCAGGTACAGGAGGGTGTTAGTCTCCGTAACAACCGCGATGCCCCGTGGCGGAACACGTTGAGAGGGGACAGGGGCGCCCTGGGTCAGGCCGACGGCGAGGAGGATGACGCCCGCTGAAGCCCATATCCATCTTGCCGCGTTCATACCCTGCGACTCCTTCCGCGCCGGTTCGTGGGGGAAGCCGGTTTCGGGATCGACGTCCCGTCAATTCTCCGGCCTGGGGGACGGGGGTCAATCCCACTCTCCCGCCCTCCTTGCGAGGGCAGGAAATCCGGATTCGCTGAAGAGCCGGCCGCGGAAGGTCATACGGGCTCGGGTTGGGGTCTCACCGCCAGTCCACGCCCGCGAGAATCATGTTGATCGCGTACGGCCCCTTGTCCGACGCGACCGTCTTCGGGTTCTTCCCGTCCGCGTCCGCCACGATTAGGAACGCCTCGGTCTCGACCGTCGTCTCGTCCGCGTTGAGCTGATCCTTCTTGAAGAGCTCCTCGTGGAGCTGCTTCCAGGTGTACGCGATCCGCTTCCCGTCCGGCGCCCAGGCCGCCCCGCACGCCTGCCCGTTCTCCGGGAAGTCGGCCAGCACCTCGCGCCTCCCGGTGGCCACGTCGACCCGGTACGGCCGCTGGCTCAGCCCCCACTTGTGGAAGTGTTTCCGCGCCGGGTCGCCGTCGATCAGCAGCACGGTTTTTCCGTCCGGGGACAGGCAGGCGGTAGCGCCGCCGGGGTAAGTCCGGAGCTCGGCCAGCACGCGGACGTCCGCCCCGCCCGTCGTCGCCAGTCCGAGCACCGGCTTCCCGGTCTTGGGGTCGGGCGCTTGGACCACGAAGGTCTTCCCGTCCCGCCCGCAGTCGAGCACCCGCACCCCGGCCGGCAGGGCGAGCGGTTCGGTCTTGCCCGTCGCCGGGTCGACGAGGACGCTCTCGAACTTCGGGTCGGGGGAGCGGGTGGTTTGCCGGGCCACGACGAGCTTGGTGCCGTCCGCGGTCCAGCACACGCCAAGGGCCTGGGCCGGGAAGTCGAACACGGTCCCGGGGTCGGCCTCGCCGGCCTTGCGGACGACGACCTTGATCGGCCACGGTTCGTCCCCGCGGTCGGCCCTCGGGGCCTCTTCCTTGCAGACCAGCAGGGCGACCCGGGCCCCGTCCGGGGAAAGTTTGGCCTGGCCCATGCTCCGGGTCTCCCCCGGGATGTCGAGGTCGGCGACCTTCTTTCCGGCCGGGGTCAGGGCCCAGTAATCGCCCTCCCGACCGAGGAGGAGGGTGCCCGGGCCGGCGGGTTTGGCGGCGG
Source organism: Gemmataceae bacterium (assembly GCA_028288765.1). Lineage (GTDB taxonomy): Bacteria > Planctomycetota > Planctomycetia > Gemmatales > Gemmataceae > Urbifossiella. The sequence continues at coordinate 13,202 of JAQGHQ010000004.1, read as the reverse complement.
GCGGGGGCTTCTTCCCGTCCGCGACCTTCGTCTCACCGGCCCCATGCGGGACGGGCGGCTTCGACGGTTCCTGGGCCGATAGTTCCGACAGGCGACTGCCCGCGACCAGTGCCACGGCGAGGAGGACCCCGCCGGCAATCGCGGCCGTTAGCTTGTGGAGAAACATGGTTCGGAATACTCCCTGTGAGAGGACGGCGACCGCCGTGGGGACTGCGGCGGAAGGGGCCGCGAGCGCGGCGGTCCGGTTGACGAGCCGGGGCGGGACCGCCGCCGCACGGCCGGCGACCGCCAGCCCGGCCGCCGGCAGGGCTATGCCCCGGCCCCGCAGCCGCCGGGCCAGCACCTTCCGGGCCTTCGCCAGCCGGCTCGACACGGTCCCCACCGGGATGTCGAGCCGGGCGGCCGCGACCTTCCGGCCCACCCCGTCGAGTTCGCACAGCACGACCACCGCCCGGAGGTGGTCCGGCAACCCGGCGACCTCCTCGTCCAGGGCCCGGAGAGCGTCGGCGTCCGGATCCGGGACGGGGTCCGCGGGGCGGTCGGGGACGACCGGGACGGGGCGCTCGCGGGCGAGTCGACGGGCGGACACGGCACGGGCCTCCCGGGCGGTGCGGACGGCGACCCCATACACCCATCCGCGGACGGCCTCGGCCGGGCGAACGTCGGCGGCTCGTCGGGCGAGGACGAGGAAGGCGGCCTGGAACGCGTCCTCGGCCAGGTGCGTGTCCCCAGTCATCCGGCGGCAGACGCCGAGGACCATCGGCCCGAGCCGGCGGACGAGCTCCGCAATCGCGGCCTCGTCCTTCGTCCGGGCGAAGTGCGTGAGGAGCTGGCCGTCGGTGGCGGCTTCGTCGCACAGGGCGGCCCGGCCGACCCGGGCGACGACCGCGGACAGGGCAGGGTGTGGCATGCGGGTCTCCGCGGGCGGGCCACCGTGGCCCGCCACTCATCTTGGGCCGGCCGGCCGGCGCGCGTCGCGGGAAAAGCGAAAAACCCCGGCCGACGGGCCGGGGCGATGGGGAGGTGGCGATCCGGTGCCGCTCGGGTTTCCTCCGTCACGGCAACAGGTCTCCGTCGGTTACCGAGATGTTCGGCGCGGCGAGCGGGGCGGTCGGGTTGGACGGGAACTGGTCGGGTGGTCGGGATTGGCCGGGGGGCAAGGTCGTCTTGAGCTGCTCCCAGTACGTCGCGGTGATCGGGTCTCCGGGCCGCCCAGCTCGTCTAGAATTCCGCCACCTCATTTGAGAGAACGAACTGTCGAATTTTTCCGTGTGGTGTGGAGGGAAATAATTAGTGAAAACCAAGCCGGGATAGCTAGTTAGAAAAACATTGTCGGACATACAAATTTCTCAGCATAGCGGCTATTCCAATGACGATTGTGCAAAAATTCCTTTTCCCCACGTGACTTGTAGGACCAAATGGCTTATTATAGCCGTGTTATTCGCTCTACTCCCGTCTTATCAGTGTTCTCGCCCCATCTCCCTCATGCAGGAGCAATGCCCTATGCCCGCTCTCCAGATCCGTTCCGACCGGCGTGGGTTCACGCTGATCGAGCTCTTGGTCGTGATCGCGATCATCGCCATCCTGATCGGTCTCCTCCTCCCCGCCGTCCAGAAGGTCCGTGAGGCCGCCGCCCGGACCCAGAGTCAGAACAACCTCAAACAACTCGGTCTGGCCGTTCACGGGCACAACGACGGTGTGGGCTACATCCCCGGGAACTACGACACGTACGAAGGGGGCTTCTCCTGGTCGCAGCACGGTCGTTTGCTGCCCTACATCGAGCAAAGCGCCGTTCAACAGGCTGGAGTGACGTACTCGCTCGCGAACAACACGGACCCGTACAACACCGGGGCCTACGCCTCGGCCGTCATCAAGACGTTCTGTTCCCCTCTCGACTCGTCCACCCCGGGGTACCTCGTTTACGGGTACTGGGCGGTTTCGAACTATGCGGCGAACCACGCGGTGTTCGGGGCTCCGAACGTCAGCTGGAACCCGAAGCGGAAGCTCCAGTCGATCAGCGACGGAACGTCGAACACGGTCCTGTTCGCCGAGAAGATGGGCACCTGCGGGAGCAACGGGAGCTTGTGGGCGCACGGCACGTGGAATTGGCCGTGGATGGCGATCTTCGCGATCAACGCGGACAACCAAACCCCGCAACCCCGGCCGACGGTCGCGGCGTGCGACCCGGGCCGGCCGCAGGCTCTGACGGCCGGCGGGTGTCTCGTCGGTCTGTGCGACGGCAGCGTGCGAATCGTGAGCACCAGCGTGAGCCTCGCGACGTGGACGAACGCCTGCTATACCGACGACGGGAACGTCCTCGGTAGCGACTGGTAACCCGCCTGCGGCTTCCGTGGCCGGCCGGGCGGTGCCCCAGGGGCCCCGCCCGGCCGGCGTTGCCTATCTCATCTTCTCATCCGGCATCACGTTCAGAGGGCTGTCGAGTGTACTCTTTTCCGACCCGGCGAGTTCGTGCCCTGTTCGTCCTCTGCCTGCTCGTGGGGGCCGGCTGTTCCGGCGAGAGGAGGGCGACCGTCCGCGGCACGGTCACGTACAAGAACCAGACCTTGAAATCCGGGATGGTAAAGTTCTTCGGAGCGAACAACACGACCGCCGGATGCACCATCCTGAGCGACGGGACGTTCACGTGCGAAGGCGTGCCGATGGGTGAGGTCAAAGTCGCCATCGAACAAATCGAGTCGGGTCTGCCCGGGGGGACGAAAGACATGGGCAAGGGCGGGCTCCTCATCCCCGGCCAGCAGGGGCCCAAGGCGGGCGGCGGGAAGGCGACTAAGCTCGATGTTCCCGAGGGGGCGTCGACGGCTCTCGAAACTAGGGCCCTTCCGGCGGCCGTCAAGAACCCCGAAACGTCCGGGCTCAAATACACGATCGACGCCTCGGTCAAGAACATCGAAATCGTCATCCCTTGATCCGCGCGTTTCCGACCACCCCCGCGGAACGTCCCGGGAGACGGTCCCTCTGTGCGGCGATCCGCTCCTCGAGAAACCCGCCCTTCGGCCCGCACACTGTCACCCACATCGGCCGGTGGGCCACCGGCCGGTGCGGTCGTCCACGGTCTCGTCCTCACCCAGGATGCCGCCGCGTGGTCGGGGATGGACGGGACACCGGTTTAGCAGACGTAACGACGAGCGGGTAAGGTACGTATTGTCTTGGGCGGGGGTGCCGCCGCACGTCGCGGAAAAAGCAAAAACCCCGGCCGACGGGCCAGGGCTTGTCTCGGGTCGGCGGTGGGTGTCACCGCCAGTCCACGTGGCCGATGGTGATGATCCACTGCCCCTGGGCCTTCTCCGAGGCGATCGTCTTCTGGTTCTTCCCGTCCGGGTCGCAGACCACCAGGTGTGATTCGGTCTCCTTGTTGGCCACGTCTTCCGGCTTCCCTTCGTGGATCTCCCGCCAGGTGTAGGCGATCTGCTTCCCGTTCGGCGACCAGCAGTATGCCTGGATATCGCCGTTGAGCGGCGCGTCGGCCACCGCCGCGGACTTCCCGGTTGCAACGTCGAGGACCGCGAGCTCCCGACGAGCCTGGGCCTGCTGCTCCCTGGGCGGGATCATCACGTGGTAGAGGACGCGTGTCCCGTCCGGCGAGAGCCTGCCGAACAGTCCGATCTGCTTCCCGTCGGTCAGGGCCTTGTGCTCGGTCCCGTCCTGGTTCATCAGGTGAATCCGGGCCGAGAGTTTGCCGTCGGTCACGACCATCGAGGTGGTGAGGAAGTAGTCGCCGTCCCGGGACCAGTCGGTGATGACGTGGTCCTCCGGCAGCTTCACGGCCGTTTTCTCCTTGGTCTTCACGTTGACAATGTGGTGGACCGCGACCGGTTTCTTCTCGCGCCCGTCGACGAAATCGGAGACCGCGATCCGGGTGCTGTCCGGCGACCACGCGAACAACTGACACTCGACGCCCAGGTCCGTGCCGGGCTCCTTGTCGTCCAGCTTTTTCACGTAGAGCTTCCTCCGCGGGTCACGGCCCGCGTCCGGCGGCTCTCCCCCGCCCTCCACCTGGATCAGGTAGGCAATGGATTTCCCGTCGGGAGACAGATGACCGTCCCCGGGGTGGAACTTGCCCCGGTCCTCGGTCACCTTCGATTCGTTCTTCCCGTCGGGGTCGATCATCGTGAGATGCCCGTCCTTGTAGAACAGGATCTTGTTCGGCCCCTTCGGGAGCGGCTTCGGGTCGGCCGCCTTCGCGGCGGGTGCGGGGCTCGGTTTCGGCGGGTCGGCCGGCGCGGCCGTTTGTTTCGGTCGGTCGACGGGTTTCGCAGGCGGATCGGCGGCGAGGAGCAGGCCGCCGGCGACGACGGCCGCGGCCAGCCCGAGGGCGACGGGAACGGCCTTCAGTTTCTGAGCGAACATGATTCGGAACACTCCGTTGGAAAGGGCGGCCACGGGGACCGGGACGGCGCCGGGGGTGAGCGCGCCGGCCACCGCCTTCGCGGTCAGGGCCGGCGGCACGACCGCCGCCGCGACCCGACCGAAGGCGGCGGCGAGACCGGCCGCGGACAGAGCAATCCCCCGACCACGCAGCCGGGCGGCGAGGGCCTTGCGGGCCGCCGCCAGCCGGCTGGAGAGTGTCCCCTCCGGAACCCCGAGCCGGTCCGCCGCTTCCTGGCGCGAGTGGCCTTCCAGCTCGCACAGGATGACCGCCGCCCGGAGACGGTCCGGGAGCCCGGCGATCTCCTCGTCGAGGACCACGGCCAGGTCCGCCGCCTCGACCGGGTCGGCGGGGGTGGCGGCGGGCTCGGGCGGGATCTCGACCGGGGCTTCCCGGCGGCGGCGGCGGTCGGCCATGGTGCGGGCCCTCAGCGCGGTCCGGTACGCGACCCCGTACAACCAGGCCGACAGGGCGGCCCGCGGGCGGACCGTGTCGGCCTTCCGGGCCAGCACGACGAACACCGCCTGGAACGCGTCCTCGGCGAGGTGGTGATTCCCGGTCACCCGCCGACATACCCCGAACACCATCGGCCCGTGCCGGCGGACGAGCTGGGCGAACGCCCGGTCGTCGCGGTCGGCCAGGAACCGGGCGAGGAGGTCCGCGTCGGCCGCCGCGGGGTCCGGCTGGGCGGGCAGCTGCCCGCCCAGCCGGGTGACCATGTCGGACAGCTTCGCGGTCGCCATTCCGCCACCAGGGGTTTCGGGAAGGGACATCTCACCCGGGTAATCCACGCCCGCCGCCCCGCGCGTCGGGCGCACGCGATTTTTTCCGACCCGCGGGCGCGGGGCAACACCCGGGCCCACCGCCGGCACCCGGTTTGCTCTGGGCTGTGATTATCCCGCTACTCGGGCACAATGGGAGGAGGATATGCCGCGGAACAGTGGGCCGATAGAGCGGATTTCGGGATGGGCATCCAAGTGGACGGGGAGCTCGGTGGCATTTTCGCTGGCGGTCCTGACGATCATTGCCTGGGCCGCGACCGGGCCGTTGTTCGGGTACTCGGACACGTGGCAGCTGGTCATCAACACCGGGACGACGATCGTCACGTTCCTGATGGTGTTCCTGATCCAGCGGGCGCAGAACAAGGACGCGATGGCGATCCAGTTGAAGTTGAACGAGCTGGTGGCGGCGGTCAAGGGGGCGAGCAACCGGCTGATCAATATCGAAGATCTGACGGAAGACGAGGTGAAGGTCTTGCACCAGCACTATTGCAAGCTGGTCGAGCTGGCGAAGCAGGACGAGAAGCTGACCGAGTCGCACTCGGTCGAGGACGCCCGGGAAGACCACGCGGAGAAGCTGGCGGCCCTCCGCGGGAGGCTGGCGCGGGTAGAAAGGCGGCCCGCCCCTTGATCGTGGGGCGGGCCGTAACCACCGGCTGGACTACCAGTTACTTCCCAGAACCTCCCCACCGGCCGGGGTCAGGGCCCACCACCATGTCGTGGGGTTGACCGAGGCGGAGACGAACCGGACACTCCCGTCCCCAAGCCCGACGTTGATCCCGCCGGTGTGCGGGGAGGACGCGAGTCGCTTGTCGCACGGGCCCGGGTTCGCGAGGAAGTTCTTCGGCTGGACCTGGAACATGGAGGCAGTCCCGGTCCGCCAGACGGTCCCGTCTACCCCGCGACCGCCGCCGAAGATCGCGGACAACCGGTCTCCCGGGTAGCTGTCGTCACCACTCGAATTGTTGTAGCTGAAAATACCCCGCATCCACCAAGTCCCGCCGGGGTTTCCGGTCCCGTTACACCGGGAGTACTTGTCCGCAAAGACGACCGTGTTCGAGGTGCCATCGGCGAAGGTCGACGGGATGCGGGCCTTCCCGTCATAGAACGGTTCGAGAACCTGCCAGTTGTTACTCTTCGGAAGAGGGCTCTGGCTTCCGAATACCTGGAAGTTGCCGGCGTAGGACGAATCACCCGGCGCCCAGTCGAGGCCGTTGTTCATGCTCGGGTCGGACGGGCACTTGTAGGTCGCGATCGCGGTCTGCCGGAGGTAACCGCCGGTCGGCGACGGCGAGTGCCAGTTCGGCCAAACGAACCCACTGATCGTCGCGGCGGTCCAGACGTTCTGCTGCTCGATGTAGGGGAGCAGGTGGAAGAACAGGGGGGCGTAATAGGCCCCGCCGAAGGTCCCGGCCATGGGAGGCAGTCGGCCGTTCACGTCGTTGCAGTTGTGCAGGGCGAGGCTGATCTGTTTGAAGTTGTTGGAGCACTTCAACCGGGCGGCGGACTCGCGGACCTTCTGGACGGCGGGGAGGAGCAGACCGATCAGGATCGCGATGATCGCGATCACCACCAGCAGCTCGATCAGCGTGAACCCCCGTCGGGATCGACGCGGGTGCGGCGTGAGCGTGAGATCCAAAATCATTCCAGACTCCCACAAGGTAGTAGGTCCCACCCCCGGCGTCGTCCGGACGCCTGGAACATGAGTGAATGGGCTGAATTAAAGCGACAGGGCGGAATAAAGATGATAGCGAGCTGAGAACCACCCTGACCATCTCATAAGATTGTGTGCGGGCAGGTCTGTCAAGTGCATTTGTTACAAAAAAGCGCGAAACCCGGGGCGAACTCAATCGAACAGCCCCTGCGATCGGTCGTCGGGTTTCGGCTTCGGCGGGGCCTTGCCGAGGACCTGGAACGCCCGCGGGGTGGCGACCCGGCCGCGGGGCGAACGGATGATGTACCCCTCGCGGAGGAGGTACGGCTCGATCTCGTCGGACAGCGTGTCCGCCGCGAGGTTCAGGGTCGCGGCGAGGGCCTCCACCCCGGTCGGCCCGCCGCCGAATACGTCGATCAGCGTTTCCAGGTACTTCCGGTCGTTCTTGTCGAGCCCGTCGCGGTCGACCTCGGCCATGTCGAGGGCGGCCCGGGCGATGGCCTCGGTGATCTCGCCCTCGTGTTTCGCCGCGGCATAGCTCCGGGCCCAGTGCAACCGGGCGTTCGCCACCCGCGGGGTGCCGCGGCTGCGGTGCGCCAGCTCGTGGGCCGCCGCCTCGGTGATCGGGGTATTCAGCTTGGCCGCGTTCACCCGGACGATCGTGGCCAGCTCCTCGACCGAGTAGAACTCCAGGTGCTCGTGCATCTTGAACCGGTCCCGCATCGGGCCGGAGAGCATCCCGCTGCGGGTGGTCGCGCCGATCAGGGTGAACCGCTTGAGCTGCATCGAGATGGTCCGGGCGCTCATCCCGTCCCCGAGGACGATGTCGATCCGGAAGTCCTCCATCGCCGGGTAGATGAACTCCTCGACGACCCGCGGCATCCGGTGGATCTCGTCGATGAACAGGATCGACCCTTCCTCGAGGTTGGTGAGGAACGGGAGCATGTCGGCCGGCTTCGAGAGAGCCGGGCCGCTGGTCAGCTGGATGGACGTGCCGAGCTCGTTCGGCAGGACGGTGGCGAATGTGGTCTTACCGAGTCCGGGTGGGCCGTCGAACAGGATGTGCCCGAGCGGCTCCTTGAGCTTCTTGGACGCCCGGACGGCGATCTCCAGCCGTGCGGCGACCTTCCCCTGCCCGATCACTTCCTTGAGCAGCTTCGGCCGCAGGGCGGCGTCCTGCTTGCGGTGGTCGTCGCCACCAGGGTCAGGGCCGATTACTTTCTCGCGGGCCATCGCGCTCGTCTCCGCACCGGGTTGACCGGGTGATGTTAACGACAGAGTCACGGAGGATACAGAGACGGAGAAAGACAGAGAAAAGCGTTATTTAACTCGATCAACTCTCTCCGCCTTTGTCTTTCCTCCGTGGTCTCCGTGACTCTGTGGGTAATTCCTTTTCCTGACTACTTCTTCCGCTTGTACACCGTGAGCAGGAGCGTCGTGTCAGGCTTGCTCTCGAACGCCTTCGGCCGGTCTCCGCCGGACAGGTTGTAGCAGACGGTGAAGGTGTCGCCGTCGAGCTTGTATAGCCCCTTCACCGTCTTCCCCTTGTTCGGGCCGCCGGTCGGCTTCACGTCCAGTTCCCTCGGCTTCTTGCCGGGGTCGACGGTGAACGTCCCTTCGTCCGTCTCGTCGCCGATCTTGACGGTGTACTTCCCGCCGTCCCGGATCTCGAACTGGAGCGTCTTGAGGTGCTCGGTGATGTCCTTCCCGCCGAGTTCGGCCTTCTCCACGGTCCACTTCCCGACCATCGCCTTGAGATCGGCGTCCTTCGCCTTCTCGTCCTTCCCGGTCGCACCGGCGGCGAGAAGCACGACCAGGGCCAGGGCGGACGCGGCGTACACACGCATGAGGGTCACTCCGGGGTCAGGGCTTCGCTCGGGCCCCGGGCGACACGCCCGGGGAAGTCGCGACGAGCAGGTTATTACGTCCGGGTGGGCGGGCTCTTTCTTCTCGGGGTCATGGGTCGGGGGAACCGACCGTGTTCGCCCGGTGACCTCCGCCGGGACGGTGAGGGTCACGTACCCGCGGGCCGTCCTGGGTTCTCACACGGGAACGGTATGATGCCGGACCCAATCGGTAAATCGCTCCCGGGTGATGGTGTTGGAGGCAACGGCGAGGATAACGCCTTCGACCTCATCCACCGGGGCAGCGATCTTGCACCCGTTCACCCGGAGGAACACGTCCATCGCGGTGAACCCGACCCGTTTGTTTCCGTCCTTGAACCCATGATTCGCGGTGAGCGAGTGCCCGGGTGCGGCCGCCTTCTCGGCGAGCGACGGGTACAGGTCTTGGCCGCCGAACGTCATTTGCGGCTGGGCGACCGCGGGATCGACCAGCCGAATATCGTGAATCGCCGGATCGCCGCCGTGCAGGCGGATGACCTCGGCGTGGATTTCGAGCACCTGATCCAGGGTGAGGTATACAGTCATCGGGCGAGCCGACGCAGGAGTTCTTCGTTCTCCCTCACGCTATCGGCCGTTGCCCGCCGGAACGCCGTGTCGGCGACTGCCGAGCCGGTCGCCCGCGCCCGGAGGTGCTGCCGGATGATGTCGTGCGCGAGCTGTTCCACGGTGACGCCGAGGTCCGCGGCTTCCTTCTGCAACGCTTCCAAACCTGGGGCTTCCAGCTGCAACAGGATCGTCATGGTTATCACCCCCTGTGAGCGAAGATCAGCCCGAGCCCTTCCTGAACCGTCTTGAACGTCTTCCCGCTCTGGAGCAGCGTGTCGAGCTTGGTCCGGGCCTCGACCGGGTTCAGCCCGAGGCCCATCAGCGCCTGGTAGACGTCGTCGATCGCCTGCCCGTCGAACGCCACCGCCACCGGCTCCGCCTCGGCCGCCGCGGTCTCGGGTGTCGGCTTCCGCCGGCCGTTCGCCTTCGACTTCGCCTCGGCGACGGCGCCCGGCGGCGGGTCCGGGGCCGCCGGCTGGGCGGCGGACATCACGGCGAGCTGGGCCACCTTCCGCTTGAGCGTGGTCACGATCAGCTCGGCGGTGGTGGCCCCGATGCCGGGCAGGGTGCTGAGCCAGCGGACGTCCTGCCGGGCGATCGCGTCGGCGATCTCCCGGACCGGCCGGGCCATCGCCTTCAGGGCTTTCTTCGCCCCGATCTTCTCGACCGTGCAGAACAGGTCGAAGAAGTCCACCTCCGTCTCAGTCAGGAACCCGATCCGCCGCGGGACGAACCGGTTCCCGCCGGCGTTGCCTTCCAGGTACTCGGTGACGTGGAACGTCATCTCGGTCCCGGTCCGCATCTGGATCACGCGGCGGACGGCCTCCGGGAGCATCAGCTGGTACTCGAACGGCCCGACCTGGAGCCGGGCCTCGTCGTCCAGGACGCGGGTCAGGACGCCGGTCATCTTGGTGATCATGCGGATTCGTCCTTCGTCCTTCGTCCTTCGTCCTTCGTCCCGGCCTCGTCGTCGCCGTCGATCACGTCCGGGTCCATACCCAGGAGGGCCTTTTCGTTGACCCCCGTGAACACGGCGGACGAGGCCCCGCGGACGAAGGGCGCCGAGGCGTAGCAGTGACACAGGGCGATGGCGATGGCGTCGGCCACGTCGTGCGGCTCGGGCGGGGCGGCGAGCCCGAGCTCGCGGGCGACGGCGTGCTGCATCTGTTCCTTGCTCGCCCGCCCGCTCCCGGTCACGAGCTTTTTCACCTTGGTGGAGGCGTAGCTGAACACCGGAATGCCCCGCTGAGCCCCGGCCAGGAAGTACGCCCCCCGGGCGTGGGCCATGAGGATGGCGGTCCGGGGGTGTTCGTAGTGGGCGTACAGCTGTTCCACCACCATCACGCCCGGCCGCCACTGGTCGAGGACTTCACACACCCCATCGTAAAGCGTCTTGACCCGGCGGGCCATGTCCGCAGGATCGCGCCCCTCGGCGGACCGGACCACCCCCGCCTCGCAGATCCGGGGACCTTTGTCCGAAGGTTCGAGGACGGCGTACCCGGTAACCTGCAACCCCGGGTCGATACCGAGGATGCGGCGAGTTGGGGGCGGGGTTGGTAGTGCGGGCGACATAGGGACTCCCTGGCCTCAGTTACGGGGGCGGGAGCTGGTTCACCCCAGCGACGGTCACCGAAACGCGGAACTTGCGGGTAAGATGCCCGGCTCGTTCCGTGGGATCGATCAGAAGAGGGTCCGCCGCGTGAATCCGGGTCAACAGCTCGGCCAGTCGCTCGGCAACCCGCCGGTTGGTCTCGGTTGCCGTCATGTCGACGAACCGGAGAAGGTATTCCAGATCCTGATCGGTGGGGACGAGGACTCGTAGAGGCTCGACCCGCGTTCGCGACAGTACCCGGAGCTTCACGGCGTCGGACTGGGTAATCACCCCAACGTTATGCACGACCGTGTGGCGGAGCTGCCAGACCAGTTGCAGGGTATCGTACCGCGCCCGCTCAACTTGTGGCTGCATCGGGAACAGGTGAAACGGTTGAAGGGGCGGTGTGGAGGTGAACGGGTCTGACAGGAGGTCGCGGAACCGGTCGTTGATCGATTTGCAATCCAGCCAGACGCCGGACTCACACAACGCCCGGCCGAGGGTGTCGGTCCCGAAGTGTCCGGCGATCGCGCTCCCGGTCATCCGGAATGTGTCGAACCGGTCGTCCGCCGTGATCGGGGCGAGGACGTCCACACACTCGGCCGCCAGTTCCTTGATGAAGCGTTCCAGGTTCTCCACCAGGCTGACCAGGGCCATTTGTCGGAGGCGGCCCAGGTGGCGGGTAGCCGCGGCAGGGATCGATCCCGATGAGACGGCCTTTCGTCCGACGTAGGCCAGGGCGGAGATGATTTCCTTACCGGTCGCGGCGAAATGGAGCACGGGTGAGTCGGCTCCCGGCGGGAGCGGGCGGGTGTGGGCAAGGATCTCCCGTACCTTTTCGTGGACATCCGCGGGGGCCATATCAGCGGGCCCCGATCGGTTCGATAATGACGTCCCGGAAGGCTTCGGTGGCGACCGAGTCCTCCATCAAGAGCCATTCGTCCGGCTCGCCCTTCCAGCAGAGCCGTAGGCAGAGATCGTTTGCCCACGGCGGTTCGGGTTGTCCGGGGGCGAGTCCCATGATGTCCGCAAGTCGGTAGACGACAGAATCGATCTGGTCGGCGGTGATTGGTTGTCCGGTCGCGTCCGGTCGGTTCTGGCGGTCCGCGACGAGGAGAACGCGATTCACGCGGCGGAGTACGGCGGCGAGTTCGTCCGCCCGACAGGGGCCCGGTACCCGGCCGCCCAAATACCGGTCCCCGTCCACCATCCACCACTGGTTCGGGCCGCGCCGCTCGACCCACATGGCGAGCTCGGTCGAGGGGAGTTCGTAGTGCGGTTGATCCTGGATGCTCATCGGGTGTCCCCCCTGGCTTCGTACTTCCCTTACCCGACCCGCCACGTCGTCCCGCCGGGCCGGTCTTCGAGGGTGACGCCGAGCTTGCCGAGCTGTTCGCGGATGGCCGTCGACTGGTCGAACAGCATCTTCTTGGTCGGGTCGTCTTTCCCGGGGATCTTCTTCGCCTCGGCCCGGAGGGTGCTCCGGACGTCGACGATCAGCTGGATCAACCCGGCGGTCAGCTCCCCGTCCCGGCCCAGTGGGGTGGTCGGTCGTGGGGCGAGGGTCAGGCCGAGGACCTGCGCGATCTCCTTGACCAGGGCGGCGCCCTCGGCGAACTCGGCTGTCGCCTCCGGGTTTTTCGCCCCCGGGTCTTCGAGCTTCGCCGTGTCCACCAGCCGATTCAGGCCGGTGACCAGCTCGAACAACACGCCGGTCACGCCGCCGGTGTTGAAGTCGTCGTCCATGTGCTCCCGGAACCGGGTGTGGAGCTCCCCGAACTTCGGGAACTTGAACGACCGGTTCGGCAGGGCAGTGGTGGGGGCCTGCACTTCGGCGTAGTCAGTCCCGAGAACCAGCTTCACCCGTTCGGCGAAGCGCAAGAAGGTATCGAACGCCGCCTTCGCGGCCAACATACCCTCGGGCAAGGGTTTCTCCGCCTTCCACTCGCCGAGGTCGATCGGCGACCGGTAGTGGGTATTCAGCGTGAAGAACCGCAGGGCTTCACCGCTCATGTGGCAGAGCGCGTCCGCCACGTTGATCACGTTCCCGACCGACCCGGCCATCTTGTTATGGCCCATCTTGAGCAGCCCGTTGTGCATCCAGACGCGGGCGAACGGCTTGTCGCTGTACGACTCGCTCTGGGCCAGTTCGTTCTCGTGGTGCGGGAACTGGAGGTCGAGCCCGCCGCCGTGGATGTCGAGGGTCTCGCCGAGGAGCCTGGTGGCCATCGCCGAGCACTCGATGTGCCACCCCGGCCGGCCCTTCCCCCACGGGCTGTCGTACTGCACCTCCGGCGGCTCGCCGGGCTTCGCGCCTTTCCACAGGGCGAAGTCGCCGGGG
>JAQGHQ010000604.1 GCA_028288765.1 Gemmataceae bacterium | reverse complement strand
TTCAGGGTCGTCGGGTCGATCCGGGCGACCCTGGCGGCCTCGGCACGGGAGTACCCGGCGGCGATGGTCGTGAGCAGGTCGAAGCCCATCTCGGGGGTCAGCTTAGAGGGGCGTCCCGTGGGTCGGGGTCGGTGTTCGAAGTTCGGCATCGCGGGCTCCGGGGTGCTACTCTCAGCCGTGGGATAAAGCCGGCGGTCAGAGACGACCTCCATCCTGCGGCCCGAGACCGGTCGGTTTCGATCACGGGCAGGTCCGCGAACTTGGCTAACGGCCGGGCCGCCGTGAGGAGCTGCCGGGGTGCGAAGTCGACTATCCGCTGGTGGTGCTGGTGGACCGGGAGGGTGACGGCCTTCTCCAGCACCTGGCGAGCGGGCGAGTGCCGCATGGTCGGTCGGCGATAAGCGAGTCAGAACGGTTTGCAGAAGGGGGTCAAGAGTGGACATTTTCGGTCACCTCTTCGCTCCGGCGACTTCAGCCGCGAGGTGCCGCACGGTCTTTTTGCATCTTTTCGAGGAGTTTGCGGCACGCACGGAGTTCCCGCTTCATCTTGGCGTAGTCGTCCCGGCCGACCCCCCACCGCTCGGGCCACCGCCGGGCCAGCCACCACTTCCGGTCGATCGGGTCCTGGGACTCCTTGATCTCCTGGACTGTAGCGGCCTCGGCCCGTGCCTCGGCCTCCAAAACTAACGCTCTAAATGCGCCGTATTCGCTGTCCGGGTCTTTCACGCCCCAGCGCATCCACCTCGTGAAAGTCGAGACCGCGATACCGCCAGCTTGGGCCGCAATCATTCGGTAGTTGCCGCCCTGGAGGCACGTAATGATCTTCAGGACCATGTCGTCGGTGAGACTCGTCGGTCGCCCCGGACCCTTCTTGGCGGATTTGCTGGCCATGACGTAACTCACACCTGCTTCGGGTCGATACCCCCCACTCGATCAGCATCCCCTCGGCGTTGTGGGTGGCGTCCGTCGCCTGGAGAGCCGAGTCGTGCTTGTACGTCCGCAGGAGTCCCCGTCAATGACCCGCCCGAGGACCTTGTACTGCTCCACCACGACCCTCAGACCGGTCTCCAGGGGTCGAGGGGGACCGCCTGGGCGGGGGCTGTCGTCGAGGGTCCGGCCGTCGCGGGCATGGGGGCACCAGGGAGGACACACGCGAAGACAGGGTGCTGATACCGGTGCTGATACCACAAGCCTAGCATTCAGGGCGAGGGCGTGAGTCAACTCGTGCGGGCGGACCTGTGAAGCACTATTCGGCGTCGGGGTCATCCGGGTGGGAATGGTCGAAGACCTGCCTCAACTCTCGTCACGAAGCCGCCCGCGGAATTGGCGACCCGGTTGCCGTCGCCACGGACCGTAGTTCGAGGTCAGCCCTGCAGTCGTCGCCATCGGCATTCCAACAGGGACCAGGGCTGTACTCTGTCGCACGACGAAGCCGGGGGTGCCGGGCACCGAGTCGGACCGTCACCACGAACCCGTCCAGGACCAAGCGGGCGAGAGCTCGAGAAGCTGCCGACTTGCTCCTGTTGGTGGCCGCGGCTGCGTCCCGGCAGGACAGGAAGAAGGTGCCTCCGGTGACACTGGCCAAGGCCCGGCACAAGTCACGCAGCCGCTTCAGGAGGTCCCCGCTGGTCGACGCGCCCGCCCGCATGGCCCTCTTCGGCAACGACCCGGATATCGGGACCTCGGCCCGGTCCCAGGCCCGGGTGAACTCGCCCCAAGTCACGCACCACGCCTTGGTCCCGATGGCCGCGTGGGCGAGCATCCACCACACCCGGACGACGCCCTCCCACCCCGCGGCCGGGCGGGCCGGGTCAATGTCGAGTAACGCCCGGGCCAGTCGGAGCAGACAGTCGTTCCGTTCGCCAACGCGCATCGGGAGGGTGCGGAGGACGGCCTCCCGGATCTGCGGAGGTAGCTCGGCGAGGTCGGGTCCTGGGGAGTTGGGACACAAGCCATTTGTTTGTTTCTGGGAGTCATCTGCGCGGTGTTCCGACTGGCTGACCAGTCCTGGGGGAGACTCGACTGCCGTACCGACCGACATGCGACGCCGACCGGCGTTATCTCGACCGGAGCTACGGAACCCGCACTTCGAGACCGTGCGGCCCGTGCGAGTCTGGAGGAACCCGGACTGTTCGATGTCGATGACGGGGAAGTCCCGGAGTGACCCAGGGCGGGTGTTCCACCATCGATAGTACCCGCCGTTGGGGTGACGGGTCGGAGGGAGGCAGACGTAGTGCCCGCGGTCGGCCCGCAGGTCGCCGTCCGCGAACTTGACGAACCTTTCGGGCCCACGGAGCCGCACATAGACGTGTCGGCCCGGGCGGGGGGTGAGCACGGTCGGGAGGGTGGCCGCCAGTTCCGGGTGGGACTCGGCCCATGCACGATACGCCAACAGGCTGTCGAAGTCGCGGCAGGCGAGCACCTCATCGAAGGCGGCGAACGGCCGTCCGAGGACGAGCCCGACGCCGCCCACGACCGACGCCGCGTCGAACATCCTGGTGATCTGGCGATCCGTCGGCGGCCGACGCTGGAACTGCTTCCACCGGGCAGCCGGACACTTGTTCCGCCTGAGCGGGAAGACGCTGAGCCCGAACGCCCGGAACTCCAGGGCCAGCTGATAATAGTCCTGCCGGGTAGGGGGCGGTTCGGACGCCGAGGTTGCGTCATGACCAACGACCTGTTCCCCTGATCCCTCACCGTCGGTGGCGGAACTGGGATTTGTAATTGGCTCGCCCGCAGGCGACATGGCGGCCCTCCATTGCGGACCATGCTGAGGGTTGCAATTCTGAGGAACTAATCAGAAACGCTGGATTTCTAAAGACTGATCAATCGCTGCTGGCCGTATCCTTAATCAACTTGCCCAGCTCACAGTAACGGTTCCCGATCTGGAGCATCGCATCCCGCGACGTTTCGCTGCGTAGAGATTTGGCCTGACGCTTGAGATCGGCCAGGAGATCCTCCGCGGTGGATACATGCATCCTCACCTCGGGCCACCGGCGACGGCGTGTGCGAGTGGAGGTCACCTTCGCTTGCACGCTTGACTTCACCCTCGGGCTCTCCTCGGGTTGCGAGGACACGACTGCCCCGTGAGGAGGCGATGAATTCTCCTCCTCCGGTCCGGTGGGTGCCGAATCGTCCGCCGCCTCGTCCACGGCCTCGACGAGCTCGGAGACAGTCTCGTCCGCCAAGTCGAATAATGAGGGCTGGCGGGAGTTGTTCGCGTCCAGGAGCTTCGAGCCAGGGTACGTGTTGACGGCAGTCATACGGGAACGTCGCACGCGAGCAGGTCGGGCTTTGCCGTCTCGGCCCGTGGTTTTGGTCAACTGCGGAATCTCCGCAGTCGCCTCGAGTCGAGCCCGTACGGCGCCGACCGTTTTGTCGCTCACGTTCGCGCAGGCGGCGATGTCCCGGTTCGAGCGCTCCGGCTTACGCTTCACCATCTCGGCGACGATGCACCGAATCTGATCTTGGGTGAGGTGCCGGCGACGGAGGTTCTGCGAATCCACGAAAGCCGATGCCTCTTCCGGCGTCCCGGTGAACTCAGCAAAGACCGGTTCCTTCTGCAACTCCCGGCACGCCCGGTAGCGGTTTCGGCCATCGAGGATCTTGCCCTCGAATGTCGAGATGGGGTTCTTCAGACCCTTCGTCTGGATGTCTGCCTTGAACGCCCCAAACTCTTCTTCCCCCATGAGGGGGTAGCGTTCGGCTAGGGGGTGAACGTCCATGATCGCGGACTCCATTGGAATGCCCAGGTCAAAACGAACCGGGTGGTCCGGCCCCGACGCCGCGTACCACCATCACATCCGTCCGCCGGTACGCGCGCGCCTCGCGCGGACCCCGGTATGGGCTGCGGAACGAGGTCCGCTACTTAACACCGAGCGAGTCCAACTCCGCCGACGCCGCGGCTGCCGCGCGCTCGCGGGCGGTCGGGGTCGGGGTAGCGGGTGCTGGGGGGGCAGGTGGCGGATTCTGTTGGGCCCTGATGAACCGGAGCAGTGCCGCGCGAGACGAAACCAGCCGACCGTTGAGCCGGACCGCATCCAGTTTGATCACCCTTCCGTCGGTGAGCGTCACGCCCTTCGAGTGCCACCGCTTGGGTGTGCTCGGGTGGGTTGCGGCCCCGTTGCGGTACTTCCCGCATAGCCGTGCGATGGCTGACATGCCGAGCGGCCCCTCGGCAAGGATTCTCTCGACCAAGTCAACCGGTCCCTGGTCAGTCGGATGACCGGGAGACTCATGGTTCTGCTGCAGGGGTGGGGAAACGAGATCAGGCATAGTCGCGACCTCCTTGTTGGGCTCGCGTAACTATGCCTGATAACCTGTAGTTCGTGCAACCGAGAGAAACACGGGGATAATTATTTTTCTTTACTTTGATCTGTAAGAAACCGGAGGTAATTGATTATTTACGGTATTCCGCGGTCACGCCGCTTTACCCGGCGTGCTCGGCCGACGGTTTTGCCGTTTAAGATATCGCCCCCAGCCGGAGATCGTCTCCTGGGGGTACTCGGTCCCATGTAGACGGTTGTACTCCTCGGCCGCCTTATCCCAGGTGCCGAGTTCCGCATGAAGTTGTTGGGCTTCCGCCCAGGCAAGACTTAGGTATGGGTTGCGAGGACGACCGGGCCGGCGGTTCCCCTCCGGCGTAAGTCGGCGAAGAAGGACCGAAAGCGGACCGAGGGGAGGGGGAGAGACCTGCGCCTCGTGTGTCGGCCCGAGCGAACTGAACAAATCCGTCGCCGACGGATTCGGGCCATACTCCGGCGGCAACTGACGGAGGGACGGGGCCGCGGCCCACGGGGCCTTCTCGATCTCCCGTATTACGTGGAAGAAGCTCAGCTCGTCCTGTGTCGCGAGATCGAGGCGACGGCGGATCGTCTGGGCGATCCGCCGGCATCGGCGAAGCACCTTCCTCAGCGGCTGAAAACCAGGGACATCCCCAAGCAAGGCGTTCAGCGGTGGTCTTGCTGGACCGCCGAGGAAGCACCAGTGCCGGTTACCGGGGGGGGGGGGCTTTGCACATTTAAGCTCCCGGAAACTTGATTAAATGTGCAGCCTCATCATTTAATGTGCAGCCCACCTTGAACTCCGGCTCGATGCCCAGCTCGTACCATGCCGAGATGACGCAGCAGAGGT
>JAQGHQ010000594.1 GCA_028288765.1 Gemmataceae bacterium | reverse complement strand
CCGGAAATCCAGGCCTTCCGACCGCACCCGGGACCGCCCCGGGGTAAGCGTAACTGCTTCGGCCGATGTGGTTTAGACTGAGTGGGCAGACCCGGGATTGAACCGGGGACCTAGCGATTTTCAGTCGACTTGCGTCCCATCGGCAGGGACCGCAAAACACCCGCAATCATGGGACTTTATCACATTACCCCGTCGTTGCAAGGTCACAGTTTTGGAGCATAAATCAGCGAGTTCTTGCGGTATCTGCGGTAGGGATGCGGTACTCGTGCGGTACAGCGGGCGTCCTATACCCCGGCCCGCACGAACCGGCCGAGGTCGGCCTCGTCATGATCCTGGAGATCGTCGGCAAGGATCGGCGGTATGGTGTCAGTCGGTGGTTGCCGGGTCGCTCCGGAACGGGTAATTGCGGTGGCCAGGGGTGGGCTCGGGTTCGTCACCCTCCCATCCCGCCCGGCCGCTCGCGGACCCGTTCACGGCCGCGGTCCTCGACCCAGCCTACCCGCTGGTGGTGGTCGCCCACGGCGAGTGCGCGAGCCAGGTTCGCAACCCGTTCAAACAGGCCCTGATCGGGACGGTCTTGACGGCCAAGACGGACCCGGCCGGGCATGGGCTGGACCCGCCGTCGGGAGCGGGGTCGTGGTCCCCCATCGGGCACAGCGGGCGGCCCTCCAGCAGGCGTTCCCGCAGTTGTGCGTGATCGACCCGGCGACCGGGCCGCCGGCCCGGTCGGCGGTGGACACGGTCGAGCGGTTCCAGGGCGGGGAGCGGACGGTGGTGCTGGTCAGCGCGACCGAGAGCGACCGCGGGTACCTCCTGGCGTCGGCCGGGTTCCTGCTCGACCCGCGGCGGCTAACGGTGGCGGTCAGCCGGGCGAAGCAGAAGATGGTGCTGGTCGCGGCCCGGAGCGTGTTCGAGCTGTTCAGCCCGGACGCGGAGACGTTCGCCAACGCCCTCCTGTGGAAGAACCTGCTCCTACGGACCTGTACCACCCTGCTGTGGGAGGGCGACCGGGCCGGGACGCCGGTCCGGGTGTGGGGCGGGCCGGACGCGCGGGTCGGGTCGCCCGATGTCCGGCCCCCCGCGGCGGGAGAGCCCGCGCGGCCGGCCGCTCCCCGCCGCCTGCTGCTGATGCTCCGGGAGCTCCACCGCCGGGGGTACGAACGGCTCCGGGCCGTCCCCGGGTCCAAGACCGATTCCGCGACGCAGGTCGGGGAAGTCGAGTCTGGAGCAGACCGACGGGAGACTCCCCGGTCGAGTGGGAGGCCTTTCCCCTCCAGAGTCCAACTGTCAATGCGACCATGAGCCGGTGATGTTGATCTGGTTCAGGCGGCCCGCGATTCGATCCTGTCATCCACCACGCACCCGGTTTCCGCTTCGGCCGATGCGGCCCAAGCTGTGACGAGACCGGTCTCGAACGGGTCGTCGGGATGGCGCAGCACAGCGGCACTGTGCGGTTGGCGGGCGTCCCGGGGGCGCCAGACCAACAAGCCCGATTACCTGTAGGTCGGGCCGGTCAGACGCTGGGTAAAACGTGTAGTCGGCATCTTGACTGGCCACTCAGTCGGTTGCAACCAAAATTCGCAAAAAAATCAGCCCAGTACGTTGCGGCAGACAAATAGCCATGATGCGCGGTGATCTATCCGACCGGCACACACGCATCGACCGAGAGTAGCGAGGCATCAGAGGGGCGTCCACCCGTCAAAAGACCTCCGTCCGCGCGACCGAGGCGGCTTCTCGGATCATCATCAACAACGCGGTCTGATCATCATCAACATCCGGGCAGACCTGACAGCCGGGACCATGCATGACCCAAGTCTGGACCCTACTCGTCTTGCGGAGCAGGCGATGTTCGTCGCCATCCACTCCGTGCGATGTACGCGGGCGGTCAGAGCCATCCCCCAGGACACGCTCCCGATCCGGCCCGCGGTCCAGCCGCCAGCCCGCTATCGGGACGGATAGCTTCGCGGAATCGCGGTGAGACGTTCCAACGCCGCCTCGCCTCCTGGCTCGCGCCGCTCACCTGAACTCATCCCTCCGGGCCGTCATTATCCCTCGGTGGAGGACTCTCCTCCCGTTTTCACCCCGTCCATTCCCCACAACGGCTGCCCAGGTAGGGCGGCCGTGTTCGTTCCCGGAGACCTCCGATGACCCCGTCCGTCGCCGTCACCCGCACCCCGCTCCCGGACCTGCACGCCGCGTTCGCCGCCGCCCTCCCGGCGGTCGAGGCCCGGGCCGGCCGGGCGTTCCGCGCGGTCCGCTGCCCGCACGCCCGCGAAGACGCCGTCGCCGACGTCGTCTTGGCCGCCTGGAAGAAGTTCCTCCGGTCCGCGACCGAGCGGGTCGCGGTCGACCCGGCCGACCTCGCCCGCCGGGCCGTTGCGGCGGTCGCCCGCCGGCTCCACCGCCAGACCCTGCTCCCCGCGTAACGACCCGCCCCTCGTTCCGTCTGCCCGACGTCCGGGCGGGCGGGGCTGCCCCCCTCACCCCCGAGGACCCGAGATGACGACCGCCACCGCCCCCGGCCCGACGGTCCGGGAGAAGTTCGCGACCGGCCGGCGGGACCTGGCCGCCGCCCTGATCGAGCGGGACGACGAGATCGACCTCGTCCTGACCGCCCTGCTCGCCCACGAGCACGTCCTCCTGGTCGGCCCCCCGGGGAGTGCCAAGAGCCTGCTCCTCGACTCGGTCCTCGCCTGGACCGGGGGGACGAAGTACTCGATCCTGCTCACCAAGTTCACCGTCCCCGAGGAGGTCGTCGGCCCGGTCAGCCTCGCCGGGCTGAAGGCGGACAAATACGTCCGGGTCACCGCCGGCAAGCTCCCGGAGGCCGACTTCGCGTTCGTCGACGAGACGTTCAAGGGGTCGAGTGCGATCCTCAACACGTTACTCAAGATCCTCAACGAGCGGGTGTTCGACCCGGGCGACGGGGTCGTCCGGCCGGTCCCGCTGAAGCTGTGCGTCGGGGCGAGCAACGAGTGGCCGAGTCCGGACACCGGGAAGGAGCTGTCCGCCCTGTTCGACCGGTTCCTGCTGCGGAAGGCGGTGTCTCCGATTCGCTCGCAGGCGGGCCGGCAGAAGCTCCTCTGGGCGCGGGACCACGCCCCGAAGTTCACGACCACCGTCACCCCGGCCGAGGTCGACCAGGCCCGGCGGGCGGCCGCGGCCCTGCCGTGGTCGGGCGGGGCGAAGGACGCCCTGGAGGCGGTCCTCAAGGAGCTCGCCCGGGAGGGCGTCCGGCCGGGCGACCGGCGGCAGTTCAAGACGGTCGGGGTGGTCCGGGCGTTCGCCTACCTGACCGGGGCCGACGAGGTCCGGCCGGACCACCTCGAGGTCGCCGCCCACACCCTGTGGGACGACCCGGCCGAGCAGCCCCGGACGGTCGCCCAGGTGATCGCGACGATCGCCAACCCGCCCGGGATGCGGGTCACCCAGCTGTTGCTCGAGGCCGAGGACGTGCTGGCCGCGGCCGACGTCCGGAACCTGGCCGACGCGGCGAAGGCCGCCGCCAAGCTGGCCGAGATCGACCGGCAGCTCGCCACCCTGACGGGGACCGGCCGGCTCGACCGGGCCCGGGCGTACATCCGGGAACAGTTGCGGAAGCTCAAGCTGGCCTCGATCGAGGCGATCTGAACCCCCCCAAAGGAGACCGTGGTGAAAACGGACGACCTGATCCGGATGCTCGACCTCGGGGGGACGGAGGCCCCCCCGCCGTCTCCCCCGGGGGCGGTGGTGACGCCCGCCGGGGCCGACCCGGCCCCCCCGCCCGCGAGCCCGACCGCGCGGGCGGTCGACGCCTGGGGGCTGCGGCGGGGGTGGGACCTGGTCGGCGAGAGCGCGCGGCTGCGGGCGGCCGGCACCGACGCCCTCGCGGCGGCCGACTTCTTCGCCGCCGGGTTCGACCCCGACCCGCACCTCCTGCCCGCCTGCACCGACCCGGTGCGGCGCGAGTTCGTCGCCCACCTCCTGGAGACCCCGGAGTACCGCGCCCTGCACGCCGCGACCCGGCTGGACGACACGGCCGCGGCGATCGCCGCGGCCCACTTCGCCGAGCAGTTCGCCAAACTCCGGGCGGAGGAGCCCGCGGGCGGGGCCGCGGCCGACCCGGGGCGGGAGATGGCCGCCCTGCGGGCGGTCGGCCGGGCGGTCGCGGCGGCCGGGACGGAGGTCGGGGAGCTGCACGAAGCCGCGGCCGGGCTCGGGATGGGGCCGGGGATGCCCGGGTCGAACGACCCGCGGGCGGTGGCCGCGCTCTTCAAGCGGGTCCGGGGCGACCCCGCGCTCCGGCGGATCTGCGAACTGGCGGGCCGGTTTCGACGGGTGGCCCAGAGCCGGCAGCGGCTGAAGGTGACCCACGGGCTCGATGACGTGGTCGGGGTCGAGCCGGGCGGGGACGTCGGCCGACTCCTGCCTGCCGAACTGGTCAAGCTGGTGGTCCCGGAGCTCGAACTCGACACCCTCCGCCGGATCGCCGACCGCCAGGCCCACTGCCGGGAGCACTACGCCGTCGAGCCGGTCGGGAAGGGCCCGATCCTGGTGTCGGTCGACGAGAGTGGGAGTATGGAGGGCGAGAAGGTCCACACCGCCAAGGCCCTCGCCCTGGCCCTCGCGTGGGTCGCCCGGCAGCAGCGGCGGTGGGCCGGGCTGGTCGCGTACAGCGGGGATTCGGGCGAACGACTCCTGGCCCTCCCCCCCGCCCGGTGGGACGAGGCCCGACTCGCCGACTGGCTCGCCGGGTTCCTCGGGCGGGGGTCCGATCTGGACGTCCCGCTCCGGGACCTCCCGCGGATGGCGGCCGGGCTGGGGGCCCCGGTCGGGGCGACCGACGTGATCCTGGTGACCGACGCCCGGTGCCGGGTCCCGGCCGACGTCCGGGACCGGTTCGTCGCCTGGAAGCGGGCGGCCCGGGTCCGGGCCATCGCCCTGGTGATCGACAACCCGCCGGGCGACCTGGGCGGGGTGTGCGACGAGGTCTACGTGGTCCGGTCCCTCACGGCCGACGACCCGGCGGTCGGCCGGGTCCTCTCGGTCTGACCACAACGTGTTCCTGCCGTGACCGGCCGGCGGGCCCGAGAGGGCGCCGGCCGGGTTCGTTTCCCCGGGGGACCACGATAGCCGGTTATCGGAAGCCGGCGCGGTCCCTCGCCCCCCACAGGAGTCCGTCCATGAGCTCAACGACACGGCCCGCCCCCCCGGTCCCGGCCGTCGGGACCCGGCTGCTCGGGGAGGTGATCAGCTGGACCTGCTCCGGAGTGACCGTCACCCACCCGGCCCTGGTCGCCGCCCTGCGGGACGCCGGGCTGGACGAGTCGGTCGCCCGGGAGCTGGCCCCGAAGCACGCGTTCACCCGGGCGTGCAAGAAGCTGTCCGACCAGCGGATCATCCGCCAGGTGGCCGAGGACGAGACCACCGTCAAGTTCCAGTTCACCCAGGAGAGCCGGGAGGGGGATCGGTTCGAGTACCAGATGGAGACCGTGCTCGCCCTGGACAAGAAGACCGGGCGGGTGACCTGCGACCTGCCCGGGCTCGCCACCCTCGCCCAGGAGCACCTGGACCACGCGCTCGACGCCCGGACCGGCGGCGACGTCACCCGGGTGATCCAGAAGCTGTTCGACAAGCACGCCGACCTGTTCCCGATCCGCCCGCAGGGCGGGTGCTACTTCGTGCCGGACCGGCACGCCGCCTTCGTGGACCGGGTGCAGGCGATGCTCGGGCGGCTGAACGGCCAGATCCTCCGGTTCCCGGTCCCGGCCGGGACGGCCGAGGGGGACCGGAGCGTGAAGGACGCGGTGGCCGCCGGGCTGGCGGCCCTGATCGAGGAGCACCGCCGGGCGGTCGCGGCGTTCGGGGCGGATACCCGGGAGGACACCCTGACCCGGGCGGCCGAGAAGATCCGGACCGCCCAGTTCAAGGTCCAGGCGTACGCCGAGTACCTGGCCGACGAAAAGGCGAAGCTCGACCGGGGGTTGGCCGCCGCCCGGGACGAACTCCGGGCCAGGGTCGAGCGGCTGGCCGTCGAGGCCGTCGCCTGACCCGTCCCACCCCGGACCGGAGGACGCCGTGATCGTACCCACCACCGCCGGGCCGGAGGGTCCGGCCCGGCACCTGTTGTTCCTGAGCACGCCGGCCCTGTGGCCGTGCTGGCCGTTCCTCCCGGTCGTCCGCCGGACGGCCGGCGGGGAGGACCTCGGGCTGCTGTTCGACGCGCCGGGGGCGGCCGGGTTGACCGGATACCGGGCGACCGTGTTCCGGACCAGCCTGTTCACCCGGCCGGCCCGGCTGGACCAGTTCCTGGCCCTCCCGCAGGAGGTGTTCGACACCGCCGCGGAGGTCTTCGCCGCCGGCTGGCGGGTCGACTGACGCGTGACGTGCTGGTCGGCCGGCGGGGCGTTCCGCCGGCCGGTGGTTCCGTGTCCCCACCGGAGGGTTCCGATGCTGACCCTGTTCCGCGCCGTGGTCGACCGGCTGAAGGTCCTGTTCGCGACCGCGGCCGCGGCCGAGCTGGAGGCCGAGTTCCTGGCCCGGGAGGCCGAGCGGCGGGCCGACCTGTTCCGCCAGGCCGACCGGTACGCGGCCGACGGCCTGCCGGTCGTGGCGGCCGGGCTCCGGGCCCGGGCCGAGGCGCTGTCCGCCGACCGCCCGGGCGGGACCGTGCTCCCGGCCATGGCCCACTGGCTGGCCGCCGACCCCGCCGGTCCGGGCCCCGCGGCCGGTC
>JAQGHQ010000592.1 GCA_028288765.1 Gemmataceae bacterium | reverse complement strand
CCGGAAATCCAGGCCTTCCGACCGCACCCGGGACCGCCCCGGGGTAAGCGTAACTGCTTCGGCCGATGTGGTTTAGACTGAGTGGGCAGACCCGGGATTGAACCGGGGACCTAGCGATTTTCAGTCGGGAGTTCGCCCAGCCTGTTCATCCCGACCGCGCTTCACAATACTCCGGTATTTCAAGGCGTTTTTCGCAGTCTCGTGGGTTAGGAGCCGACCCCGCACGGTCCACAGTTTACGCCATTTTGGGCCGGTTTACGACCGATTCTCGTACAGTTTTCGTACACGGGCTCTCCCCGTTTCCAGAGCTCGGGTGAGATCGGTTGCCGCTCCGAGCTATGCTAATCACCTTCAGGCGGAGTCGTGATCGGCTAGATACCTCCCAGCAAAGACGGAAGTGATGTCCGCTCCCCGCTCCCCGGCGGGCTTCGCGGGAATGGCCCGGGCGGGGAACGGAAGAGTCGGCCGACTACAGTAAACGGTGCCGCCCGATCTTTGATGGGGCCGACCCGTGATCGACCTTTTCTCCGAAGACATGCGCCGCAACCCCTATCCCGCTTACGAACGGATGCGGGGCGGCTCGCCCGTCTTCCACCTCCCGCCGTTCGATCTCTGGATGATCTTCGACTTCGAGGGCGTCAAGCGGCCGCTGGTCGATCACGACTCCTTCAGCTCCGACCTGTCGCACCCCCCCGGGCACAAGAACCCGGGGGAGTGGTTCATCTTCTTCGTCCCGCCGCGCCATGCGAAACTGCGCGCCCTCATCGCCAGGGCCTTTACCCCCCGTGTGGTCACCAACCTAGAGCCGCGCATCCGGGAGCTGTCGCGGCAACTCCTGGACCAGGCGATTGAGCGCGGCGAGATGGACCTGGCCGCGGACTTCTCCGTCCCTCTGCCGATGCTGGTGATCGCGGAGATGTTCGGCGTCCCGGCGGCGGACTGGCCGCGGTAAAAGCGATGGAGCGACGTGATCCTGAAACTCGCCAACACCTTCACCAGGGACGAGGAAGCGGGCCGCGCAGTTGCTGAGTACCGGGCGGTCACGCCAGAGATGCGGGACTTCCTGTTCGCGTTGATCGCGCAGCGGGGGGCGGCGCACCAGGATGACCTGCTGACCCGGCTGGTCGAGGCCGAGGTAGATGGCGACCGGCTGACGCAGGAGGAGATTCTGGGCTTCGTGCAGCTCCTCTTGGTGGGCGGCCAGGAGACGACCGCCAACCTGCTCAACAATGCCGTCCTGTGCTTCATCGAGAACCCGGCCCAGCTCGACCGCCTGCGGGCGGCACCCGAACTCCTTCCCTCCGCGATCGAGGAGGTCCTGCGCTACCGGTCGCCGATCCAGTGGATGCCCCGCGCGACCCGGCGCGACGTCGAGGTGCATGGCGGAGTGATCCCGGCCGGGAAGCTCGTGCTCCCGATGGTCGGCTCCGCAAACCGTGACCCCAATCAATTCGCCGACGCCGGCCGGTTCGACATCACCCGCGACCCCAACCCGCACATCGCGTTCGGGCACGGCACCCATTCCTGCCTGGGTGCGCCGCTGGCACGCCTGGAGGCCCGGATCGCGCTTGCCGATTTCCTGGAGCGGGTGAAGGGGTTCGAGCTTGCGAGCGACGAACCTTGGGAGCCGCGCAAGGCGCTTCAGGTACACGGCCCGTCGCGGCTGCCGATCCGCTTCACGCCGGGCCGGCGAGTCACGGCCTCGCTCTGACGGAAGCGTGTCGAGGACGTGCAGCCGCTGCAGGAGACGGCGACAGAGGCTGTCCTCAACCGACCTCGATCACCCGCTGCACCTTCGGTTCCCCGTACACCGCCCCACCCGTGGAGACTCGCAGGTTCGGCAGGATCTCGGCCTCCCCGGCCCCGTGCGTGTGGCCGCACAGTACGGTCATCTGCCGGTCCGGGTGTGCACGCATCGCCTCGGCCAGCACGTCCCCGATCGCCTTGCACGTGAAGTGCGGCAGCCGGTTGTCGTCCGAGATCTGCCCCGCGTGCCAGCCGGCCTCGCGGAACGGCGGGACGTGGGTGACGACGATCGCGTGCCGGAAGCGGGCCAGAGCGTCGGGCAGAACCAAGCGGATGTGGGCGGCAGCTTCATCCCCGAGGGCATGGAGCTTGTCGAGCCGCCCCTTCTTCCCGAAGTGGGTGAACTCCTCGATCATCTCCCAGTCGTTCAGCTCGATCGGCGAGTTCCAGTAGTCGCCGTACCGCCCGTCGGCCCACCCGTCGTGGCCGACCAGGCAGGTATCCGCGGTCAGCGGTACCACCCCGTCCTTCGGCAACCAGTGGAGGTTCGGGCAAGCCGAGCAAAGCGTCTCGACTGTCGCGAGGACCCCGGCGATCGAGTCGCGGTAGAAGTCGTGGTTCCCGAGTACGAAGTACACCGGGCGCTGCACCGCGGTGTCCAGGGCGTTGAGGTGCAACGCGACTTCGTGGGCTACCCCGATGTCCCCGCTCAGCAGGATCGCGTCTGACGGAACCTCCGCCACCTCACGGAAGAACTCCTCCACGTGCGTCGCGTCGAGGAAGTTGAGGTGGATGTCGGTGAGCCAGACAAGCTTCATGGCCGGATTCTCGCAGTTCCTCGCCGGCACGCAAAGCGTGGATCGTGAAGCACAGGCTCTCTACCTCGCCTTCCGCTTTCCCGGCTTCTTCGGGCCCTTCGGCGCGTCGGCGAGCACCACCGGCCGGGCGTACCGCTCACCGTAGCCTTCCATCTGCTTGTCAGCGATGGCCTTGTAGTATGCGGCCACGGCACGGTCGCGGTCCCGGAACTCCTTGTCCCGCGCGTGCCCGGACGACTCCCGCCAGTCTAACCGAATCGGACCTACCAGCGTCCGGACGGTGTCCCCGTCGAGCGCGACGATCCAGTAGCGGTCGGCGGCGGTGAATATCCGCCGCGTGAGAGACCGCTCGGTCTCCGCGAACCCCTCGGCGATCTTCGCCGCCACCGCCTCCTCGAAGACCGCGTGCCTCGTCAGGACGTGCTGCACCACCTGGCCGCCGTCCGTCACCCGGTGCCCGAACCCGGTCGGGTCGTCGAGGAAGATCAGCTTGCACGTGTGGGGTGGGTCGCCGCCGACCATCTCGCGGAGCAACACGCTGCGTCCTTTCCGTCAGGGGATCACGATGTCCAGGCCGGTCACTCTTCCCGTTTCGCTTTCGTCGGTTTGTACAGCAGGTCGAGGCACTTCCGGCACGAAACGGCTGCGTGGTCGTCGGTGGCGATCCCTTCCATCTCGGCCCGGTGCGCGGCTTCCTTGTCGCGGGGGTTGCAGAGGACCATTCCGTCCGCGTTCAGGGCGTGCAGGTCGCGTTTCTGCCTCTTGTCCTTTGACATTCTGGTACCCCTGTGTGCTGCCCGTGGCAGGCTGACAAGCCGAACGTGACCAGGGTCACTGACGCTGCTCGGGGATGCTCCGATTCTCGTCTTCCGGCTCGACACGCCTGCCGCACCGTGTGCAGCGGTAGTCGCCGGTCTGGGCACCCATGACGTACTCCTTCTGCACGTCCGGGTGGATGCAGGGTTTGCCCTGAATCGCCCCGGCCTTGAGGATCGCCTTCAGGCGCTTGCGGGGCGTCATCGCGAGGACGGACTCCGGCACGCGGCCCTCGCCGAACTTCTTCTCGTACCGGCACGTGGGCGAGCTGACGATGTGGTGGAACAGGGTGATGTCGAGGTTCCGGTAGCGCTCCACGACGCCCTTGAAGGTCGTCGGGCGGTCTTCCATCAGGTGGTCGATCGAGACTTGGATGCTGCCGTTCGGTGCGATCTTGAGCATGCGCGCCCTCCGCCGGTCGGATCGGCGCCGTGGCCAGCCGCGGTCCCCGAATCCCGAACCCGCCGATTGTAACAGGTCTGCGGGATAATCTCGCGGGCATCTCGGCAACTTTTCGCCGACTCGCCCCGATCGCAAGTGCCGCCAGAACAACGCTTTCGCGCGAACCTCCGGCCGCCGACCGCCCTCTGGTACAATGGCCCGCCAGATGCGCAACCGGAGACAAGAGTGGACCCATGAACCCCAAGGTGAACCCGCGGTACAAGGGGGAGATTCACCGGCTCAAGAACACCCCCTACGAGAAGTGCCTTTGGCACACGATGACCTGTCCCAACCCCGCGATCCGAGCCCACGCGATCCAGAACAGCCGGGCGCTTGAGGCCCTCGCCGAGGACGGCCACGTCGTCATGTTCGCTCCCGAAATTCGGGGCACCGAGTTCGGCATGCCGTTCAAGCGAATCGGCAGGAACCTCGCGACGACGTTCACCGGGCTGTGCTCGGAACACGACACGCAGCTCTTCCTTCCGATCGACACGAACGAGATCGACCCCGCGAACGCGGAGCATCGCTTCCTCGTCGCCTACCGCGCGGTCCTGAAGGGCCTGCACGCCGCGGCGGCGTCGGCGCAGATGGTTCAATTGAGCTTCCAGAAGGGCGTCGAACTCGGAGAGTTTGCCGAGGACGGCCAGGAGATGCATGTCGCGACGACCCAGATCATCGCTGCGATGTACATGGCCGAGGTTGCGATGTGCTTCCACCAGGTCTACGTCGCGGGAGCCTGGGATCACGTGCAGTACGCGACCCTGATGGTGCCCACCGCGGCGCCGGCGATCGCGGCCTCGGGCGTGTGCATGCTGACTGAGGCCGGACTCGCGCCCTTGCGGTCGGACCGGCCGTACTTGGCCTTCAGCATCTTCCCGCAGAACGGCCAGCTCTTCGTGGAGTTCGCGTGGCTCCCGGAGGCGGACGCGATCATGCGCCGGGCGACCGAAGCGATCCTTACCGCGACCGGCGACCAGCAGTTGTACCTGCTGTCGAAGTTCGTCATTAAGTACACGGAGACGTTCACCCTCAAGCCGTCGGTGTACGAGTCTTTCACCGCGCCGCAGGTCGAGGCGATCACGCGGTACTTCCTCGCCAATGCGGCAGGGACCCGCGAGGAGTGGGACGATCCGAAGCTCTATCTGTTCGGGCCGATAAGCTGACGGCCTGACAACCTACGGGGCCGTACCGATGGCGTTCGTGGCAAAAACTTTCTGCGACACCTTCTTCGAGTCACTGCGCCAGCGGTACGAGACGTTCGCTCATGACAAAATCTCCCCTCAATTCTCGTGGCTGAACTCGGCGCTGATCTTCATCGCGCTGCAAACCTGCCGAAATGAAGTGCGGCTCGACGGTCGGCACGAAGAGCCTTGGTCCCGCTTCAAGCTTCATCCACCGACGGAAAAAACCAACGATCCGGAGGGCAATGAAGCTGCCAAGGCGGCCTACAAGCTGGTCCGCGAGCAAAGGGAAGTGCGTCATAACTTCGACGAGGTGCCCGAGCACGTGACCGAGTGGCTTGTCGATTTTTCGTTCAGCTACCGGAAGATTGACGAGGCTTACGGGATTCACGAAGCGCCGCCAGCCGGGGACTTCGAGCTGTTGCTCACCGCGGAGTCGGAGATCGACTCGACCTACGACAAGGTGATGGAGGATCTGCTTCGGCTGTACTTCATTCCGTCACCTGTGCGCGTGATGATCTACCAAAAGCGCGCGGAAGACTTCAAGCAGCACTTCATCAGGATGCTGAAGGCGCATGGGCATCGAACGAATGCCACGGCAGCAAATTGGCTCTTTCTGGGTATCCCGACCTACCGTGACTGGCGCGCCGCGAAGACTGAAGGCGACATTCGGTACAAGGTCCACTACCTCCCCGCTGGCGCCAATCCCGACGCTCTCGAAACTCACGATGAGTGGTGGGATGAGACCGGGGAGAATTTGTAGTGTTCAATACGAGGTCGCTCCAGGCATGGTGGCTGCCTACCGCAGGGACGACGTAATGCTTATACTTCGGTCCGACACGCAGCTGCTCATTGTGCCGGGCGATGTGACCGAAGCAGTTTCGCTGAATTGTTTGCTCTGATGTGTGATGCCGGTAACGATGGCATAAGTAGCGAGCGCAAGAGACGTTACCCCACCTGCGGCCGAGATTTGAGGAGTCCAGAAGGTGCACACCAGGCTTGGTGTCTTCAATAGTGACCGACCGAACCGGTACGGGATTGTGTTCCCGCTCCGCGCGCTCGCGGATGCGCTGGAGCAGCGCTGGGTGACCGGCACTCCGAACTACGTCGGGCACGACAGGCACCGACTCGTCGGCTGGTCCCACCCCCTCGGCATCTACCTGCAAGGCGGCTTGGCGCGACTGACTGGCGTCTGCCTCTTGCCTGAGATGCCCGATGAACAGGCGGCGCTTGCAACCAACGCCGAGCGGTTCATCAAGGCGATTATCGGAGAGCACGTCGGCCCGCACATGGAGGAACTCCGGGAGCGGCTCGGAGGACACCTCACCGCCGACCACCGGTGGATCGAGGCCGGGTGCGCCGCCGTGGTTGACTTGGGCCTCGCCACGCGCGTGTTTCCTGACGTCTTCTCGCTGCGCGACAAGGACGGGCTGGTCCCGCTCTCTCGCCTAAACCAAGTTGCGCCTGGAGTGTTCGAGGCGGGCGGACTTTTGTTCTTTGCCCACAGTTACCTCCGGCGCTCGTTGTCACGGCACAACACGCTCAATGGCGTGTTCATCGCCCGGTTCTCGGAGTTGCCAACTGAACTCAACCCGCGCATCGCAATCGACGAGGACATGGTCGGCTTGGCGTCTACGCTGACCGGCACCATTGAGCTGGAGTACTGGTGGGGTCCGAAGTTCGACAACGACCTGGCCAAGATCCCCAAGGGAATCACTCGCCACCAGGCGACTGACAGCGAGCGGACCTTCCACGGGATCTCGTGGACCGAGTTCTGGTGGTACGAAATCAACGGCCGCCGAACGTTCGAGGCCGAGGAGGTCGTTGATCTGCCGAGCGGTGGAATCGGCCGCACGACGTTCGGCTGCCGCTTCGTCCACTCGATCCTCGACGGGGACTCGGAGCTCCCCAACCACCTCGACGGTGCCGTCCGCGTGTACGACGAAGACAAGATGCTTGCCCGGCTCGACCGCACCATCTACGAGGCGGGGCGTAACGCCGAGTACCACAAGCTCTGGCGGATCGACGGCGACGTCGCGGTCGAAGCGTGGAAGGAACTGATCTGTCACTACTTCCGCGACAACCATCTGGTCGGCGAATACCTCGGGGCAGCCCCGCCGGGCGAAGAGGAGCAGGCGACGGTCATCGACCCGGCCGCGAACCCGCTCGACCTGTTCGTGCCCTACAACCTCCGTCCCAGCGACGGGGTGCAGCTCCACATGTCGTTTCACGAGAAGGGGGACGAAGCGCCGGGTCGCTCCGTCCGAGTGTTCGACGCCTTAAGAGGTGACGACCACGAGCTACCGTTCGTGGATGCGGGCGTCACTGAGATCTGGAAGCTTCTCACCAGGCGGGGCGAGCCGCTCGCTATCCCGCCGGAGACGAATCGCATCGCCTTCGAGGACATGGTGGTCAACCTGCCCATCATCGCCCACACCGGGCCCGACGCAGCGGCGCTGGCCGACACAACGCTCGCTGTCATCGCCGAACTCTGCGAGCACCTCGCTGCCCGCGCCCAAGATCGTTTACTGTCCTTCACAATCGGTGTGGAGTTCCCCGACAGAGAAATGCGTCTCTCATGCGCCGGGCACCTTGCGGACTTACAGGCTTGGTTCCGTGGGGGGCCGCCCCCTCTGCCGAGGAACGCCGCGGATTCGCTGCCTTGGTTGGAACGTGCCTACGCGAAGCTCAACGAATTGTTCCCGGGAGAGCATCCGACCCGTCTGCTCCACGGCCTTTTGCAGACATCAGGAATGCTTGTCTTCGTTCGGCGCTTTCTGATTCCGGGCACCTACACCGTTGCCTTCGACGAATCGCGTCAGGCGCTGATGTTCCACATGTCGGTGTCCAAGGACAGTCCCGAAGTGCCGCTGCTCCAGAGCGGCGAATTGCAGGTGGCGTCGGCCCATCTCGTTCGACGAAGCCGGTGCACAAAGTGCAACCAGTCTTACCTTGAGTGCCCGTGCTGTAACTTCGTCGACGCCGGAGTGGGACAGGACATGGAGGAGGCCCCGTGCATCGCGGCCTTCTGGACCAACCGAAAAGCGTGACGCGCCCCTGCCGTGGTGCTACGCCGAACAACTCATAGTGGCTTCGCGCGAGCACAAGCTTGCCATCTGCTAACCCGCGTCGGTCTGAACCGACTCCGCGCGCAACACGAAATGCCCTGCGCGCTTCGGTCCGACACACCGCGGGCAGTTTGAGACGCTCAACCCTCGATCGTTGTCCACATCGGACTCGAGTTGGCACATCGAGCAGGGAGAAGCACCGGAGTCAGAATCCGGTACTCGGCACGCCCACGGTTCGATAGTTCGGTGCTGTCGGTCTGCTGTGGTATGGAATCCGGTACTCGGGGGATTTGACCGGCGGAACTGCTTACTGGGA
>JAQGHQ010000584.1 GCA_028288765.1 Gemmataceae bacterium | reverse complement strand
CCGAGCTCGACGGCTTCCAGGTCGCGCGGGCGATCCGGGAGCGAGAGCGGGCGACCGGGGGCCACCTACCGGTCATCGCCCTGACGGCGCGAGCGCGGTCGGAGGACCGCGAGGGCTGCCTCGCCGCCGGCATGGACGACTACCTCGCGAAGCCGGTCCGGGCCGCGGAGCTGTTCGCGGCGATCGACCGGGCGGTCTCGATCCACGCCGGCCGGCCGACCGATGACGGCGGAAAGGGGGACCAAGCCGGTCCCCCGCGGCCCGCCCCGGCCGGCCTTCAGCCGGACGAGCTGCGTCTGCTCGACCCGGTCGTCCTGCTGGCAGCCTGTGGGGGCGAGGCAGAGGGGTTGCACGGCTTGTGCGAAGATTTCCGGGCCTACGCGCCGGCCCGGCTGGCCGAGATGGCCGCCGCCCTCCGGGACCGGGACGCGCCGCGGCTCCGGGAGACCGCGCACAAGCTCTGCGGGCTGTTGTCGGCGTTCTCCACGGTGGCGGGGAATCTGGCATCGGGCATCGAAGAGCACGCGGCCGGCGGTGATCTCGACGCCGCCGGGCAGCTGGTGGGAGAGATCGAGGCGATTGCCCGGGACCTGACGAAGCAGGTGGCCGGCCTGACCCTCGAAGCCCTCCGGCGCCGGGCCCAGCTCCCGGCCGCCCGCCCCGACGGCCCGTCGGATTAATGCGGGGGTGGTGGGGCGGCCACGACCACCCGGGCCGGTCGCAGGACGCGGTCGTGGAGGCGGTAGCCGGGTTCGAGGACCTGGGCAACCGTGCCCGGGGCCACATCGCCCCGGGATTGCTGGGCTACCGCTTCGTGCAGTGTGGGGTCGAAGGGCCGCCCGTGGGCCTCGATCGGGGTGATGCCGAACCGCCGGAGCACGTCGAGCAGTTGCGACTCGACCAGGGTCACCCCCCGGAACACTGGGCCCTTCTCCCCCTCCTGTCGGCCGGCTTCGAGCGCCCGCTGCAGGTTGTCCAGGACCGGCAGTAGCTCGCGGGCAAAGGGGAGGTGCGCGTAGCGGCGTTCCTCCTCCAGGTCGCGGCGGAGGCGCTTCTGGTAGTTCTCGAAATCGGCCTGGCTCCGCTGGAGCAGATCCAGGTACTCTTCCCGCTGCTGCTCGGTGCGCGTGACGCGGGTGCGCAACGCCTCCAGGTCCTCCGGCCCGGCCGGGGTCGCCTGGGCCTCCGGCGCCTCGCCGGTCCGTCGTTCTCCGCCGGCGGGCGTGGCGGTCGTTCGATCGACCACGACTGGGTCTCCTTACGAGAAGCGGATTGTCCTCCGGGTCACGCGGAGGTCAGTTCCCTCCCGCCCGTGGGGGAGGTGGCTGGCTTTCCCGCGTCCTCCGCGTGTCCGCCGGCCAGCAGGCGATCCTTGAGCATTTGCCGGGCCGCCTCGATGTCCGCCCGGACCTCGCTTTCGGGCCGGTCCTGGAGCATGGCGATCTCGGCCGGGTCGTAGTCCTCCAGGGCGTGCAGCAGGAACGCCTGGCGCCGGGCCGCCGGCAACTCGCCCAGCAGGGACAGAAGCCGGTTCTGCTGTTCTTCCGCCTCGAGCTGGTCCCAGACGTCCGTTCCCCCCGGGTCCGGGATCAGGTCCTCCAGCCTGACCGTTTCCTCCTCGCCCAGCACCTCGACCCACCACTCCTGGTCGTCCTCCCGGCGGGCCTCGTCCGGGCGGTCCTCTCTGGGCTTTTCCTCGAGCGAGGCGTGCGGCCGGGGCTCCTGCTTGACCAACTCTTCCAGGGCCTCGTGCAGGAGGTCGGTGAGCCAGAGGTCCAACGACAGGTGCTTCGGGCGGTCCCGGAACCGCTGCCAGGCCCGGGCCAAAACCTCGTCGAGCAGGTCGGTCACCGTCACCTCACCGCGGTGGAGCTTTCCGGCCCGTTCCAGAACGCGGAGCTCGCGCCGGGCGCGGTCGCGGAGGAACCGGAGCAGCGGCCTGAGGAGCCCGAAGAAGTCTTCCCGCCGCCCGCCCGCCGCGTGCCCGTCCAGGAGGGGCCCGGCCGCGCTCAGCTCGTCCCGCGAGCGGGTCTTTCGCTTGTAGACGTACTCCTTCCGGACCCGCTCCTTGTGCCGCTTGATCTCGGCGACGAGCGTGTCCGCGACGCGGTCCACGGCGGCCCGCGGGTCCTCGTCGTCGGCCGCCGCCGCCAGCGAACCGGTCGGCAGGTGAATGACGCCCCGGACCTCGTACCACGACCGCCGAGAGGTCTGCCGGTGGCAGGAGACGGTCAGTCTGATCTCCTGGAGGTCCGGGCGGTACGGGACCAGGAGCTTGTGCAGCCGCGGCAGCTTCTTCGCCCAGTACGCCTCCACCTCGCCCTTGACGGTGTCGTCACACTCGTTGACCACCACATGGCTGCTCATCGCGTACTCCTGGGTGACCCGGGTTCACCCCGTTCGGGCGTCCGCTTCGCGATCGTGCCGTAATAGCCTCGCAAGGAAGATGCCGAACCCCGCCGGGGGAAGTCTCGTCTCCTGACGCGTGCGAAACCCCGGCATTCACAGGCAATCGTCCTCGCGACCCGCTGCCGGGTGCCGTGCGGGTTACACCCCCGGTGCGCCAAAATGTCCTGCGCCCCGCCGGCCCCGACAGAATGTCCCGCTGAATCGGACGGGAGATCGTTCCCCCCCCGCGTCTTCCCCGCCGTCTCGACTGCCATCCCGTCTTCCAACTGCTTACCGGCGCAGGTGATGGGGTGGTCCCCGTCCCGACCGTCCGTCCCCTCTCGAGCGACCCGGCACACCCGTTGCGTTTCAACGCCCCATCTCGGGCAACCCACCAACCCGTCCGCCGCGGGGCACCACGGGCAACGAACGGAGAACGGCGTTGGCAGAGGAAAAATTCATCGGCATCGTCCTGGGGACGACGTACTCGGTCGTCGCCGTGATGGAGGGGACCGAGGCCAAGGTGATCCCGAACCAGGAGGGGAACCGGCTGACCCCGAGCGTGGTCG
>JAQGHQ010000578.1 GCA_028288765.1 Gemmataceae bacterium | reverse complement strand
AGTAACGTCAGACGCTACCGAGACGTTGACGTTACTCGGGGGGCTCACGCCCCCCGCTCGCCAAGATTTCGACAGAGCACGATCCGGGCGGCCCGGGTCACGTCCTCACACCCGCAGAAACTCGACCTGTTCGTCCCTGGGACGGGTCCAGTCCAGCCAGGCAACGTACCCGTCGTCCAGCCGCCCCGGGTTGACGACGAGCGTGTGGGCGATCTGCTGGTACCCGTGCCGCTCGGTCGTGCCGGCGACCACGCACAGCCTCGGGTGGTAGCTGTCGATGAGGTCCCCGCAGACCGTGTTGCCGCCCTCGCCGCCGAGCGGGCCGGGAGGAGCCACGCCCAGGAGAAGGACCTTGTGCGGCTGCTCCGCCTGCCAGAGGGTCCGCAGGAAATACTCCGCCGCGGGCCGGGAATAGCACAGGCGGTCCTCGGTACAGTCCTCCGCCTCCGTGAGTTCGCCGCCCAGGCCGCAGACGGCTGTATCGCCCTGGACGAAGAGGGTGGCGTGGGCGATGTGCAGGCCGGGGGAGTTCATCTCGGCGTCCTTGGCCAGGCGCAGGAACAGGCGCAGGGGCACGTCCGCGGCACCGGGCACGATAGCCGTGAAGACGCCCAGCCGGCCGAACTCGTTCAGCGATTCTTCCCCTTGCTTCAGTCGCTCCGGGGCGGACGCCCCGGCGTCCCCGAGGATACCGCCGGCGAACAAGACCCCGTCGGGCCGGCGGGCCTGGACGAGCGGCTTCAGCTTCGCCAGCGTGTCGGGTCGGCCGTCGGGACAGGTGGCGATCACAAACCGTTTCATGGCACCCTCCGGATTCCTCTCCCGGCCCACCCGTCAGAACCGGTTGAACGCCGCGGGTCGTAGACCGGCCCGACATCGGCGCCGTTCGGGTTCCGGAGCGGCACGTCCCAGACCCGCAGCACGGCGAAGCCCAGCTCCTCGGCCCTGCCGGGCGCCAGGGACCAACTCGGCGGGGTCGCCCGGGCCGACGCGTCGGCCCTTTCCATCGCGGGGCCCTTACTTCTTGACCTCGAACTCGGCGTCGATCACGTCCTCCTGGCCCGGTCCGCCTTTGCCGGCCTGCTCGTAGCGGCGGTCGCCCCCGGGCCCCCCGGCGGGGCCGCCCGCCTCCCGGCCCTGGACGTGCTGGGTCATCGCCTGGGACGCCTGCCGCAGGTCCTCGACCGCCCGGCGGATGGCCTGAAGGTCATCCCGGGCCATCACCTCCCGGACCTTCGCGATCGCGGCCTGGACCGGGGCCCGGTCCTCCTCCGACAGCCCGGCGGCGGTGTCCTTCAGCACCTTCTCCACCTGGTAGACCATCTGGTCGGCCTGGTTGCGGGCGTCGATCAACTCCCGCCGCCGGCGGTCCTCCTCGGCGTGGGCCTCCGCCTCCCGCCGCATCCGCTCGACCTCCGCCTCGCTCAGCCCGCTCGACGCCTCCACCCGGACCTTCTGCTCCTTCCCCGTCCCCAGGTCCTTCGCGCTGACGTTCAGGACGCCGTTGTTGTCGAGGTCGAACGTCACCTCGATCTGCGGCACCCCCCGCGGGGCCGGCGGGATCCCCTCCAGGTTGAACTGGGCCAGGAGCCGGTTCGACGGGCTGGCGGCGATCGGGCTCTCCCCCTGGTACACCTTGACCGTGACCGCCGTCTGGTTGTCCTCGGCCGTCGAGAAGACCTCCTTCTTCGTCGTCGGGATGGTGGTGTTCCGCGGGATCAGGACGGTCAGCACCCCGCCCATCGTCTCGATCCCGAGCGACAGCGGGGTGACGTCGAGGAGGACCACGTCGGCCTTGCTCCCGAGCAGCAGCTGGTGCCCCTGGATGGCCGCCCCGATCGCCACCACCTCGTCCGGGTTCACCCCCTTGTGGCCCTCCTTCCCGAAGATCTCCTTCACCAGCGCCTGGACCCGCGGGACCCGGGTCATCCCGCCGACCAGGACCACCTCGTCGACCTCGGCCGGCTTGAGCCCGGCGTCCTGGAGGGCCTTCACGACCGGCCCCCGGCACCGCTCGACCAGGGGCTCGGTCAGCTTCTCGAACTGGGACCGGGTGATCGTCATGGTCAGGTGCTTCGGCCCGGTCGCGTCGGCCGTGATGAACGGCAGGTTGATGTCGGTCGACGTCTGCTGGCTGAGGTCCTTCTTGGCCCGCTCGGCCGCCTCCTTCAGCCGCTGCATGGCCATCGCGTCCTTCCGCAGGTCGATCCCCTGCTGGTTCTTGAACTCGTCGGCGATGTAGTTGATCAGGACGTCGTCCCAGTTGTCCCCCCCCAGGTGGGTGTCGCCGTTGACCGCCTTCACCTCCAGGACCCCGTCCCCGACGTCGAGGATGGAGATGTCGAACGTCCCCCCGCCGAGGTCGAACACCGCGATCTTCTCGCTCGTCTTCTTGTCCAGCCCGTACGCCAGGGCGGCGGCCGTCGGCTCGTTGATGATCCGCATCCGCTGGCGGAC
Organism: Gemmataceae bacterium; assembly: GCA_028288765.1. GTDB lineage: Bacteria > Planctomycetota > Planctomycetia > Gemmatales > Gemmataceae > Urbifossiella. Next base: position 3,251 of record JAQGHQ010000578.1, on the reverse strand, counting down.
CCGCCGGGCCGTCTGGGGGTCCTCGAGCTCCCACTCGGTGTCGAACCCGGCGATCTGGGCGGCCTCCAGGGTGGCCTGCCGCTGGGCGTCGTTGAAGTACGCCGGGACGGTGACCACCGCCTTGCCGGCCCGGTGGCCGAGGTACGCCTCGGCCGCCGCCTTCAGCTTGCGGAGGATCAGGGCGGAGATCTCCGGCGGGGTGTACGTCCGGGTCCCGACCTGGACCGCGGCCATGTCGCCGGGCCCGCGGACCACCTCGTACGGGACCAGCTTGGTCTCCTCCCGGACCTCGTCGTACCGGCGGCCCATGAACCGCTTGATCGAGAAGATCGTCCGCTTCGGGTTGGTCACCGCCTGCCGCTTGGCCGGGTCCCCGACCAGGACGTCCCCCTTGTCGGTGAACGCGACCACGCTCGGGGTCAGCCGGTTCCCCTCCTGGTTCGGGATCACCTTGGCCTCGGTCCCCTCCATCACGGCGACGACCGAGTTCGTCGTCCCCAGGTCGATGCCGATGATTTTTTCCTCTGCCATCGCCGTTCTCCGTTCGATACCCGTGGTGCCCCGCGGCGGACGGGTTGGTGGGTTGCCCGAGATGGGGCGTTGAAACGCAACGGGTGTGCCGGGGGGATTGCAGATCGCCCCTCGACCGCGGCGCACGCCTCATCCTTCACGGAGGCAAGCAGTTGTGAAGGCGGGATCGTGATGAGGAGCGTGTCGGGGCTAGCGCCCACGAGCGGCACGGGGCGGGCCCTATGTGACATTCTGTCCCGACGGCTGGGTCGCGGGACATTCTGGCCCAGTTGCGGTGATCGGCCGCGGACTACCGACCCGATTCCAGGCTGACGCGGCCCCGGGCACCGTGGTACGAGCCCGCGGGCCGGGGTACCGCCTCTACGAGCGAGTGGTGCGACCGGCCGGGTGGTCGTGGCCTCGCCACCAGATCATTGACCATGGAGTGCTGATCCGCTCAGCCACACGGCAGGGAGATCACCCACCGCAGGCCGCGAGCAGGACGACCGGATCGCAGGCCCGGGCGGTTCACCCCAGGCGGTCGGGCGGCCGGAATACCGGGGCTGACGATAACCCCCGTCCTTGTGATGAAGCCGATTCTCGATCTCGCGCTCCTTGGTTTCGCCGGCCCGGTAAGCCCCGACGACACGATGCGTTCATCCCATACAGGAACCCGGTGACGGTGTCCGTTTCTGCTCCCCCCTTTCCCCGTTGAGGGCGAGGGAGGAGGGGAATGGCCCGGGTGACATGTCCACGGCTCGGCGGGGACATGCGAGCGCCCCGGATGCCGGATCCGAGCTCAAGCATGTCCACCCAAAGCTGTGGACATGCCACCCAGACCAATGTGATTGCCTCTGCCGAGTTTCGGTCGCCCTGGCGGACGAGGTGGTCCTGGTGAGCACCCTGCGGGAGGTGAGGATCAATGGGTCACGAGTTCGAGTGGCAGCGCCTGCTGGGCTTCAGCCTGCTGTTGGTCGCACTGGGTGGGCTCCTGGCTCTGGAGCCGTGGGAGGTTCACTGGCGGAACGAGGTGCCCGAGACTGACCCCCGGCGACCAGCGGGGCGCGGGATGACAGGTTGTCCGGTCGCCGTACCCGGGTCGACACTCCGTCCGGCGCGCCGCCGGTGGCCGTGACCCAGTTGGGACCCCGGTAGGGACTGGCCGGCGCGTGATCCCGGCCGAAAGTGGAGTCGTGGAGCCGGATTACTCCCCCGACCGCCAGGCTCCGGTGCCACCCACCCGAAGCCCGGCACGCGAGTTGTAATGGTGGGGTCGGACACGTTCGCCGCCTATTCTCTCGTGGAGAGGTGTGTGCCATTGTTACCGCGGTACAGAGCGACCGGGACGCCGCGTCCCGGTGGGCTTTCGTCCTCGAGGGGTCGTGAGCATCGCGGCGATACTACTTGTTCTGGCATTCCGGGTGCAGCTGCTCATTCGGTAAGTCACGCCCGCAGGCGGTGCGACTGTTCACAACAGGATGGCCCGCGGAACCCGCCCCGAAATCGCCCGCCGACGAAGACCGTCAGGTTCAGGGTTAGTCCTCACCCGGAGGTCCGTAATGATTTGCGAACACGAGATCGGTCTTGACCCCGCCCCGCCCCAGACGCCGGGGTGCGAGGAGTGCCTGCGGGCGGGGACGCCCTGGGTCCACCTCCGCCTCTGCCTGACGTGTGGGCACGTCGGGTGCTGCGACAGCTCGCCGGGCCGCCACGCCACGAAGCACGCCCACCACACTAGCCACCCGGTGATCGCGTCCTACGAACCCGGCGAGCGGTGGGCCTGGTGCTACGTCGACCAGGCCGAGGTGGACGTGCCGCCGGAGGCCGAGCTGTACCTGAGGTGACCGGGGCCGATGGAGTCTGTCATGTCCGAGCCGCTGCTCGTCCGTTGCCCCTCCTGTGGGGCGACCAACCGCGTCCCGCGGGACAAGATCGAGGCCGGTCTCGCGCCGGTGTGCGGCCGGTGCAAGGCCCCGCTTCCGGTTAGCCCGAAGCCGGTGACGGTCACCGACGCGACCTTTGCCTCCGAGGTCGAGCACTCGCCGCTGCCGGTGCTGCTCGACATGTGGGCGCCGTGGTGCGGGCCGTGCCGGACGGTCGGGCCGGTGGTCGACGAGCTGGCCGGGGAACTGGCCGGGCGGGTACGGGTCGGCAAGCTCAACGTGGACGAAAACCCGGCGACGGCGGCGCGGTTCGGGGTGAGCAGCATCCCGACGCTGCTGGTTCTCAAGGGCGGCCGGGAGGTCGACCGCATCGTCGGCGCCCAGCCCAAGGCGGAGATCGCCCGACGGCTCGAGCGGGTCACGGTCTGATACAGGAACCCGGTGACGGTGTCCGTTTCGGGTCCCCCTTTCCTCCGTGAGGGAGAGGGAGGACGGGAATGGCCCGGGTGGCAGGCCCACGGCTCGGCGGGGAGATGGCTGAGCTTGGTCGGGCGAATACCCGGTCCGGATCTGGTATCCGGGGCGCTCACATGACCACGCCGAGCCGCGGGCCTGCCACCCAGATCCAATGTGAGTGACTCAGTGGGTTAGTGTCTGATACATGAACCTAGTGTCCCGAGTTGCGAATTCGTTGATTATTTCTTGCGCCACCCCTGATCCCCAGGTAAGGGTCGGTCAGGAGGTGCCCCATGCCCGCTGGCCGACCGTTGACCTCACTCACCCTGACCGACGACGAGCGATCCAAATTGGACGCCTGGGCCCGGCGGCCGAAGACCGCCCAGCGGTTGGCCCTGCGAG
>JAQGHQ010000534.1 GCA_028288765.1 Gemmataceae bacterium | reverse complement strand
ACAGGCACGAGCTCGACGCAAGGTCATGAAAAAGGCACGCTCCAAGAAGAAACGGCCAATCCTCTTGGCCGACTTGGAGCGGCGTTATCGGGAATCGCCCCGATTCTAGCTCAGTCCCGGATCATTGAAATATTTGAACTCGTGTCCGGCCGGCATCGCATTTCCGAATAGGTCTGTGTCGGCCGCCCGGGGCGGATTTGAAGGCCGCCGAGTTGTCCAGGCCGCCCAGGGCTCCCGCCCTGGGCTAAGTACGATCGCCCCTCCGGGGCTAAGAAGGCCGGGTTTCGGTAACCGCGGAGCGGTTTTCGTTCTTAGCCCAGGGCGGGAGCCCTGGGTAGGTGGCCCCCATGACCCCTCGCCTACTCCTCCTCGCTGTATCCGCCCTGGCGTTCACCCCGCTTGCGGTCGCTCAGCAGATCGACCGCCGGACCCGCGACGAGCCCGAGATCGTGGTCGAGGCGGGCGGCCGGGTCGGGCCGTGCGACGCCCTCCTGTTCACCCCGGACGGCCGCTTCCTGCTCGCTGGCGGGGATGACAAGGTCGTCCGGGCGTGGCCGTGCTCGGCTGCCGGGCTGGATACCGACCGGGCGAAGGTGCAAACCCTCCGCTGGCCGGCGTGGCGGGAGCAACGGGGCGGGGTGAAGGCGGTGGCCGTCTCGCCGGACGGGAAGCGGGTCGCGGTCGGCGGGTACGGGCTGAGGCCGAGCACCGTCGCCGTCATCGACCGGGAGACGGGCGAGCTCCTCGCCCTGACGTGGCCGAAGACCCGGCCGGGAATCGACAACTTCAACACCGTCACGGCGGTGGCGTTTCACCCCGACGGGAAGCGCGTCGGGTTCGGGACGGCCGACGGCAGCTTGTGGCTGTGGGAGCCGGAGCCGCCGCCCGAACCGGACCCGAACGGGCGGCCGTCCCGCCTCCCGCGGTGGGCCGGGAAGCACAGCCCGATGGTAGAGCCGGGCGGGAAGCCGGCCGAGTTCAACCGCCCTCGACTGCTGTTTTTCCCCAACGCCGATACCCTCGTTTCCGTCGCCCAGAGCGGGCAGGTCCTCGGCTGCGACCTGACCAGGAAGTTGCCGGAGGGGCCGACGGAGAAGTCCTCGGCCAGCCTGCTGTTCGATGTCAACGACGGACAGGCCGCCAGCTACCGCGTCTATCGCTCTCTACTGACGGCGGACGGGAAGTGGCTCGTGGTCGCGTCCGCGGGGCCGCAGGTCCTGCTCCGTTCGACCGACGGGAAGGAGGGCGTTCAGCTCGCGCTGCCGGTGGACCATTTCCCCCGAAGCATCGCCGCCCACCCGAAGACCGGCCGGCTCGCCGTCGGGGTCGGGGCCGCTCTGCCCGGGGCCGACGGGAGCCCTCGGTTTTACGCCGAGGGGAACGATTCGATTTACCTGTTCGACACCCCGACTGCCGGCGGGGCAAAGCCGACGAAGCTGCCGCACCACGGACCCGCGGAGGCACTGGCGTTCCACCCGACCGAGAACCAGCTGGCCGTCGCCGGGGGAGATGCCGACGAGGTCACGCTCCTCAATCTCGCAAAGCCCGACCCGCCGGTTTCGACGGTCCGCGGGGCCGGGCGGCGGATGTGGGCGGTGAACCTGTCGGAGAACGGCCGCGTCCTGGGGGTCCGCACCGGGCGGGATGCCGCCGCCACAGCCCCGAACCGGCGTGGGGCCGGGGCGTGGGCCCGGTTCGACATCCCCAGGCTGATCCCGACCGCCGACGAGTCGCAAAAGTGGGTCGACCCGGTGGCCGCGGCCGACGGCTGGACGGTCGCGCCGGACGAATCTGACCGGTTCACATGGTACGCAGTGCTGACCCGGCCCGGCGAGTCCGTCCGGCACCGGTTGCGGCTCGACCGCGACCGCGACCAGGCGCCGACTTGCTTCACGTTCCTCCCGGCGCGGGCCGGGAAGCCGACCCGCGTCCTGGTCGGGCACTACTACGGCTGCTCGCTGTTCGAGTTGACGCCGGAGCGCGCGACGCAGACGAAGGTGTTCACCGGCCACGGGGGCGAGGTCCTGTCGGTCGTCGCCGCCCGGGACCAGAGCTGGTTCGTGACCGGCGGGGCCGACCATACCGTCGCCGCGTGGAGCCTGGCCGACTGGCCGAGCCAGCCCGCCCTCGGGGCCGCGTTCGCCGTACAGGACGGGACGCTTCAGGTGGCCGCCGTCGATCCGGGCGCGCCGGCCTGGGAAGCGGGTCTCGCGGTCGGGGACGCGATCGACCTCCTGGCGGTGGGCGGCGGACTCGTCTTCGACCGCCGCGCCGGGAAGCCGGCGGTCGGGACGACGGAGGACGCGCTCACCGCCCTCCGCGACCCCCGCCCGCGGGTGGAGCTCTTCTTCGGCTGGGTGTCGAAGGGCCGGGCCGACCGGCGGGAGTCGCTGACCACGGTGCGGCAGCGACCGCTGTGGAAGTGGTTCCCGGCGTTCAACGACCGCGACCGGCTCACCGACTGGGTGGTGTGGATGTGGCACGGGTCGTACTACCACACCAAGTCGGCCCACGGGGATCGGCTCGTCGGGTGGCACGTCAACCACCCGGACCCCGGCGGCCGGCCGGAGTTTTACCAGCTGCAACAGTTCGAGAAGGTGTTCCACCGGCTCGACGTGATCGAGAAGCTGGTGAACACCCGCGACATGCCCGCCGCGCTGACCGAGGCCCGGGGCGAGAACCCGCTCCCGGTGGCGTTTAGCGGGTTCGAACCCGCTCCGGTCCGGCTCGGGCTCGCGCGATCCGTGGTCGGCGACGACGGGCTGACCGTGGACGTGAGCGTGAAGCCGCGCGGCGAGAACCCGGACCTACTCCCGGAGCGGGTCGAACTCTGGCTCAACGACTATCGGCTGGAGGTGTGGCCGAAGGCGGGCGGGAAGCCCCTCGGCCCCAAGACTCCCTTCGGGGAAGCAGTCCGCATCCCGGCGGAGAAATTCCGGGCCGGGGAGAATCAGGTCGCGGTGCTGACGTTCAACCCGGCGGGCGGGCGGGCCGAAGCCCTCCGGGTCGTGACCAACCCGAGGCCCCCCGGTCCGCCGAGCCTGGTCGGGCTGGCGGTCGGGATCAACGACTACTCGGGGCACCGGAAGAGCACCACCGGCGCGCGGGCGTTCGGCGATCTGGCCAGCGCCGGGCGAGACGCCCGGGCCCTCGCCGACTCCCTGCTCGGCTACCGCGGCCCCGGACGGTGCTACGCCGAAGGGCGCATCGACCTCCGGCTCGATACGCAGGCGAGCCGTGCGCAGCTGACCGCCTCGCTGGCCGCGGTCGCCGGCCGGGCCAGGGCGGACGATCTGCTCGTCGTATTCTTCGCCGGGCACGGGGACTTGCTCCTCCCGGCGGCCGTCCCGGGCGGGGACGTGATCGCGGGGGCCCGCGGGTCGGCCGCCGGGGGCGGGCGGTTCGTGTTTTGCTGCCCCGAATACTCGCCGAAGGACGCGACCGGCACGGCCATCTCCGCCGACGAACTCTTCGACGCTCTTGCCCGCGTGAACTGCCGCAAGGTCGTGCTGCTGGATGCGTGTCACTCCGGCCAGGCGGCCGAGGCGAACGTCCTCCGCCGGCTGATCCCGGACGGCCAGGGCCCGTTCGTGATTGCGTCGTGCGACCAGAGCGAGCTGGCGTACGAGGACCCGAAGCTGAACCACGGTCTGTTCACGTATGCGGTGCTGGAAGCTCTCGGGGACGGGTTCCGCAAGGCCGACACCGATTCCGACGGGGCGGTCTCGGCGGACGAACTGTACGAGTACGTGTCGGCCCGGGTGCCGACCTTGTTGAGAGCCATTGGCAAGTCGGGCGATACCCAGAACCCGATCTGCTTCCCCCGCCAGCCGCCGCGGTGGATGGTGGTGAAGCGGTAGCCGCCGCGGAGCGGGTGACGAAAGACGAACGCCGTTTGTCGTCGACGGAATGGCCGCCCCCGCGGTAGAATCCGGTGATCTGCCGACCCCAGGTCGACTCGACCTCAACACACCGGGCGATATGGATAAGCCCGTGTGGACGATCCGGATTCCACCGATGGCCCATCTCCGGGCCCTGTGGAATCTGTTCTGGTCGGCCATTCTTCATTCGCGGTCAGAAACGACAATCGAGCTTGGAATGGATCGCGTACTGCATCGCGAATTACCTCCCAGCTCAGGTAGGAATCGCCCAGGGCCGACCCTCAACCCGAGGGTGAGTCGAAGTCGCCGCCAAGCAAACGCCGCCGGCAACAACGAACAGCCGTCCTGGTTATCGCTGAAAATCGATTCGACGTCTTGGTGCTGGTGGTGCTTTCGATTGCACTTTTCCTTGCCCTGTTGAGATCCCATATGGGGGGGATTTCTTGTAGGGTGGGTCGAGTCGTCGAGGCCCACCGAGATTAACACCGGTGGGCCTCGACGA
>JAQGHQ010000519.1 GCA_028288765.1 Gemmataceae bacterium | reverse complement strand
CGGAAGACGGTTCGTTCGCTGACCTTGGCGATCCGGGCGGCGTCGGGGATGGTGTCCCCATGGGCGAGGCGGCGGATCAGGACCTCGTCCGCGTACTCCTTGCTCGGGGTGGGCATGGGGCCCTCCGGGTGGTGGGGGTGTCGTCCGCGGCGGGCGGGCCGACCGCAGAACCGGCCAAACAAGATGTATAGTAATGCAAGGCCATTTGTAGTGCAATACAGAGATGCGGAGGATTTCTCGGCCGGGGGTGTGGGCCGCGCGCCCCGCGGGCGGACCACACGGAAACCCCCGGGTGGCGGGTGATCGAGGTCAACCACGTCGCCCGCGGCTGCTCCCGGGGTAACGAGCTGTCGACGCCGGGATGCGGGGAGGGAGCGATTGTCGCGGCGAGCGAGACGTCTCCTTCTTTGCGGCCATTTCTCTGATTCTTATTGCCCTCCCTTCGCGGCAGGTTTTGTGATCTCGCCGATCAGGTCCGGCTCGGACGTGTACCGGTCGAGGCGGGGGTAACGGGCCCCGCCGGCGTAGTCGATCGTATGTGTCTTGAAGAAGTCGCCGCTCTCGACCAGCAGGTCCAGCTGCCCGCCGGTCCGGGTCGCCGCGACCGCCGACCGCAACAGGTCCGGCGTGAACCGCCGGCCGTTCACCGCCACCACCTTCATCCCCGGCCCGAACCCGGCCTTCGCCGCCGGACCGTCCGGTATCACGTCCAGCACCGCCCCCTCGGCGGTCAGCCTCGCCCCGACCGACGACGCCAGGTCGATCGCCTTCGCGATCCCCTCGGCCGCCTTGATCGTGTCCGTCGGCTTGTCCGCGTACCCGATCGCCCACCCGCCGAGCGCGAGCCCGTCGAGTGGGGCGTCGGCCGCGGGTAGCGTCACCCGCCGGGTGAAGTGCCCCTTCCAGTCGTAGGGAGCGGCGGCGGCCAGGGCGGAGGCGAGGTCGTCGAGCGAATACCCCTTTGCCTTCGGCCGGCCCGGCGGGCAGGCGAAGAACGAGCGGCAGAAATTGTCGATCGCCTTCGCCCCCTTCGTCTCCCGGCGGATGATCACGTCGGCTTCGAGCCAGAGGAGCGTTCCCTCGTCGTAGTAGTCGAGCGACCGCCGCCATGCCGACCACGACCCGCGGGCGTCGACCAGCAGGTGGGACGCGGCGGCCGTGTCCTCCAGCGGTCGCCAGGCCCGGCCCCGGGTGTTCCGCATCCGTTCGGCGGTCACCGCGAGCTGGTTCCGGCCCTCCTCGGCCGAGCAGAGCCCGCTCCGGACGGTCAGCACCCACCCGAGGTAGTTCGTCAGCCCCTCGTACACCCAGAGCAGCTTCGTCTTCGGGGCCTGCTGGAAGTCCGGGACGATCATGTCGGCCGGGCGGCGGAACTTGCCGCACCACGCGTGCACGTACTCGTGCGGGAACAGGGTCGCGGCGAACTGCCGGACGGTCGGGGTGACGAGGGCGAGTTCGGGCAGCCGGTTGTCGCTCGACTCGTGGTGTTCGAGGCCCCGGTACCGGATCTTGTCGGACAGGGCGAGCAGGAACGTGTACGACCCGAACGGCCGTGACCCGAACAGCTGGTCGGCCTCGGTCACCAGCTGATCCCACCCCCTCTTCGTCTCCGCGGCCACGTCCAGTCCGGCCTCGCTGTCGCACGCCAGAAACACGCGGTGCTTCCCGCCCGGCGGGCCGATCGATACCTCTTTCGTGTGTTCCCCGCAGAGGACCGGCGAGTCGATCAGGGTTTCGAGCGACACCGTCCCGAAGGTGACCCGGCCGGCGTCCGTCTTCTCGGTCGGCAGGGCGGTCCCGTGCTTCCACCCGGCCGGCATCCGGAGGGCCAGGTGAAACGGCAGGGCCATCGCGTCCGCGGCCTTCGGGTAAACGAGCAGGTCGCACAGGTTCAGGACCGCGAGCTTCGCCGACGCGACCGTGTTCTGCCGCTGAGGGGAATCGCTCAGCCCGGGCAGGAGCAGGTCGAACGTGACCTCGACCGCCTTCGCCCCCTGCGGGACGGAGAGGTGGACGGCGTACATGTCCACGTCGTCGCGGACCCAGGGGATGTCTGCCCCGCCGGCCCGGATGCGGAACCCGGCGAGGTCGGCGAGCGGGGTGGTCGGGCCGTGGGTCCCGGGGACCCACTTGGGGTAGTAGAGCGTGAGCGGCCCGGGCGCGGCCGGGACGACAACCCGCGCGTGCAGGATGCGCTGACCGACCCCGGACGCGTCGACCTCCAGTTCGATCGGGTGGGGGTCGGCCGCGCCTGCGGTCGGAGCGAAGAGCGCGAGCAACACGAGAGGCGTGAAGGCAACTCGGTTCACGATGGGGCCTCAGGGGTGGGATGATGGGGAGAGCAGCCATTTGACCGCGCGGCGGGCACGACGACAAGACGGGGGCCGATTGGGAGCCCCCGCGATTCAGGCAGAATCGCCCGCGGAGATGATCTCCGGACACCCCGGTAGACGAGCGGTCGCAAACCCGGACGGGCTGAGATCTCCACCCGGGAGCGAGTAAAGCCGTGCGCCGGACAACGCCACTAGGCGTGTGGTAGAAGAGCAGGCAAAGGAAATGCAGCGGGAGAACGCAAGACTGCGGGCCGAGTTGGCCCCTGGTCAGCCCTACCGAGTCCTGAATCAGCGGGCTGGTCCAGGACCAATTACGACTGTTCCTTCGGCGAGCCACCGCGGACGGGGGGCGGCAGCGGGTGATGACCGCTCACCACACGATCGAGACCCGATAGACGACGGACCCGGCCGGCTGGGGTGACCCGCGGACAGAAACCCAGTTTCTTCGGAGAAACCGGGTTTGTTCCGACGCGTGTTTGCCGTTCCTACGCCCGACCCGGCCCTCAGCGGATCAGTCCCGTGCCCGGCAGGGTGTCAGGCCGGATCTCCTCCCACTCCCGCCGGACCTCCCGCAGCCCGATCGCGCACACCTCGAACTGCTCGCTCAGCCGGCGGAACAGCCCCGCCTCCTCGCGGTGGTCCTCTTCGTCCAGCCGGCTCGTGAGCCAGTACCCGCGCTTCCCCTGCACGGTGTAATCGACGAAGTGGTCCTTGCAGTACCGCGCCCGGGGGTGATTCAGGGCCTCGGGGTAGACGCCGGTCCAGAACAGGGCGAAGTCGCCGATGTGCCGGTAGTACTCCCGGCGGGTCCGGCCGCCGGCTGGAATCTGCTCGGCTTCCAGCACCATTTCGACCACCTCGGTCAGCGGGCGGCCATCGTTCCCCCGGAGGCGGAACACGGCGTCGAGGTGGACGAACCGGGAGAGGAGGGTGGAGAGGTAGTCGATCAGGGGCGGGTCGGCGACGCCGAGGCGGGAGAGAAAGGCGTGCTCGGCCAGCCCGGCGAACAGCCGCCGGAGCGGGTGTTCTTCGGGTGGTTCCCACATTGTCCGGATCCTCGAAATAACTCCTGAAGGGGCGCGATCCCGGGCGTGTGCCCGTCTTCATTGTGGCACACACCCATATAGATTCAAGGAAACTGCGTCCATCCCAAAAATCGGACGGTTCGGAAAATGGTTACTTCCGGAGCAGTCCGCCGGTCGCCCGAACCTCACGAATTCGGCCCGACCGATGTGATCTTTTCCGGGGCAGTGCCGGTTCCGCCGGGATGGCCGGCGCCGCAGACGTGGGTAGTGCAACCCGTGTGCCTGTGGCCGGCGCAACGCCGGGGTCTGGTCTGTCCGGAATGGCGTCCCCGGCGTCAACCCTGGCACTGGTGGAACGACCGGAACCGATCCGGGTTGCGCGGAATCCGGCTCGGGTGCCAGTACCGGCCCGCCCGGGATTACACCGACAAGGCACTGGCCGGCCCGGCGGGTCTGGCTGAGCCCCGCCAGGTTCTTGGTCACGAGGTCGGGGGCGACCCGCAGCGCCGGCTCGCGTTGCCCCGTCAGCTGGGGAACAGGCGGCGGAGAGGTTCCCCGGTCGCGAGCCGGAAGGGACGGGCGGTCTGGTCGCGGACGTCGGTCGCCGGGTCGATCCCGAACCGCCAGAAGATCGTCGCCGCGAGGTCGGCCGGGGTCACCGGGTCGGCTGCCGGGTAGGCGCCGATCTTGTCGCTGGCCCCGTACACCGCCCCGCCCGTCACCCCGCCGCCGGCCAGCACCGCGGCGTAGCAATCGGGCCAGTGGTCGCGGCCGGCATTCTTGTTGATCCGGGGCGTCCGGCCGAACTCGCTCAGGGCCACTACCAGGGTCGAAGAAAGGAGGCCCCGGGCGTCGAGATCCTCGATCAGGGCCGACAGGGCCTGGTCGCTCGGCGGGATGAGCTCGCGGTGCCTCGGGAACAGCTTCTCGTGGCTGTCCCAGTTAGCGTCCTGACCGTTGGTCTGGCCGTCGAACGCCGCGACGAAGTTCACCCCCCCTTCCACCAGGCGGCGGGCGAGCAACAGGCTCTGGCCGAGTCGGTGGCGGCCGTACCGCTCGCGGAGCCGCCGCGGTTCCTTCCCCAGATCGAACAGGCGACGGACCTCGGGCGACGCGAGCAGCTGGAGGGCCCGGTCCCGGTAGACCTCGGCCCTGGCGGCCTGGCCAGGTAAGTTGGCGTCGTCGAGGCCGCGCAGTAGGGCCGCCCGGCCGCTCAGGTCGGCGGTCCCGTCGAAGGCCGAGATGCGGAAATCGGGGGTACTCGGGTCGCGGTCGACCTGGAACCGGTCGTGGGCGCCGCCGAGCAGGCCGGGCGTCTGCCCGGGCAGCTGGACCACGTTGTAGAGGGTGTACGGCAGGGCGACATACGGAAGGACGTGGGCCCGCGTACCGAGGGCATAACTGACCGCCGAGCCGAGCGTCGGCATGCCCCGCGGGTCGTCGGTCAGCAGTTCCTGGTCACCCCCTGCGGGCGTGTGGCCGGTGAGTGCTTCCGCGGCCGCCGAGTTGTGGTTCCGCATCGGGTGGTGCAGGCCCCGCACGAGGGCCATGCGGTCCAGTAGACGCGCGGTCAGGGGCAGGTGTTCGCAGACGCGGACGCCGGGCACTGAGGTGGCGATCGTGCGGTATTCGCCGCGCACCTCGGCGGGGGCGGCGGGCTTCGGGTCGAACGTATCGAGGTGGCTCGGCCCGCCGTAGTAGAAGACCAGGATGCAGGCCCGAATCGGGGGCCGGAGGGCGGCGGGACTCGGGCCCGCGGCCCGGGCCGGCTTCCCGCCGGTGAGATTCAGGCCGAGCGTCGTCCCGCCCGCGACCTTGAGCAGATGTCGGCGGGTGAGGGTGGGAGCGGGATCGGTCATGTCACTTCCCGCGCGGACGAGGAGTGGGAATTCGGTGGGAATCAGGCAGGTGACTCGGTTGTACCACCTACCGGAGGCCGACGCAACGATTCGCTGTAGGGAGCAGGTCTTTCAGAGTGGCCCGCTGCCCCGTGAGCGGTCGCTTCTTGACTCTCGTGCCGAAGAATGAACGCTTCAGGAGCGAGCGGACCACACCCCCGACCGGGGCCTGATAGACATCGCACGGGGGTCGGTCCCGGCGGGTCCTTGTCCACGCTTCTTATTTGCCGCCGGCCCGCACATTTTACCCCACCCCACCCGCTTCGCCGAACGGACGTGTTTTCCCGCGTCGTCCGACCCGACCCGAAAAACTGGTCGGTCCTGGGAAATTGGCTCAAGTTGTGTTCCACGCACCGTTCGACCGGCGGAGAATTCATCACACCACCGCGGCCGGGGGAGTTGAAACGGTCGTCCCGTTACCCCGGCCCGGGCTGTGAGGTCCGCCATGTTCCCGATCCTCACTGGACCACACGGTCGACACGGACGGTCGCCGTTTCCCATCCTCTGCACCCTCGCCGTTGTGCTCGGGGTCAGCGGGGGACTCGCGCTACTCGGTTCTCGTTCCCGCGCCGCCGATCCCGGAGTTGGTGCGGATCCCGCGACACCGGTGTCGGTGCGGGTGCCGGACGTAGTGCTCGCCCGGACGGTGCTCATGGCCTTCGACGCGGACCCGCTGCTCAGGGACGTGAACCTCGTCGTCAGCGTGGTAGACGGGGTGGCGGTGGTCGGCGGGCCCGTCCCGACGGTGGAGGCAGCGAAGCGGGCCGGGGAACTGGTCCGCACTGTTCGGGAGATCAAGGAGGTGAGGAACAAGTGCTTCGTCCAGGCCGGGCCCGACCCGCTTCTCATGGCAATGGCCGAGCGGCGGCCCCCGCCCCCGCCACGGGCGGTCCCGATGGGCCTGCCGGCGGTCGTGACGTCCCCCAAGCCGGGTGCCGTCGACGAGCCGGTCTCTGATCCGGGCGAGAGCAGTTTCGCGGCGGTCGAGCCGGCCGAGCGGGCCGTGGTCGCCCGCCGCCCCGCGAACCCCGGCGACAACGTGTTGCTCCCCCCGGTCGGTCTGAGCGGGGGGAGTAGCAGCGGGGCTCCGGTCGTTGCTCCGATTCTGCCGCCCGCCGTGCTCACGTCGGTGCCGCCGTTGCCAACACCCGCCATGATCCCGGGGCGTCCCGCGGACGCGCTGGTCGCGGCCGAGGTCGCCCGGAAGTCCGATCGCCGCTTCACCGGGCTGACCGTCGAGATGCGGGACGGCATGCTCGTGATCGCCGGGACGGCGGCCCGGTCGTCCGACGCCTGGGACCTCGCCCAGGAGCTCCGACGAATCCCCGGAGTCGCCCGGGTGGCCGTCGGGCAAGTCGAGGTTCGGTAGGAGTTCTGAATGGTGATTGGGGTTTTGGTAGTCGGTGGTCATGGGCAGAGCAGCAACCGGTCTTTGCCACGCTCAGAGCCCAGACCTCGGTCCCCAAACCCCCAATCACCAAACGCAAAAACCGGGGGGTTGATTCAACCGGTATAATCCAACACCCTTCGCTCATCGAAAAAGTCCTCCCCACCCTGCCCAGGAGCCGTCATGGTTCTACAATCCGGGCAAGGAGGGGCCATGCGCATCTTGCTGCTTGCGGATGTACACGGCAACCGGGCGGCGCTGGAAGCGGTCCGCGAGCCACACGACGTCTGCCTTTTTCTCGGCGATCTCGTCGACTACGGCCCGGAGCCGGGGCCGTGTGTGGATTGGGTCCAGCGGCACGCGCACCACGCGGTCCGCGGGAACCACGATCACGGGGTTGCCCAGAACGTCGACGTGCAAGGGGTCGGCGGGTTTCGGTTCCTGACCGCCTGCACCCGTCCGCCGACCGTCGCCGCCCTCACGTCCTGTCAGCGACGGTATCTGGCCGACTTGCCCACCTCCCTCATGCTCACCCTCAGCGGCAAACGGTTCCTGCTGGTCCACGCCACCCCCCGCGACCCGATGGACGAGTACGCCCCGGCCGACCCGGAGTTCTGGGCCCCCCGGCTGGCCGGGCTCGCGGTCGATTACGTGTGCGTCGGCCACACGCACCAGCCGTATACGCTGACCGTGAACGGGGTGACGGTGATCAACCCGGGCAGCATCGGGCTGCCCCGCGACGGCGATTCGCGGGCGAGCTACGGGGTAGTCGACGGGGACCGGATCGAGCTGAAGCGGGTCGAGTACCCGGTCGACGAGACGATTCAGGCGGTCGGGGCGAGCGCCTTGGAGCCGACCGCCAAGCAGATGCTCGCGGACATCTACCGGGGCGGGGCGTTCCTCGGGCGGTGGCTCAAGAACGGGCAGGCCGGGCCGCGGACGACCACCCCGGAGCAGTCGCAGTCGCCGGCGGGGGTGTGAGTCGCCCCGCTCCCGGGCCAATCAATCCCTACTCCCGTCCCACCCACACGCGAACGTCGACCGACGCCATCCCGGCCCGGCGGGCGGCTTCGAGCCCGATATCGGTGTCTTCGAACACCACACAGGCGGCCGGCGGGACCGCGATCCGGCGGGCGGCTTCGAGGAACACGTCCGGCTCCGGCTTGTGCCGGGGGGTGTCCTCGGCCACGACCATCGCGTCGAACCAACCGCGGATGCCGAGTTGGTCGAGCGTCCGGGTGATTGTCTCCCGGTAGCCCCCGCTGGCCACCGCCATCGGTAGCCTCCCCCGGTACGCGGCGGCGGTCGCAACCACCGCCTCCAGCGGGCGGATCGCGTGCAGGTTCGCCAGAAACGCCGTCTCTTTCTCGGCCACCATCGCTTCGACGTCCGACACCGGTACCCCAGACTCCGCGGACAGGATCCGGATGATCTGCGCGGTCGGCACGCCGCCGAGCTCGTAGAACCGCGTTTCGGGGAACGGGATGCCGTGCCGGCCGAGCATGGCCGTCCAGGCCCGGTAGTGGGCCGGCATGGTGTCGGCGAGGGTGCCGTCGCAATCGAAGACCAGGCCGCGAGTGCCGGCCGGGGGTATCCAGACGGCGGGGTCGTCGGATGAAGTCATGGGGTTTCTGTACGGGCGGTGGGGGTAGGCAACAACCCTGAAGATCGGCTAGGATCGTGTGGAATGGGGGAACAACTGATGAGCACGGCGACGGCCCCGAAACTGATGACGGTGGAAGAGTTCCTGGCCCTCCCCGACGACGGGGTGGAGCGGTGGTTGATCCGCGGCCAACTTCGGGAGAAGCGGGACACCGATATGACGAGGCGAAACAAGCCCCACAGCATTACCGAGGGGCGAGTAACGGGGCACTTGTTCGTGTGGCTCCGGCAACAGCCTGAACCCCGTGGGGAAGTGGTGTGCGGGGAGGCCGGGTTCCTCCTCCGCCGCAACCCGGCCGCCGTAACCGCAGGGGTGGACGTGGCCGTCATCACCGCCGCCCAGGCGGACACACGGGCGGCCGACACCACTCTGATCGTCGGCCCGCCCCAGCTGATTGCCGAAGTCCTGTCGCCGCACGACACGCAAGAGGAAGTGGCCGAACGGGTCGCCGAATATCTCGACTGCGGGGTGCCCCTGGTGTGGGTCATCAGCCCACTCTTCCGCACGGTCACGGTCCATCGCCCGAATGCCGATCCCCTCGCACTAGACGCCAGGGGCACCCTCACCGGCGACCCCGAGCTCCCCGGGTTCTCGTGCCCGGCGGCCGACCTCTTCCGATGACCGTTCCTACAATGATCACATGTGGCCGAACCGGGAAGACACCGACCGCCTCCTGGCCGACGCCCGCCGCGGCGACCCCGGGGCGGTCGACAAACTACTCGGCGAGTTCCGCGAGCCGCTCCGCCGGGTGATCGACCTCCGGCTCGACCCCGCCGTCGCCCGGCGCGTGGACGCGTCCGACATCGTTCAAGACGTGCTCATCGAGGCGAACCAGCGGCTGACCGAGTACCTCAAGTCGCCGGACATGCCGTTCCACCTCTGGCTGCGCCACCTCGCCCAGGACCGCATCATCGACACCCACCGGCGGCACCGGCTGGCCCAGCGGCGGAGCGTCGATCGGGAGCAGCCGATCGCCCGCCCGGCGTGGGCCGACGAGTCGAGCGCGTCGCTCGTCGCCCACCTGATCGACACCGAACGCACCCCCACGTCCGAGGCGATCCGGCACGAACTCCAGCGCCGGCTGTCCGACGCCATCGACCAGCTCGCCGCCGACGACCGCGACATCATCCTGATGCGGCACCACGAAGCCCTGTCGAATCAGGAGGTGGCGAAGGCGCTCGGGCTGACCGAAGCCGCCGCCTCGATGCGCTACCTGCGGGCCCTCCGCCGGCTGCGGACCGTCCTGGTGCCGGACGGGGAAGACCCGCCGGCTTCTTTGTAGGGCCGGCTCTGCCGGCCGCTCATCATCCGAACACCGCCGACCCGACGGAGATCCCTCTTTTGCTCGTCTACGAATCCACCGACCAGCTGCTCGCCGAACCGCCCCCGCGACGGTACCTGCACACCGTCATCCTGACCGCCCTGCGCGACAAGGCCGAGCGGGTCGAGATCCGGTTCATGGAGGGCGAGGGGGCGCTCTACTACCGCGTCGACGGCCGCGACTGGGAGCTGATGACCCCGCCCGACGACATCTACCCGGTGCTCAAGGACACCGTCCGCGCGGTCGCCAGGCTGGTCCGCCCCGAACGGCCCGACCTGACCGTGGTGTTCGGCGTCCCGGACGCCAGGTTCGAGCCGCTGGAAGCCGGCTGGCTGACGTACCAGCTCGGCGGGTACTGGGTGGACATCGCGGTCCGGATCGACCCCCGCGAGCCGTACGGGTTCATCCGGTTCGACATCGACAACGCCGAAGACTTCGCCGACGAGGCGGGCGAAGCCCTGTCGGGATACGCCGAGACCCTGTCGTCCGACGCCGACGAGCCGGGCGACGCGCCCGCCGACCCGACCCCCGACCCGAAATGACCCCCGCCCCCCCGACCGACCGCGACGAACAGCTCGCCGCCCTGATCGACCAGCTGACCGCCGACCAGCGGGCCGGGCGGCCGCCCGACCTCGACGGGCTCGCCGCCACCCACCCGGACCTCGCGAACGAATTACGCGAGCTCTGGGCCGTTGTCCAGTTCGCCTATCTCGCCCGCCAGCCCGGGTTCGACCGCCAACCCACCGCCTCGTACCAGTCACCCGCCAACTCCGCCCTCACACCCGCCCCCGACGGCACGGCCCGTGTGGGCCCGGCCCCGGGGCCGCCTGGCGCTCTCCCGCGGACGTTCGGCGACTTCGAGCTGATCGACGAACTCGGGCGGGGCGGGATGGGGGTGGTGTACAAGGCCCGGCAGAAGAGCCTCGACCGGCTCGTCGCCCTGAAAATGGTCCGGGAAGCCCATCTCGCGGCCGACGACGACCGGACCCGATTCCAGACCGAGGCTTGGGCCGCCGCCCGGCTCAAGCACCCGAACATCGTGACCGTCTACGAGGTCGGGACGGTGGACGGACAGGCGTACATTTGCATGGAGTTCGTCGGCGGGCAGACGCTCTCCCAGAAGGTCGCCGCCGACGGCCCACTCCCCCCGCGGGAGGCCGCCCGGCTGGTCGGGGTCATCGCCCGGGCGGTCCAGCTCGCCCACGCCCAGGGCATCCTGCACCGGGACTTGAAGCCGTCGAACATCCTTCTTTCAGGTGTCGAAAGTCATAACGTCGAAAGTCGTAACGTCGCTCCGTCGGGACTAGATTCTTCCGACTTTACGACATTACGACGTTGCGATTTCACGATACCCAAGGTGACCGACTTCGGCCTCGCCAAGAGGATCGACAGCACGGGGAGCCTCACACGGACCGGGGCCGTGGTCGGGACCCCGAGCTACATGGCCCCGGAACAGGCCGGCGGCCGGAAAGACCTCACCCCGGCCGCCGACGTGTACTCGCTCGGGGCGATCCTGTACGAGTTGCTCACCGGCCGCCCGCCGTTCCGGGCCGCGCACCCGGTCGACACGCTCTTGCTCGTGCTGGAGCAGGAACCCGTCCCGCCCCGCGCCCTGAACCCGACCGTCGACCGCGAGCTCGAGCTGATCTGCCTGAAATGCCTTCAAAAACCGGTCGAGCTGAGGTATCCGTCGGCCGCCGCGCTGGCGGCCGACCTGGAAGCGTACGCGGCCGGGGAGCCCATCTCCGCCCAGCCGAGCGGGCTGCGGTTCTTCCTCGCCCGGATGTTCCGCGAGACCCACCACGCGGACGTGCTCGAGAACTGGGGCAAGCTGTGGATGATGCACAGCGTCATGATCTTCCTGCTGTGCCTGCTCACCCAGGTGATGGCGTGGTCCCGGCTGACGGACCACGTGTGGTATCTCGGGGTGTGGTCGGTCGGGCTGGTGACCTGGGGGACGACGTTCTGGCAATTGCGCCGCCGGGCCGGGCCGGTGCTGTTCGTCGAGCGCCAGATCGCCCACGCCTGGGCGGCGGGGGTGTGCGCGAGCATCGCCATGTTCGTGATCGAGTGGCTCATCCCGCTCAAGGCCCTCACGCTGTCGCCCGCCGTGGCCGTGGCCGCCGGGATGGTGCAGGTGTTCAATGCGGGCATCCTGTCGGGCAAGTTCTATCTCTGGGCGGGTCTGAACTTCCTGGCCGCGTGCGTGATGCCGCTCGTCCCGGACGTGGCCATCCTCCTGTTCGGGGTGGTGTCCGCGCTGTCGTTCTTCATCCCCGGGCTGATCTACTACCGCCAGCGGAAGGCCACTGTCGCCCGGCTTGCGCGTGGCGAGGTATAGGTCGGGTTCCGGGTTGGGTGTCCGCCCGATGGGCTGGGGACTGCTCGAGTACCTGGAACCTGGAATAACTGGCACTCCCTGAGCAGGCAGCAATGAGCAACACCAAAGTCGTCGTCATCACCGGCGCGACCCGCGGGCTCGGGCGGGCGCTGGTCCCGCTCTTCGCCGCGGCCGGGCACACGGTGATCGGGTGCGGGCGGAGCGAGATTCACGTCGCCGAACTCCGGGCCGCGTTCCCTGCTCCCCATTCCTTCGCCGCGGTCGACGTCCGCGACGCGGCGGCCGTGAAGGCGTGGGCCGATGCCGCGGTCGCCGCGCACGGCCCGCCCGATCTGCTGGTCAACAACGCCGCCCTGATGAACACCCCGGCCCCGCTCTGGGAAGTGCCGGCGGCCGAGTTCGACGCCGTCGTCGACGTGAACGTGAAGGGCGTGGCGAACGTGATCCGGGCCTTCGTCCCGGCGATGGCCGCCCGCCGGGCCGGGGTGATCGCGAACCTGTCGAGCGGGTGGGGGCGGTCCACCTCCCCGGACGTGGCCCCGTACTGCGCGACGAAGTACGCGGTCGAGGGGCTGACGCTGGCCCTCGCCCAGGAGCTGCCGCACGGGATGGCCGCCGTCCCACTCAACCCCGGTGTGATCGACACCGACATGCTCCGGCAGGCATGGGCCGACGGGGCGGCCGCCTACCCCAACGCCGACCAGTGGGCCAAACGGGCCGCCCCCTTCCTGCTCGCCCTCGGGCCGACGGACAACGGCCGCTCGCTGACGGTCGCGTAGCGGCCGGCCTTGCCCCGGTGTCATTATTATCGTATATTTGAGACTAATAAGTCTCTATTTGGCTGCAATCTTGGTCTCCTGGCCGCTCAGCAGGGTGAAGTAGAACCCGTGCGGGTTGTTCCCGTTGGCGACCTTTACTAGCACCGTGTTCTTGCCCTTCTTGAGCTTCACAGCGACCGTGTGCTGGCCCGGGGCGGCGGCCTTGGTTTCCTCGTGGTGGAGTACCTCCTTGCCGTTCACCCACAGCCTCGCCCCGTCGTCGGTCCCGAGCAGGATCTCGCCTTCCTGATCGGCCGGCGAATCGACCTCGGCGTACATGTACGAGGCCGAGTTGGTCCCGGCCGCGCCGTGGAGAGCGGCCAGGTCGAAGTACCCCTTCGCGTCTGCTTGCAGGGCCCGCCAGCCGGTGTCGCCGGCCCGCGTCTTGAATTTCGCGGCCGGGTCGAACGGCCCCTTCTCCGGGTCGTACTGCTTGCCCAGCGCCTCCGTCATATTCGCGGCCGGGAACGGGCCGACGACGCGGAAGCTGTCCGGTGTCAGGGCCGCGGTCTGGAGCGTTTGCAGGTACGCGACGAGGTCGATCAGCTCGTCCTCGGTCAGGGCGGCGACGACGTCCTCGGGCATGATCGAGAGCTGGAGCTTCTTCTGCGATTCGATATCGGCCTTCGGGATGACCGTGTCCTTTCCGTTCGCGTCCCGCAGGGTGACCGCGTTGCCGTTGTCCCCGACGAGCAGCCCGGAGACGGTCACGCCCGCGGTGGTGGTGATCGAGTGCTGAATGTACTGGTCGGCGATCGCCTTCGACGGCAGGATGATCGACTCGAACAGGTTTTCGCGGCTCCCCTTCTTGCCGATCATCGACAGGTCCGGGCCGACCTGCCCGCCGACCCCGCGGACCGTGTGGCACTTGGCGCACTGGGCGGCCCCGGCGAGGCTAGCGTCCCACACCTGCTTGCCGCGGTCGGCGCTCCCGGCTTTCTTCGCGAGTTCGACGAACGAGGGGAGCTTCTTCGGGTCGATCTTGCCCGGGGCCGGGAACGCGAGCAGAGCCTTGTTGCGGAGGTCGGCGTAGGGGCTGTTCCGGAGGAGCCGACCGGTTTCGGCTAGGAGTTCCTGACGCAGCTTGCCAGCCTCCTTTTGTTGCAGAAGCCATTGCGTACCGGGCCGCGTTCCCGCGAGAGCGGCGAGGATCGCGTTTAACAGCTCCTTCGGCTCATTGTCGTCCTTCATGAGATTGTCCTGGAGATCTCGCAGGGCGACCTTACTGACAGCATCGCTCCCCTGCCCGGTAATCAGTGCCCCGAGTGCGCCGGCCGCTACCGGGGCCAGCGGGTCTCCCCGCTCCGACATCACATCGGAGAGCGCTTCGGCGGCCCTCACCGTTCGTAGCCGGCCTAGTGTGGCGATGGCTTCCTTGCGAACGTCGATGGGCGTCTTCTGCTTCTCGACCAGATCGCAAATTAGCTTGATCCGGTCAACCGCCCCGGCCGCGGCGACGAGCTGCAAGCCAGTCGCCTGGGTCTTCGGGTCGGCGAGCAGCCCGTCGATGGCGGCGGCGAGATCCTTGCTCCCCTGAAGCGTCTTCCACTTGGTCGGGAGGAACAGCTTGAGCTGCTCGACCGCGCGGGCCTTGACCTCGGCCGGCGCATCGGACTTGAGGACGCCGAGCATGGTCTGCCCGGCGGCCGGGTCTTCGCTGCTGGCGAGGATGTCGAGGATTCGAGCCTTCTGCGGGCCGGTCAGCTTGGCGTCGGCGAGGAGCTTCTCGAGCCGGGGGAGGACCGACTTCGGCCGCAGCTCCCAGACGAGATCGGCGACTTTGTCGTCCCACTCGGGGAAGTGCTTGTCGAAGTCGGCGAGGATGGAGTCGCGCCTGGCCGGGTCGGTGCCGCAGGCGATGTTCAGCGCGGCGCGGTAGAAGATGTCCTGGCCGTCGTAGAGCTTGGCGAAAAAGTAGAAAGCACCCTGGATATCATTCGATGGAAATTTCCTGCTCAATAGCAGGTATTCACGGCGAAGCGACGCGGGAATCTCCGATACATTTTTCTGCAGATCATCGGGCTCCATCCATCCATCTTTAAGCTTATCAAGTCGGTAGTGGTAGAGTTGCATCAACCGCAATGCGGTCTCTCGTAGCTGACCTCCTGATCGGGATAGGATAGAGGCAGCCTGCCCGACCCCTAGGTCCCCGAAACGTGCCTTATCCGGATAGCACCAAGCAAGTCGAGCTTTCACTTCTGGGCTAACAGTTTGCCAGGAGGATATTAATAGCGTTTCAAATGCCTTGTCCTCCATACTTGCAATGGCATTTTGTGCCGATGCCCGAGTCGCCTGACACGGCGATCCCAGCGCCGCGATCACCCCCTCCTTCGTGTCCAGCTTCACCTCCGGCACCGTGTACCCTTTGTGTCCCTTCGGGGTGAGCCGGAAGATCCGGCCGCGGGTCCAGTCGCCCATGCCGTGTCCGCCGACCCCCGGGTCGTACCAGTCGGCCACGAAGATGCTCCCGTCCGGGCCGACGCACACGTCACTCGGCCGGAACCAGGTGTCGGAGCTGGTCAGGATCACTTCCTTGTCAAGCTCGTACCCCGCCCCCTTCGGTTTCCGGAAGAACGCCCGCACTTCGCGCGGGCCGGCGTCGCAGTGGAGCAGGTGGCCGCGGTACTTCTCGGGGAAGAGCGTCCCCTCGTAGAACGTGATCCCGGTCGGGCTGCCGAACCCGGTCCGCAACGTCTTGTGAACAATCCCCGGCTGCTCCTCGTGCCAGTGGGTCTGGCCCGGGCCGCGGGGGTTGTAGCCGTAGTTCCCGCCGGGCATTACGTAACAGATGCGGGTCTGCTGGTTGCCGTCGTCGTCGTTGTCCGAGAGCCAGATCTCGCCGAAGCTGTCGACGCACGCCTCGTAGTTGTTCCGGAAGTTGTGGGCGATGAGTTCGAGGTGGGTGCCGTCCATTTCGCACCGCCAGACGGTACCGGCCCGGCAGTCGGTGGTGTTGCTCTCCCACTTCCGGCCTTTCCCGTCGCTGCTCTGGAGCCCGCCCACCCCCGCGTCGCCCACAGTGAAGTAGAGCGTCCCGTCCGGCCCGATGTTGATCCCGTGGACCCCGTGGTCGTGGTCGAACCCGCGGAACCCGGTCAGGAACTTCTTCGGCGGGCCGTCGGCCTTCAGGTCGCCGTCCTTGTCCTCGAACACGAGGATGTCCGGCGACTGGCAGACGAACACCTTCTGCCCTTTCCCGTCGGCGTACGGGGCCACACACACCCCGAGCGGGCCGTACAGGTCCTTGCCCTGGTAGAAGGTGACCGCCTCATCGGCCTTCCCGTCGCCGTCCTTGTCCACGAGTACGACGATCCGGTCGCCTTCGGGGCGGAGGATCGGGCGGTTGAAGTTCACCCGCCGGTAGTTCACAGCCTCGGCGACCCAAACCCGGCCCTTGTGGTCCACGTCGATGCTGGTCGGGTTGATGAGCATCGGTTCGTGGGCGAAGAGCTCGACCTGGAACCCGTCTGCCGGCTTCATAGTGGCGAGGCACTTGTCCGGCGGGACCTGGGCGGACGCCGGGGCGGCGAGGAGGACCAACGGCGCGAGGGATACGAGCCAGCGATTCATGACGGGGAGGCTCCGAGGAAGAGCGAGGAGGTCGTGCGGCAGGATGGAGGACAGTTTAACGGAACCTCCGCCGGAGTCCCAGGGGGTTTCGCCGTCGTCTTCGTCGCCGCGGCGGCAGGGTTTGGCAGCCCCCGGAACGGTTATCGAGCACCTGTTGCTTTCTCACAGTCGGATGTGGCAGCGAAGTGATCGCTGGTGATCGCCAGTGGTCGGAAATCGGCGGTTTTGAGAGCGGGTGACCTGCCCGCTGGGGGCGGGTTGGCAGGATGTGGCAGGGTTTGGCG
>JAQGHQ010000471.1 GCA_028288765.1 Gemmataceae bacterium | reverse complement strand
GGGCGTCCGTGCCGTGCCCATAAGCCGTTTCTCCCAGGTGGGTTTGGTAAGCACCCCATCCTGGTGAGAAACGGCTGGTGAGCGATACCCCAATCGATCAGACCGATCATTGCGTTACCGGCATTGCCCGCCACCCCCGGAGGACGACCCGGACGAGGACGACCCGGAGCCCGGCGGCCCCGACGGACCGGGCGGACCGCCGACCCGTCCCGCCCCCGGGGCCGAGCCGGGGGTGGGGACGCGGGCACCGGAGGAGGGAAACCCGGCCCCGGGGCTGCCAAACCCTGACAAAATCTGCCACGACCCGATCCCCGGGGCCGGGTCCGGCGGGGAGCGGGCGGACCGGGCGACCGGGTCCCGGCCGGGTGGTCCGGCCCCCGCGACGCGAGAGGAGAACACCGACCCGTCTCGGTCGGCACCCCACCTTCTCCCCGGTGCTCCCCTCCCCCCCGTTCCCACGCCCCGCGTGGGTACTCGGCGTACCCGGGGCTGGCCGCCCCGGCCGACGTGTTGCTCCAGTACATGTTCCGGCCGAAGTCGATCTGCCGGTACAGGTCTTCCTGCTCCAGATGCGGAAGCAGGTACGCGAGGACGCCGATGTACTGGGGATAGGTCGGGTCGGCCCTCCCGTCCGACTCGTTTTCAGCTGCACCGTTCGTGGAGTGAGCAGCGGACCACACTCCCGATCGAACTTTGAAACACGCCTGCCCGTGTGTTGAGCAAGAGTCTTCCCACGGGTATCATCTGGACGATGCATTTCCATTCACGGGGCGGAACCAGGAGGCGGTGATGAGGGCGGCTCGACTGTTGGGGTTGGCGGCAGCGGCGGCCGTAGCAGCGCTGGCCGGCGGGCCGTCCGCCGCGGGGGACGCGGACGGGACGCTCACGGTCGTCGCCCGGAAGCGGACGGCCGTGAAGGTCGAGAAGGACGTCGCCCGGCCGGACGGGACCGTCGCGAAGGTGGTCGAGATCCGGACCGTCCCGAGCGAGTTTCGGCGGACGATCGACCCGAAAAAGACGGCGATCGTCGTCTGCGACATGTGGGACGACCACTGGTGCAAGGCGGCGGCGAAGCGGTGCGGGGAGCTGGCGAAACAGGCCGAGCCGGTGCTGAAGGCGGCCCGGGAGAAGGGCGCGACCATCGTCCACGCCCCGTCGGACTGCATGAAGTTCTACGAGGACCACCCGGCCCGCAAGCGGATCCTCGCGGTGCCGAAGGCCGACCCGCCGAAGGCGAAGGACCTGCCGGACCCGCCGCTTCCGGTGGACGACTCGGACGGCGGGTGCGACGACGTCCCCCCGGCGAAGTTCTCCAAGGCCTGGACCCGGCAGCACGCGGCCATCACCATCGACCCGGACAAAGACTACGTGTCCGACAACGGCCGGGAGGTGTACGGCCTGATGAGGGAGAAGGGCCTCACGACCCTGGTCGTGATGGGGGTGCACACCAACATGTGCGTCCTGAACCGGACGTTCGCGATCAAGCAGATGACGCGGTGGGGGGTGGACGTGCTCCTCGTCCGCGACCTGACCGACGCGATGTACAACCCGAAGATGAAGCCGTTCGTCGCCCACGAGAAGGGGACCGAGCTGATCGTCGAACACATCGAAACGCACTGGTGCCCGACGATCACGGGGAAGGCGCTGGCCGGGGGGAAATGACGCTGGGCGTGGTCGGGTGTGTCGGGGTTCGGGTCTGGCGGGTCTGTCGGGTCTCGGGTAAGACGATCCGACCGGTCAGGACTGTTGAGGACCTGAAACCCCGGTGAATCATTGTCCGGTTGCATTTCCCGAGACCCGAACCCCGACTACGCCCGCCCGGCCGCCGCCCCGGCCCGGCGGAGGATCCCTTCCAGTACCCAGCACCCGCGGACGTGCACCTGCTCGCCGCGGCAGTGGGCGAGGACGACTGGGTCGGTACACCCGGCGTCTTCCAGGGCGTCGGCCAGAACCGGCATCGGGGAGAAGTCCTGGTCGGCGTACATCCCGCGGGCCATTCCCAGCGCGGTCCGGGTCCGCCAGTCCGGGTCGATCCCGCACCGGCGGAACGGGTTCCCGAATACGTCCCGGACCAGGGCGGCGGAGTGGATCTCGGCCGGCACCCACCGGTAGTGCGGGGCCGTCTTCGCGAACGGGGCGTAGACCAGGTAGGCGAGTCCGGTCCAGACCCGGGGGTCGGCGTCGGCCGGGGGCGAGTCGTCTCCGACCGGGCGGACGAGCCTGGCGGTACGGAGGCCCTGCTCGATCTCGGCCACCGCCTCGGGCTCTCCCTGGCAGTGGGTGAGTTCCTCGGCCGCGGCGGCCACCGCCGCCCGGACGGCCGGGTCCACCTCCTGCCGGGTCGTGATCCGCTCGGCCACCTGGACCACCGCCCGGCACACCCACGGCAGCCGGCCCCACGCCCGTCGGGCGCAGGCCACCAGATAATACCGGGACTGTCGGGTCTGGGCAGGGGTGCTGTCCAGTCCCCGGACCGGGAACAAGTGTTCGAGGAGGGCGAGCGGGTCGGGTTCGGTTTCCCAGGCCTGTGCGGTCGTCATGCGGTCGACTCCGTGTGGTCCGGATTGCCCGACCGGATCATCCGCCACCCCGGACCTTGTCCGGAAGGCCGGACCTCACAATTCAACCTCCGAACCAGCCGGGCATCCAGGTAATTCGGGATGCCTATTAAATCAGGCGCGTTCTCGCGTTTCGAGGTCGGTGGTGGGTTCGGATTTCCGGCTTGGCGGGTGTGGTAGCCTACCCCGGGGTGAGGCCGAGTTGTTTCCGCAGATCGCCGACCTGACCCTCCAGTGCAGTTACGGCAGTCCGCAACCGCCCGATCTCTTCGATCGCGTCGGTCAGCCGGCGTTCGACCGCGGCGAGGGCGTCCGGGGCGACCGCCGATGCGGCGCCGGGGCGAGCCGGACCGACGTCCGCCTCGGCCAGCGCGCTGGCGTGGTGGGTCTTCAGCCGGGGGAGTTCGTCCGGGGTGTGGAACCCGTGGGAGATGATCGCCCCGCGCCGGTCCGGCTCGGTCAGGTAGACGGCTAGCCGCCGCTCGACCAGCGGCTTGAGCACGTCTTCAAGAGCGTCGAGGGTGTCGATCGGGTCCATCCGCCCGGCCCGGCCGCGGAGCTCGCCCTTGGTCTGCGGACCGCGGAGGAGCAGCTCGGCGATGACCGCGAGCTGGGGGCCGTTCCGGGTCCACGTCTCGTACAGGAGGTGTTTGAACCGGTCGACCCGGCCGCCGGTCAGGCGCATCACCAGGCCCTTCTTCTGCAGGACGGAAAGCCCCTCCTCGACCTCGTCATCGGTCAGCTCCAGAACCGGGTCGCGGTTCGACTTCTGGTTGCACCCGGTAGTCAGGGCGTTGAGGGTGAGCGGGTACGAGTCGGCGGTCTTGGACGTCTTCTGCTTCTCGACCAGCACCCCGAGGACCCGGCGTTCGAGGACCGACAGTGGGTCCCAGTTCGGGGGCGCGGCCGGCTGGGGCGGGACAGGGGCAGGGGGGTGCGGTGGGGTCGCATCCGCGGACATGGGAGCGGCTCCGGAAAAACAGAAACGCCCGCGGACAACCGTCCGCGGCTTTTGTTGTAGCGGATGACGCCGGGCGGCGGGAGCCCGGATTCATTTGGGCGTAACCGGTCGGGCTCGCGAGCCCGGCCCGGAGCTCCCGGATACAACGTCCAGATCG
>JAQGHQ010000395.1 GCA_028288765.1 Gemmataceae bacterium | reverse complement strand
CCGTCGCACGTCCCCCGGATCGTCCTGTTGAGCGACGGGAACCAGACCGCCGGGGACGCCGTCCGGGCGGCGCTGCGGGGCGGGGTCCCGGTGTCCACGGTCCCGCTCCCGGTCCACACCGACCCGGAAGTCCAGGTGTCGGCGGTGAACGTCCCGGCCCAGGTCCGGGAGGGCGAGCCGTTCTTCGTCGAGGTGGTGGTCGACGCGAACCACGACGACGAGGGCGAGATCGAGGTGTTCCGCGGCCCGCACCGGGTAGTCGGGGAGAAGGTGAAGATCAAGGCCGGGGAGAACCGGTTCCGGTTCCGCCAGCAGGTGACCGCCGAGCGGGCGGCCGAGTACACCGCCCGGATCAAGGGGTTCCGAGACAAGCTGCTCGACAACAACGCGGCCCGGGGGCTCGTGTTCAGTGGCGGGAAGCCGCGGGTGTTGGTGGTGGACAGCGACCCGAAGCAGGCCAAGCACCTGGCGTTCGCCCTGGAGCAGGAGGGCATCCGGGTCGACATCCGCCCGCCGCAGGGGGTGCCGGACACGCTCTCGGACCTCCAGAACTACGAGCTGTTGGTCCTGTCGAACGTCCCGGCCACGGCGATGAGCACCCGCCAGATGAACAACGTCCGGACCTACGTCCAGGACCTGGGCGGCGGGCTGATCATGATCGGCGGGGACCAGGCGTTCGGGCTCGGCGGGTACTACAAGACGACGATCGAGGAGATCCTCCCGGTCCGCAGCGACTTCGAGAAGGAGAAGGAGAAGCCGAGCCTGGCGATGGTCCTGGTGATCGACAAGTCCGGGTCGATGGGCGGGGTGAAGATGGAGATGGCCAAGGACGCGGCCAAGGCCGCGGTCGAGTTGCTCGGGCCGAAGGACAAGGTCGGGGTAATCGCGTTCGACGGCGACCTGTTCTGGATCGCCGACGTCCAGCCGGCCGCGAACAAGGGCCAGATCCTCGACAAGATCAGCGCGATCGAGGCCGGCGGCGGGACGACGATGGGCCCGCCCATGGAGGCCGCGTACGAGGCCCTCCAGGCCACCCCGGCCAAGCTCAAGCACGTGATCGTCCTGACCGACGGGGTGTCCGAGCCGGCCGACTTCGAGGGGATCGCCCAGAACATGGCCCAGGCGAAGATGACCTGCAGCACCGTCGCCGTGGGCGACGACTGCGACTTCAAACTGCTCCAGGAAATCGCCCGGCTCGGGAACGGCCGGTACTACCAGGCCGAGGACCCGAGCAGTGTCCCCCAGATCTTCGCCCGGGAGACGGTCACGGCCAGCAAGTCGGCGATCAACGAGCAGCCGTTCACCCCGATCGTCACCCGCCCGGCCCAGGCGGTCGCGGACATCCGGTTCGAAGACGCCCCGTTCCTGCTCGGCTATGTGACCACGCGGCCGAAGCCGACTAGCGAGCTGATCCTGGCGACCGAGAAGGGGGACCCGCTCCTGGCCTGGTGGCGGTACGGGCTCGGGATGTCGGTCGCGTTCACGTCCGACGCCAAGAGCCGGTGGGCGGCCGAGTGGCTGAGTTGGCCGGGGTACAGCAAGTTCTGGGCGCAGGTGGTCCGGCACGCCATGCGGAAGTCGGACGCCAAGGGGGTGTACACCCAGGTCGACCGGAAGGACGGGAAGGTCCGGGTGACCCTGGACGCGATCAAGACCGACGGGAAGTACCTGAACGACGCCCCGGCCGAGTTGACCGTGATCGCGCCCCAGGGCGGGGAGCGGAAGTTGGGGATGACCCAGACCGCCCCCGGGCGGTATGTGGGTGAGTTCCCGGCGGACAAGGCCGGGACGTACCACGTTCACATGACCCAGCAGGTGAAGGGCCTGCCGGCTGCCCAGCAGTCCCGCGGCCTGGTCGTGAACTACGACGACGAACTCCGCCTCCGGCCGACGAACGAGGCCCTCCTGGAGGCGATCGCCCGGTCGTCCGGCGGGACGTTCCGGCCCGACCCCGAGGCCGTGTTCGCGCCGGACGATCGGACGGCGGCCCGGCCGGTGCCCCTGTGGCCGTACCTGCTGATCGCCGCCGCCCTGGTGTTCGTGGTCGACGTGGCCCTCCGGCGGATCGACTTCGACCTGCTGCTCGGCCGGGACAAGCCGCCGGTGAAGATGGTCCTGGCCGGAACGTAACGGCGGAGGGCGGGCGCGGGCCGGATTCCGTCCGGGAACCGCGGACCGACACGGTGCGAATTTCTTTCCGATCCTCGTATATCCGCGTTCCGTCCGCGGGTACACTGTTTCGTGGCTCGGATTACCGAGGAGGTTGGCGATGCGTAACGCGATCTACACCGCCCTGTGCCCGGTGCGGGCGCGGCAGCAGCGGCTGTTCGCCCTCCGGTGCGCGGCCGGCGGGCTGCTCGGCGCCGGGCTGGTCGGCACGGCCCTCGGGGCCGCCCGGCTGGTGTTCGGGTTCGACGTACCAGCTGGCGCGATCGGGGGCCTGGCCGCCGGGCCGGTCCTCGGCCTGGTGTTCGGGTTCGGCGCCCGCCGGAGCTGGCACGGGGCCGCCGCGGCGGTTGACGCCCACTACGGGCTGAAGGACCGGACGGTCACCGCCCTGGCGTTCGCCACCGTCCCGGCCCCGTCCGCCCTCCAGGATCTTCAGTTCGCCGACGCGGCCGCCCATCTCGGGACGGTCGAGCCGAAGGCGGTGGTCCCGCTCACGGCCCCGCGGTCGTGGCCGGGGGCGGTCGCCGCCCTCGCTGCCGCGGTCGTCGTCCTGGCGTGGCCGGCCGCCCGGCGGGAAGTCGAGGCCGGGCCGGCCCCGGTCCCCGAGCACATCCTCTCCGTCGCCGCGGATCAGAAAGAGAAACTGGCCGGCCTGGATAAGAAGCTGTCCGAGACCGCCCAGGGTCTGGAGGACGAGAAAGCCGAGGACGACAAGAAGGGTGTCAAGGAGTTGCTCGACAAGCTGACCCAGAAAGTCGAGGACTTGACCCAGCCGGGGACTGATGAGCGGGAGGCTCTGGCCAAGCTGTCCGAGATGCAGGCCGAGGTCCAGGCCCTGGCCAACCAGTTGAACGTCGCGGCGATGGACGGCCAGCTGTCGTCGCTGGGCACGGCCCTCGCCGCCGCCGCCCCGTTCGAGGGGGCCGGAAAGGCCCTCCAGGAGGGCAAGCTGGAGAAAGCGGCCAAGGAACTGGAGAAGACGGAGGACGCGAAACTCACCCCGAAGGAAGCCAAGGCCCTTGAGGAGAAGCTCAAACAGCTCGCCAAGCAGATGGGGGACGCCGGCCAGGGGTCCCTCAGCGAGGCGGTCGCGGAACTGGCCGACAGCCTCAAGGGCGGGAACGGGAAGGCCGGGCAGGCCGCCCGGAACCTGGCCAAGAAACTGAACAACGCCGTCAAACGGAAGAAGCTCAACGACCTCCTGACCGCCCAACTCGAGGATCTGAAGGAAGGGAAATGTAACTGCCAGAGTAGCGGTGGCCTGCGGGTCAAGCAGCCGCAGAAGTCGGACAGCCCGTCGAGCACTTGGGGCCGGGGGATCAGTGGGAACGTGGACGGGGAAAAGACGAAGCTCAACAGCAAGCGGAGCGAGCAGCAACTGACCGGCACCCCCGGGGCGGAGGGCGAGTCGGACGTCGAAACGACGGCCACCCCCGAGGCCCGGCAGCAGGCGAGTCGGGAGTACAAGGAGAAGTACCAGAAATTTAAGAAGGAGTCGGAGGCGGTGGTGGAGAGCGAACCGATCCCGCTAGGCCACCGGCAGACTGTGAAGAAGTACTTCGAGTTGATCCGGCCGTCGAACGGCGACCCGGTGAAGCAACCGGGGCCGGTCCCGGCCGGCGAAAAGTGATCGGCTCGGCGATCCGGGACAACGGGCGTCTTCGGACGCCCGCTTCTTTTGGTGGTGGCCCGGGGTGACACTGCCGTCGCCCGCACGGCGTAACCGGGGATTGGCTCTGTCGGCCGTGATCGTCCGCGAGCGAGTCCGGGCCGTAGGTGAAACCCGCCCGACGCGGTTTCGCATCCGGGGTTTCCAGTCGCGGCCGGGGACGGAGGTCGGCGATCGGGTCGTGTGTCGGAGGAAGGTGTCGACCCCGCCGCATGTCCGTCCGCGTGTCCGAAGTCATGATGCAGCGCACCGGCTGAGAGTGCCCGGGCCTCGATCCGGCCTGGAGTCTTCGAAAACTCTGACATCGTGCGTCCGCACCCGGCCTACGTCCCGACAGCCGCGGTGAACGACGTTCCTGGCCACAGACATCCCGTCAGTCCGCTCGATAGGTCCGGGCAACCCGACCCGGTTGAAGCGGGGATCGGCGAACCAGCGGTTGAAGCGGGGATTGATGAAGCCGCGGTTGAAGCGGGGATCGAACCCGCCCCGGAAGCCAGGCATACCTCCGAAAATCCGCTCACTACAAGACTTTGCGGGGAATGATCGCAAAGTGCATAACAGGCTCTAGGCGATTCTCGCGGGTGTCCGGAACTGCCCCGGCGTGACGCCGACGAGGCGCTTGAAGTGATGGGAGAACTGGCTCTGGTCCGAAAACCCGGCGTGCGCGGCGACCTCCGCCAGGGAGAGATCACGGCTTTCCTGCAGGAGCTGCTTGGCCCGGTCGACGCGGCGGGCGATGACGTATTGGTGTGGGGGCAGCCCGGTGGCCGCCTTGAACTGCCGGGCGAAGTGGTAGGGGCTGAGGTGCACGACCTCAGCCAGCTGCTCCAGGGACGGGCCGGCGTCGAGGTGTTCCTCGATGTACTCGACAACGGCGCGGAGCCTCCCCCGCGGCAGCGCGCCGTCCGGCCCGCGGTCAGGCCGGCGGGGTGCCAGGACGTGTCGGATCAGGTGGACGGCCAGGACGTTGGCCAGCGACTCCACGGCGAGCCGTCCCCCGGCGTCGCCAGCCCTCAGTTCGGCATCCACCGCCTCCATCGCGGCCCGGAGGTGCGGAAGGTCCAGGCCGTCCAGCGGCGGAACCGCCGTCCGCGCCGGGTCGAGGCCGAACGCCTCGGCGGCGACCCGCGCGACCAGCCCCGCCTCCAGGTAGATGTGCAGCGAGTCCTTCCACCGCCTCGAGCGCACCTGGACCGGGCTGCCGGCCGGCACCACGTAAATCGATCCGGCGGGGGGCGGGACGTGCCGCTTCACCCCCTCATACCGCAGGTTCAGCTCCTCCGGCGGACGAATGAGCAGGACAAGCCTGTGGTGGGTCAAGGGGGGATTGGCGGTCTCGAAGTCGATCAACCCATCGAAGCGGGCAGCTTCCAGGCCTACCCACCCTAGTCCTTCGCTCGCCCTGGACGCCTTGGCGGCGAGCGGACAGACATTGCGAAAAGCAAGCGGCCCGAGCGTGCCGCAGACTTCCGGCTTCTCCTGTCTCATGACTTGCGTCCCCCATGAGGTGTCCTGCCGATTTCGTCAACTCCTCATCCGTGGCCGTTGCCCGGGGACGGCCTTCCATGATGCTACCCCCCGGCCGGCCGAAACAACGCTGCTGCTGCTGGCCCTCCAGCCCGCCTTCACCCGGCCCAACTGGCACCGGTTCGTCCTCCTGGTCACCGCGGCCCGCTACCTGGCCCTGGAGGGGAGGTGGCCGCCGGTTCAACAAGACGCCCCGGGGGACTGTTCCATCAGGCGGGCGAGCTGGCCCGGGTCGGCCGGCCCCGGGCGCGCGTGCGGCCCGAGCACGTCGAGGGCGGCGGGCGTTCCCTTCTTGACGAGGGCGGTCGGCATTGGTCGCCCGGGAGTCGCTGACACGGGACGTTGACCGATTGGGCGGACGAGCCGAAGGGGCTTCGACCCGGGTGAACCCGCGGTGGACGCCGCCGCAGATCCATCAGGGGCAAAATAGTCGGTCCCCGCCGCCCGGGGCGCCGCGGTCGCGGCGGGCGTTCTCAGGGTGTCGCCCGGCCCCCGGGAGGTTGACCCACCTACGCCCCGCCCCCGACCGCCACCGGCCCGATCACCCGCCGGAACCGCTCCAGCACGCCCGCCAGCACGCCCAGGTGGACCGGCTTGATCAGGTAGAGGTCGATCCCGGCCTCCCGCGCCCGCCC
>JAQGHQ010000531.1 GCA_028288765.1 Gemmataceae bacterium | reverse complement strand
TTTTTCACCGGGAAGGTGGCGTTGACGACGGCCATCCGGAGCGGGATCACGGTCATCGCCGGGAGCTTGCCGTCGCCGATCGCCTTGTCGAGGTCCTCCAGGGGGATGTACTCGAGGGCCGTCTCGGACCGCTGGGCGTTGGCGTCGAAGTGGCTCCCTCCGAGCCCGAAGCCGGGGTAACCCGCCATACTGCCCCCCATGCCGGGAGGGCCGCCGGGACCACCACCGCGAGGGCCACCCGGGAAGCCGCCGGGACCGCCGGGAGGGCCGCCGGGGAAGCCACCCGGACCACCGGGAGGGCCACCCGGACCGCCGGGAGGGCCGCCGGGGAAGCCGCCCGGACCACCGGGAGGGCCACCCGGAGGCAGGTTCGCCTGAGCGGGATTCTGGGGCTGTTTGGGCTGGTTCCTGGCCTTCTTAAACCGGGGATCCAGGTTCCTCAGCTGGCCCCTCATCTTCTCCTTGTCCTGCTCTCCGAGCTTCTTGACGACTTTGACGGCGATCCGCGGCGTGTCGCCGAGGTCGCTGATGTCGTACCCCCGCATCGGGGCCCGGACGAGATCAACCTGATACTCTTCGATCCCGAGGACGCTCGGGTTCTCCCGCTTCGTGTCCGGACGCCCGACCGGGTCGAACAGTGGCCCGGACATGGTGAAATCGTTGATCGGAACAGACCGGTATTCGCCCTTCACTCCCACCTTGGCCCACGGCTCAAGCTCATTCGGCTTGGCATCGCTGTTGGGGTTATTGATCGAACCGATGATGGACGTCGATTTATTGGTCAGATCCTTGCTGATCTCGGTCGGGTTGGCGGCCCCGGCCCAGGTCGTTGCCCCCCACAGGAGGAGGATAACGAGTCCGACCCCGGCCACCCCGAGGGCGATGTACTCGCCCTTCTTGAGCAGCAACTCCTGCATGTTCAGCTTCGGCTTGGCCATGAGTGTCGTCCTCGCGTGTCCGTCGTCCCCTGCCGGCACAACGGCGGGTGGGGTGGGTTGTTGGTCGCGTTGCGTACCAAGTACCGAATTCCGTGTCCTGAGTGCCAGACGGTCGAAGCCGCAAAGCCGTGCCGGGACCAGTTCCCGGCACCCAGGACGGTCGAAAGTTATGGGGCGGCCGGGGTCGGTTGGGCCTGATACTTCTCGTACAGGGAGACGACCCCGTACACCGTCAGCTCGACCAGCCCGGCGGTCAGCTGGGTCTCGGTAACCGTGCTGAGTGTCCCACCACCACCGGGCGGCCCACCGGGCGGCCCCATCCCCATCGGCCCGGGTCCGGGGCCGGGCCGGGGGCCCGGCCCCGGACCCGGGCGGAACGGCATACCCGGGAATGGAGAAGGCCCTGCCCCGCTGCCGAACCTGAAGCCCTCACCCTGGGTCCCGCGGGCAGACCCGACGATGTCCTCGCCGCCGGCCGAACCGCCCGGCCCACCGGCCGACCCACCCCCCATGGTGCCGCGGAACCGTTCCCAGTGGACCTGGGTGATCTGGAACCGGAGGGGAGAGTTGGCGTAGGCCAGCAGCAAGTCCTGGATGTACGACTGATCGATCACCACGCTGATCGCGACCGGCATCCGGCGGACCTGCTGGGTGACTTCGATGTACCGCCGCTTGTTCCCGTCGAGGACGGAAGCCACCTCCCCGCCGCCATCCATCTGAGTGGTCGTCCCGCCCCCGCCCGGCCCGCCCGGGCCCGGCGGCCCACCAGGGAAGCTCTTCACCGGCCCCGGGGAGGAACTGCCCGGAGGGCCCATCGGGTTGCCGAAACCGCTTCCCCCCGGGCCGCTCGGGTCGGTCGCCGTTCCGGCCGCGGCGGCCTCGGCCTCCTTCTTGTACAGCTCGAACTGCGGCATCTCGAGGGGCTTGGCCGCGTAGCGGCTGTCCTTGAACCCGAGGGCCACGCGGTCGATCCGGCGGATTGGGACCGTCCGGGCGTCGAACGCTTGCTCGACCCGGGCGATCTCGGTCGGCACGATCCCGGCGGGGAGGACGTGGTCGTCGGTCTGGGTGATCGGTACCCCCGTGTGCCCGGCGAGAGACTCACCGTAGATCCGGAACTGGACCGGCGGGGCGTTGGGATCAGGCGAGAGCCACACATTCAGGGTCATCCCGCCGCCGGTCCCGAGCAGCTGGAGCTGGTCGGTCATGTTGGCCAGGGTGCCGGTGATCACATACCGGCCGTCGGTCTGCCGCGGGGCGACTTTCAGCGCGACGTGCCAGATCCGGCTCTGGAACGACCGCTCCAGGTTCGTGTCCTCGGCTACCTTCCCGTCGACGTGCCGCGGGACCCGGGCGAACGTGCCGATCTGGTCGTTCACCGACCGGATGGCGTTGAGCATCGCCCGCTGGACCCAGATGTCCTCCAGGGCGAGCCAGAGTTGTTCGGAGGTCGGCCGGCCCTGCCCCCACCCGGCCTCGCCGCTACGGACGTGCCGCAGGACCCTCTCCCAGCCTTGGTCGAACGTGGTCGGGGCGACCCGGTCGACCATCCCGGTCCCCGGGGGCGACCCGGGGCCCCGGACGTTGGAGAATTCGGCGAGATAGACTTCCGTCTTCTTGAACTCGTTGTACTCGCCGTTGTCGTCCTTCTGCGGGACGATCTCGTCGCCGAACTTCTTCTGATTCGGGTCGGAGGCGTAGTCGGCGGTGTAGTTGAACTTGGCCAGAAGTGAGGACTTCGGCCAGCGGAGCAGGTTCCGGTTCGGGTCCTGCACCGGGACGTCCTTGCCGGAGGCATCCTTCCGGGTCGTGAGCCCGATCTGCCGCTCCCAGTTGTCCTTCCACAGGTCGGTCCGCTTTTTCCCGAGCTCGTCGACCTGATTGTCCAGCCTCTCGATCAGGACCTTGGGCTTCGGGTTCGTCTTGGACTGGAGATCGGTCTTCGCCTTGGTGATCTCGTCCTTCTTCTTGTCGATCGCGGCCCCGACCCCGGAGGTCATCAGGATCACGGCGATCAGCACTATCAGGGGGGCGACCCCGAGCAAAATCCAGAAGTGGTGTTTCTTGAGGGTGTCCTTGTTCATGGTCGTCGTGGTCCGTGTTCGGGTGGTGTGTATTGGGGGGTAGCGCTCCCGGCCGGAGCCGGGCAGGCCACAGACCGCCGCCGGGTTACCGCATCGGCGGGCCGGCGGGTCCGGGTATCTGCCCGGGACCCTGGGGGCCAGGCGAGAAACTCCCGCTTCCCTGTGGACCGCCGGTCGGGGTGGGGGACGCATCCCCCGCCGGGGTGACCGACGGGACCGGCTCTCGCCAGACGAACATGACCACGAACTCGTACCGCCGGCGGGGCGTGCCGATATCGGACGCGAGCGGGGGAGGCGCGGCGAGGCCGGAACTACCCGGGCCCGGGCCCGGGCCCGGCCCCGGCATCATCGGCAACGAGGGGGGCCCTCCTCCCGAGCTGGAGCCGGGAAAGGACGCACCGGGCGGGCCGCCGGGGAAGCCCGGGCCGGCCGACGTCCCGCCGGTGCCACCCGTCAGCGGCGTCCAGGCCGGCCCCGCCGGGGTCGGCGCAGCTGCCCCGGCGGGCTGGTTCAATCCCCCCGGCCCGGGCGGGCCGCCCGGGCCGGGCGGCCCTGCCAGCCCGCCCGGCTCCCCTCGTCCCCCGAATGCCGGGTTCGACCCGGTGCCGCCGGCCGCGCCGCCGGCTAGTGCGTCCAAGAACGACTTGCCGACGTACTGCAAGGTGTTCGGCTGGGGCTTCTCGTTCGGCCAGACGTGGTAGATGAACGCGTGGGACACCCGCCCCTTGACCGGGTCGGTCACCCCGGGGACGTATTGCGGGACCTTGCCCTTGCCAGGCTCGGCGAACTCGTCGGCCCGCTGGAGGTTTCGGATCAGGGCCCGGCGGATGAACTGTTCGCCTTCCTTGTGGTCGGTGAACCCGCGGACCTCGACCACCCACCCGCCGCCCTCGGGGGCTTTCGGCTTGTCCCGGTTTTTCTCGGCGTCCTTCTCGACCTCCTCGGGCTTCATGTACCGGGCGATGTTCTCGCCGAACCCCTTCTTCTGAGTCGGGTCGCCGTACACCTCGGTGTCCGCGTTCTGGAGGAATACCCCGAGGTTGTCCACCCACCGGGTGTACACGGCCTCGACGTTCACCATGGCCAGGTGCTGCGGGTTGGCGGACTGATCGTCTTCGGCCGCCCGCTCGAGCGGGACGCCCTTCTTCATCCGGTCCCGGAACCAGTCCAGGGCCTGCCGCCCGTCGGTCGTCGCCCAGATCTTCTCCTGTTCGGGCTCGGTCAGGTTCCCGCCCTCCGCCGCCGTCCCGGGCCGGGGAAGGGTCTTGGTGAACACCTCTTCGAACCGCGGCCAGTCCAGCCGCTCGTCCTGCCCGGCGATGACCGCCTTTACCTCCCCCTTGAACTTGTCGACCTCGCCCACCGCCTTGGAGTACTTGCTCTCCTGGGCGGACACCGCGCTCACCGCGTCCTTCGACCCCTTGATCGCCTTGTCGATGCTCGGGTCGTTGACCGCGGCGTAGTTCGCCCCGTACCCGAGGGCGAGCCCGGCCGTCCCGAGGAGCAGGGCGGCGGCGGCGGCGACGGCGTACGGCTTCTTCGCCCGGATCAGCCGGTCGGTCCGGATCTCGGCCGGGAGCAGGTTGGTCGTCAGCCGGGCCTCCCCGAGCCCCTGGAGGGCGAGCCCGTAGGCGACCGGGAAGGTGAGCAGGTTCTCGACGAACAGCGGGTCCTTGAGGACCGTGTCCCCGCCCAGCCGGGCGAACTCGGTCGGCTTCCGGACGTCGAGCTGGAGCTTCTCGGCGAGGTACTTCTGGAGCCCGGGCAGGCGGAACGCGCTGCCGAGCCCGATCATGTACCCGACGTGGGCGTCCCGGTGGGTGTTGGTGAAGTACCCGAGGGACCGCTGGACCTCCCCGACGAAGTCCTGCAGGACCGGCTTGAGGGCCTTCAGGATCTGCGGCAGTTCGGGGCTCTTGGCCGCGTTCCGCTTCAGGTGCTCGGCCTTCGCGAAGGTGAGCTTGAGCTCCTTGGTCAGGGCCCGGGTGAAGTTGTTCCCGCCGAGCGGGAGGGGCCGCTGCCAGATGATCTTCCCGCCGTCGGTGATGATCAGGTTGCTCGCCTCGGTCCCGATGTCGAGGACGACGACGCACCGCCTCTTGCCCCGCGGGGTGTCGTCGGCCGGCGCCTCTTCCCCCGCGACCGGGGTCGCCCCGCCCTTCTTGAGGATCTCGTAGGTGGCGAAGTTGACCAGCGCGAGCGGGGACATCTGGACGACGTGGCACTCGATCTTCGACCCGCCGAAGTACCCGAGGTACCGGCCGATCACGTCCCGCTTCATGGCGAACAGGCCGATCTCGGTTTCCATCGCGAACCCGTCGGTCACCTCCCCGCCGGCGATCTTCTGGAAGTCCCAGACGACCTCGTCGAGGGGGAACGGGATCTGCTGCTTGGCCTCGAACTTGACGATGTCCCCGATCTTCTTCTCTTCGACCGGCGGGAGCTTGACGAACCGGGCGAGGCCGGACTGGCCGGCGATCCCGATGGCCACGTCGTCGTACTTGATCTGGTTGCGGGAGAGGAACTTTTCCAGGGCCTCCCGGATGAGCTGGTCCGGATCGGCGTCCGGCTGGGAGAGGATCTTCGGGTGCTCGACGTAGTCGAAGGCCGTGGCGACGGGCTTTCCCTCGGCCAGTTCGAGGCGGATGGCCTTCAGGGCACACTGGCCGATGTCGATACCCCAGACGCCTTTGGGTGGTGGCATGGTCGCGGATCTCCGGGAACGGCGGGCCGCCGGCGGACGTTGGGAACAAGGGTACGATACTTCAACGGGGGTGAAAAGACCCTCGTTGGCACTCCGCGGCGACCGATCCCGATTCCGGGCGTGCCGCGCAGCTCTTCCGGCATCGGTGCAAGACTGATGGTACGCACCCCGGTGACGTGTCCGCAGCCGGGGGTTGGGGCGATCGGGCAAATCGAGAGATTCGGGCACCGTTTGTTTTACGCTACCACGGGCTCCCGCCCCCTGTCAACGAACACAACGCCCGGCCCGGCGGAATGTTGGCGCGGGGTAGGATAGTTCGGAGGGCGGGCCGAGGCAGGAATCGGATACCGGTACGAGTGCACCCTCGTTTCCTCACGGGGCTGAGAACAAGGGTGCAACGAATATCGTTGTGATAACTGGAGTTGCAGATGGGCCGAGTCTGCCCGCCGGGACGGTTACTTGGCCATGTCCACCCGCCCGTGGTCGTCGCAGTGGGTGCCGTGCGGGTGGTGGAGATGGCCTTTGACGAGGTAATCGATGTGATCGCCGTGCGGCACCGCCTCGTGCCCGCACGCGGGACCGTGGACGTGCCCCTTCTCGTGCCCGTCGCAGGTGTGTTGCGGGGTACAGGCGGACGGGTTCGCCGCCGACACCGGCAGGCTGTGTTCGGTCACCGTCCCGTCGGCCTCGGTGTGGTGCAGGTGCCCATCGTGCAGGTAGTCGGTGTGCCCGTCGTGCTTGATCCCGGTGTGCCCGCACGCGGGACCGTGCTGGTGGTCATGGCCGGCGTGGGTGTGCGGAGTGGACATGACAGGTTCTCCCGAAGGTGATTTGCCCGCCTGGCCAGGGAGAGAAACTCCGGCCGGCGGGCCTGGAGAAAGAATCGGCGTCCGCCGCCGGTCCAGTCTACACCATCCCGGTCGGCAGCACCTCCCCCGTCTCCGCAGATCGGCCACCGGGGAGATCCTCGCGTCAAGTACCCGGTCGTGCTTCGGATCCCTCTTGCCACCAGATGCGTGTGTTCGGGCCAGTGACCGCCCCGAACTCTCGCGACCGGTCGCACCATGACAGTAAGATACCCAACAAACTTAGCCAACCGACTGTAGCCCTACTGCGGAACTCGCGACCAAGCAGAGGCTTAGAGGCTGTTATGAACTCGCCGAAAGACATTGCACCTCAAGCACTTGTGCCCACACAACCTTCAGGAGCGTGACATCGTAAATCCGCTCATTACAAGACTTTGCGGGGAATGATCGCAAAGTGCATAACAGGCTCTAACCGGGTGGGCCCTTTGGCGGCGGTCCCACGTCGGGTTCCTGGGGGTGTGGTTCTTCCTCATCCTAGCCGGCTTGTCCGCGGCGCTACCCGGCCAGGCCATGGTTCTGCGCGACCAGACCACCGGCGTGTTCCTCCGCGTCCTGTTGCATGAGGATGGGCACGCCAACGAGCGGTCGCTGCACCAACCGCTTCTGGGCGGGTGCGGACCCGGCGACGTCGTCATCGCCGACAGTTGCTTCTGCACCAAGGCGCTCCTGATCGGGGTGCGCCCGCATGGGGCCGGGGTCATCGTGCACCACCACGGCGGTGTCGGACTCCCCCCGAGGGGGAGCGTCGGAACTGCGGGTGTATCGCGACGGGGCGGGTGTACGAGACGCGGGTGCGGTACGCCGGGACGGGGTGGGAGTTCCGGCTGGTGGAGGTGGAACTGGACGCGCCGACGTGGGACGGGCAGGGCACCATCGGTGTCCTGACGGACGTGGCCGAGGAGACGTTGTCGGCGGTGGAGGTGGCGGCGAGGTACCGGGATCGGCGGACGATCAAGAGTGCGTTCCAGGAGTTAGCGGCCGGTCTGCGGGGCGAGGTGAAGACGCTGGCGTACCCGAGGGCGGCGCTGTTCGCGTTCGGTCTGGCGGTATCGGTGTACAACCTGTTGCAGGTAGTGAGGCGGGCGGGCGACCGAGCGCCAGGCGACGAGACGGGAGGACGAGGTGGAGGTGTCGCCGGTGTTGCTGGGTCAGGAGGTGCGCTCGTACGCCGTGGGGTTGGGTGCGGCGTTGGACGGGAACCCGGAGATGCCGACGGCGGGATGGGGCGTCGAGCGCCTGCGGGCGTGGGTGGACGGGTTGGCGGTGCGGCTGGCGGGGGGCCGGTACGCCAAGAGCAGACGCGGCCATCGCAAGCAACCGCGGCTGAAGTCGAAGGCCACCAAGGGGTCACACACCGCCACCGCCCGAATCCTCGAACAGCGACGAATCAACCGTCAATAATGACAGCGGTACCCCATGCCCCCACCCCCACCATTGCGAAGGAAGGAGCTGCTCGAACCGACGTACGCCGCGGGTACTACCGCGAGAGGTGGGTCACTCCGAGGGCTCTGAGCGTGCCACGCGTGCTGATACGCTTGTCGCCTCCCACACCAGTCGGCACAATTGCACGGCCCGTGTCCCGCCCGGCCCCGAGACGCGCGACCCCTCCTGCGAGGTCACACGTCGCCCCGCCCTCCCGCCAGTTTGCCGCCCCCAGGACCAGGTCCGGGAGTTCGACCATGCCGGCACCCGCCACCGTGAACTCGACCCGGTCCGCACAGGGATGGTGTCCGCGAAGCACCGTCACGTCGCAGCCGCAGCTAACGAGGAGGCCCGGGACCGAGAACGCCCCCATCAGGTCGGTGCGGACCTTGAACTGCAAGACGACCTGTTCTCCGCCGCCCAGGGAGCCCCTCATCCGACAGAAGACGACCTCGTTCGACCGCGGTTGGCCCTCGCCGTCGGTCACCCGCCCCCGGGCGGTCGCCGCCGGCGCGATCACGACGGTCACCTTGTCGTCCTCATCCCGGAGCTCGGCGAGGCCCGCCTCGGCCCCGCCCGGGTCGCTCGCGTACACGCCCATCCTGTCCCACCACTGCTCGGCCGAGAAGCGCCCGCGGCCGTCGGCGACGGTCTCGAACCCGGCGTGCCCCCGGACGGTGCTCGCGGCCCGGACGACCGCGTTCCCGACGGCCTCCCGACCCCTCCGGAGGACGTTCCCACGCACTTGAGCGCGGGGCAGCCGGGGCAGGTGGAACCCGCGTTCCACTACCGGTTCTTGGCCGAGCAAGAGCCGTTCCGGCATGTCCGGCTCCGGGCCTCTCAACGTATACTCCCCGGGCCCGAGCCGCACCTCGTACCGCCCGGCCCCGTCGGCTATTGCCCACCGGACCAGTTCCGCCCGCCCGAAGTGTCCTCGCAGGTCGTCGCCGAGGTCGCTCCCGTGTTCGACGAGGGTAACCGTCTACCCCGCCCCCGGCCGGCGGTACGGCCCCACGGCCACCCGGCCGTGGACTCGGATACCGTCCACGAGGTGTAGATCGACCCCCACGCGGGGTCGCCCTCGCGGATCACGAGCCCGCGGACGGTCCGGGCGGCCCGGGCGTCGTCGAGGATCGCGATCAGGTAGGACTGATCGGGCCACACGAGGAACTCGTAGGTGCTGTCCGGCCCTGACGCCGAGTCGCACCGGTAGTAGAAGTTGGTCCGCCCTCGCCCCTCCGCCCGGAGGCGGACCCCGGCCGCCGAGTTGCCGTCGGCCGAGAACACCCGGCCGGTCACCCGCGTCGCGCGGAGCAGGCGGGCGACGCGCGGCTGCCCGGGGTGGGCGAGGTCGATCCACGGGGTCCGGGGGCAGTGGTACGCTCTATCCGTTGCGAGGAACTGGGTGCCCTCCTCCAGGTTGGTCGCGATCCAGTCGAACCGGGCGAGGCCGCCGGCATCGGTCCGGACCACGGTCGCCTCGGCCCCCGAGCAGTTGACGTACGCCAGCTTCCCGGCCTTCTTGATCGTCCACGGGTCGGTGGGACGCCCGGGACGGGGTTACCGGAGGTGTCGAGCGCCTGGACCGTCACCTCCATCGCCCCGTCGAGGACGAGGCGGATCTGCCGGGGGAGTGGCGGTGGTTGTGCTCCCCCCGGCGGCCAGGCCGGGTCGACCTCAAAGTAGTCGAGTCCCAACCCGGGCTTGAGCGCCAAGATGGTGTGGATCCGCGCACCCGTCAGAAAGGTAGAGACCGACCGCCCCGTCGGTCCCGGTTCGCAACGGCGCGGTTCGGGCATCCCTCCCGGCGGCGGCCTCGACGACCGCCCCGGGGACATGGTACCCCTGCCGGGCCAGCGCGCATGGCTGGGTAAGCTGCGCAAGTTTGCGCGATCGTCGGCGGTGTGGTACACCTGAGCCGTTGGCGGTCCTCGCCGGGGGCGTTCCTCGCCCGGTGACCCCGCCGATCGCGCGAGGTGTCCCGCATGGCGACCCGCTGGGTCAACATCGAGTCGATCGGCTCGTACTTCGAATCCCTGACCGACCCCCGCCATACCCGGAACCGCAAGCACCAGCTGCTCGACATCGTGGTGCTCGCCGTCTGCGGCCTGGTGTGCGGGTGCGACGGCCCGACGGCCATCCACCGGTGGGCGACGAACCGCTCGGACTGGCTCCGGGAATTCCTCGCCCTGCCGAACGGCATCCCGTCCCGGGACTGTACCCGCCGGCTGTATTAGAACGCTGTGAGCCATTTGTTCGAGTGAAGGTTGCGAGACCGGCCCCGCCGCGGAGCCGTGGGGGGCCAGCGCATCGGTCACATCGAGAGCCGCCGGACGTCCCCGAAGGTCCTGTCACGAGGC
>JAQGHQ010000530.1 GCA_028288765.1 Gemmataceae bacterium | reverse complement strand
CTCGGGCAAAACTCAGGCCAAGTTTCGATATACGCGAAAACCCCTGCAAAAGGCAG
The DNA here is from genome assembly GCA_028288765.1 of Gemmataceae bacterium. Taxonomy (GTDB): domain Bacteria; phylum Planctomycetota; class Planctomycetia; order Gemmatales; family Gemmataceae; genus Urbifossiella. The sequence continues at coordinate 2,616 of JAQGHQ010000530.1, read as the reverse complement.
CATAAGTTTCCGGATAGACTCTTAGCCCGGGGCAACGCCCCGGGCGGGAACTCCTGTGGCGATCGGGGTTGCCCCGGACCGCTTTTACTTCCGCTGCTGGATGATGACCCGGACGCCCTTCTTGTTCGACGAGATCACGTCGAGCAGGCCGTCCCCGTTGATGTCCGAGACCTCGAACTGGGTGCCGATGCCGGAATCGGCGTCGATCTCCATCGGGGTGAAGGTGGTGAGCCCGTCCGGCCCCTTGGTGTTCTTGAGCCAGTAGATAACCGCCGGCCCGTCGGACCCCGGCTCGGCCTTCCCGTGCGACCACCACCGTTTCCCGGTGACCAGGTCCGGCCGGCCGTCCCCATCAATGTCCACGAAGTGGGCGGCGTGCGTCTCGCTGACCATCTTCGGGAAGAGGTCCATCTTCTGGAAGGTCGGGTTCCCGCCGCCCTCGGCCGTCCGCTGCTTGTGCCACCAGATCCCGAACTTGTGGGCCGACGTGCTGATCACGTCGTTCTTCCCGTCCCCGTCCATGTCCCACACGTACATGTCCGCGCAGGCGTCGCCGAGGTTGGCCGGGTGGAACTTCCACGCGGTCTTCCCGTCGGCCTTCTCCGGCTGCTCCCACCAGCCGCCGGTGCAGATCACGTCTTTCCGGCCGTCCCCGTTGACGTCGCCGACCCCGAGCCCGTGGCTGAACCGCTGGGTGCCGGGGACCTCCTTGCGGGTGCCCGGGACTTCCTTCCCGTCCTTGACCTCACCCGGGGTGCTCGGCTCGCTGACCGGGTGCATCACCCACTTGGCGGTCGGGTCGGTCGGGTCGGGGGTGAAGTAGGCCATCTGCCCCTCGTTCCCCTTGCCCGGGGGCTGGAAGCCCATCACCAGCACCCGCTTGCCGGTGCCGAGCAGGTCGGCGTAAAGCGGGGTCTCGTTGCAGGCCGAATGCCAGATGGTGTGCTTCTTCCAGTGCAGGGGCTTGCCGTCCGGGCCGGCCGCCTGCCCCTTCGGGTTCTCCATCCAGTAGCACGGGGCGCCGGGGAAGTCGATCACGATCAGGTCCGGGTAGCCGTCGGCGTTCAGGTCTTCGGCCCAGCAGGCGAACACCCGGCTGTAGTTCCCGAGCCCGTCCTTGAAATCCGCGGGCGGCTGTAGCTCGTGCGGCTTCCAGTCCGGGGCCTCGTACCAGTACTCGCCGTTGAGGACGTCGATCTTGCCGTCCTTGTTCACGTCCGCGGTGGCGACCCCCTCGGACCGGAACCGGGTGTCGAGGACGGTCTTCTTCCAGGAGATGGCGGGCGCGGCCTTGGTGTCGGCGGACTCGGCCGGGACGACGACCGCGGCCGCCGCGGCGACGGCGGCGAGGGCGGGCAGCAACCGGAACATGGGGGGAGGCTCCTTCATGGGGGTGCGCGGGTGCGACGCTGGAGATTATGGGGCGGGGGAGGCGGGACCGCAACACACACCGGGAATAAAGCCCCCGGGCGGCCGGAACACCGGGCCGAAGCCGGTCCCGCCGCGGCGACCACGAACCCGAGCCCGATCAGCCCGAAGGCGGTCCGGACCCAGGCGAAAGCGTGCGCTCGGTGGCGGATACAACGGGCCTCCGGGACCAGCCGTCCTCGTACGGGAACCCGGTGAGAGTGTCCGGTTTGGGTCCCCCTCTCTCCGCTGGGGAGAGCGGCGCCGGATGTCGGAAACTGGCCCCGGCACGGCCTCGCGGCCTCGATCGTCTGGCATTCAGCATTCGGTAAGCGACCAACAACCCACCTCGCCCGCCGTTGTGCCGGCAGGGGACGACGGACACGAGAGGACGACACTCATGGCCAAGCCGAAACTGAACGTGCAGGAGTTGCTGCTCAAGAAGGGCGAGTACCTCGCCCTCGGGGTGGCCGGGGTCGGGCTCGTCACCCTCCTCCTGTGGGGGGCGACGACCTGGGCCGGGGCCGCCAGCCCGACCGACATCAGCAAGGATCTGACCGGGAGGATAGCGATCATCCAAGACTTAATTAGCGACCCCAACAGCGACGCCAAGCCGGGGGACCTCCCGCTCTGGGCCACGCGGGGGGTGAAAGGCGAATACCAAACCGTCTCGATCAAGGAATTCCCCCTGACCGGGCAACCGTTCGACCCGGTCGGGCGGCCGGACACGAAGCGGGAGAACCCGACCGTCCTCGGGATCGAGGAGTATCAGGTTGACCTCGTCCGGGCCCCGATGCGGGGGTACGACATCAGCGACCTCGGCGACACGCCGCGGATCGCCGTCAAAGTCGTCAAGAAGCTCGGGGATCAGGACAAGGAGAAGGTGAGGGGCCAGCTGAAGACCCTGGATACCCGGCTCAAGAGAGCCAAGAAGCAGCCTCAGAATCCCGCCCAGGCGAACATGCCGCCGGGCGCGTTCGGCCCGGGTGCCTTTCCCGGCGGTCCCGGTGCCCCACCCGGCATGGGCGGTATGGCGGGTTTCGGTCCCGGGGGGAACCAGTTCGACGCCAACGCCCAGCGGACCGAGACGGCCCTCGAGTACATCCCCCTGGAGGACCTCGACAAGGCGATCGGCGACGGCAAGCTCCCGGCGATGACCGTGATCCCGCTCCGGATGGCCGTCGTCAACGCCACCTTCCCGGTGAAAAA
>JAQGHQ010000342.1 GCA_028288765.1 Gemmataceae bacterium | reverse complement strand
CGGAAGGACGCGGACGCCCACTGGCAGCGACGAACCCCGGCGATGGCCGCCGGGTTGACCGATCATGTGTGGTCGTTAGCCGAGTGGTTGGCATTCCCAGCCGTGCAACGAAAGTAGGTCACCACCCATGTTTCGAAGCCAGGAGAACATTCTTCGATGCCACGCCCTGCATTATTTGCAGATGGCGACGGAATTACTCGGGAAGGCATACGCCTGGCGGAGCGGCCCCACTAAGTTGACCCACCGCGCATCTGTGAAATTCCTCAAGAGCCTGTCTTCCAACCCGAAAGCGCAGAAACGGCTCGGATACGAAGGACAGAACGAGAGTTGGACACATCTGCTCAGAAAAAGCAAGCCGCTCGCCGAACAAATCGAGGATCTCGCCCCCGCCCTTGCGGGGGATAACCCAAACCCGGAATACCCGTGGCCGCCGGATGCCCCGACGGAGACGCCGGTCGCGTTCGACTTCTCGATCTGGGCAGAACTCACGGAGACGGCCCACGGCCGTCAATTCCTCAAGCTGGTCTCCGCCCTGTTCTTGGACGCGGAAGCGTATCTTTAGAAGTGGGGCGATGTCCTGGGCTTCGCGCTTTCAGCCTTTACAGGTCCTTCAGGCTGACACACCTTTTCACCCCGGCCCCTGGTCGGGCCGGTCGAACACCCGGGACCACTCCGGCAACTTGTCCCGCAGTTCCTCGGCGGTCTCGGCCCGGAGGGTGACGTGCCCGACCTTGCGGGCCGGGCGGGGGCTCTTCCCGTAAGTGTGCAGGTGGGCTTCGGTAAATTTCAGCACGTCGGCCGCGGGCGACACATTCCCGATGAAGTTGAACATGGCCGACCAGCCGACCGGGTCGCACCGCCCCAGCGGGAGGCCGCACACCGCCCGCAGGTGGTTCTCGAACTGGCTGGTGTGCGCGCCCTCGATCGTCCAGTGTCCGGAGTTGTGGACCCGGGGGGCCATCTCGTTCGCGAGTAGGCGTGGGCCGTCCTGGAACCACTCGACCGCCAGCACCCCGACGTAGTCCAGTTCGGTGAGGATCCGCGATGCGTATTCCGCCGCCCGCTCGGTCAGTTCCTCGGCGGTATCGCCGGCCGGGGCGAGAGACCGGTGGAGGATGCCGTCGCGGTGCTCGTTCTCGACCAGCGGGTAGGTCGCGATCTCCCCGTCCCGCCCGCGGACGGCGAGGACCGAGAGTTCGCGGTCGAACGGGACGAACCCTTCGAGGATGAGCGGCCGGCCGCCGAGTTTCTCCCACGCCCGCTCGGCGGCGGCGCGGGTGCGGATCACCACCTGCCCCTTGCCGTCGTACCCGAACCGCCGGGTTTTCAGGACGGCGGGCAGGCCGATCTCGGCGAGGGCGTTGTCGAACTCGTGCCGCTCGGTGACGGCGGCGAACGGCGGGGTCGGGATGCCGAGGGTCTGGAAGAAGGTCTTCTCGACGAGCCGGTCCTGCGAGACTTCGAGCGCCCGGGGTGGTGGGAAAATCGGCACCCGCTCGGCGAGCCACCGGGCCGATTCGACCGGAACGTTTTCGAACTCGTAGGTGACGACGTCGGATTTTTGGGCGAGCTGGTAGAGCGCCTGGAAGTCGTCGAACTCACCGCGGATGTGGTCGCAGACCTGCGCGGCGGACGATTCCGCGGTCGGGTCCAGGACGGTACACCGAATCCCGAGGGGATATCCCGCGAGGGCGATCATCCGGCCGAGCTGACCGCCGCCGAGAATACCGACACGCATGAACCGTCCCGAGAATGTGAGCGGAGCCCCCCTGGTACGGCAGAAGGTAAACTGATGCAACACCCGCAGTCCGGATGGCTCCCGGACAGAGAGGGTCACCTCAGCCTACCCTTTGCCGTCGCTCGGGGGGCTTCAATGGATAGTACGATATCTTCCGGCATGAGTGTTCGGTTTTTACGCCGTTTGATTCCGGTGAGGGGTGGCGGTCGGCTCTCCCGTCCGGAGAATCGCTTCGTGCTCTTTCCCCGATATCCGCCGGGCCCGTTCACTTCGCCCGGGGGTCCGGGCTTTCCAGTACCTTCTGCGTTTGTCTCGAGCGGTAGTCCTTGAGAACGGTGCGGATCGCAGGGTATTTGCCGGAAAGAATCATCGCCGCGAACAGGCCCGCGTTGACCGCCCCGGCCTTCCCGATCGCCATCGTCCCCACCGGCACGCCGCCCGGCATCTGTACGATCGAGAGGAGCGAGTCGACGCCCCGCAGGACCGCCGACTCGACCGGCACCCCGACCACAGGCAGGCACGTTTTCGCCGCGCACATTCCCGGCAGGTGCGCGGCCCCACCGGCCCCGGCGATGATCACTTCCAGACCCCGTTCGCACGCGGACTCGGCATAGTCGAACAGGAGGTCCGGCGTGCGGTGGGCCGACACGACTTTCGGTTCGTACGCGACGCCGAGCTCGTCGAGGACGGTGGCCGCGTGTTGCATCGTCTCCCAGTCGGACCGGGAGCCCATGATTATTCCGACCAGTGGCTGTGGCATTTGCAAGAAACCGGGGCGACTAGCGGTTTCGGGGCGAACAATAACCCCGATGTCGTTATAGACACCGGGACGGGGAATTGGAACCACCGGTCACATGACGGACCTACCGACGGACTCGCTCGAACAGGACGGCCCGCTTCCCGCGGGCGACCTCTCGCCACTTTTTCGGGGAGTCGAGCAGATACTGTTCGAGCGGCGGCTTTTCCGCGGCGGCGGGCTGGGTCATGACGAACGCCCGGTCGAACTGGTAGTAGTCGGCCCACGCCTCGAACTCGGGGCCGAGCTCCGCTGGCGGTTTGCCGAGTGTATCGGAGTACGCCTGAATCCAGTCGTCGCCGTAGAGCTCGCACCGGTCGTCCATGAAGATCTTCAGGCTCGGCGTGTGGTAGATCAGGTATCCGCCGAGGTTTGCGTCGTTGAAGATCCGTGTCCCCGGTGGTACGGAGGCGGCGTAAGCCCGCATTTCCTCCGTCAAGTCGCTGGGCACGAAGTTCGGGTTGAGCCGGGCCCACCCGCACCCGACCACCGGGACCGGTACGCGATCGACCTGGAGACCGAACGCCACCAGGACCGCCACAGCCGGGACGATGGTCCAGCCCCATCGGGTTGCGGACAGTCCCTCCGGCTCCGGGTCGCGGGCGAGAGAGCCGTCACCGTACTTCTTCAGGAGTCGGTGCCAGACGGTGTGCGGCCACAGGTCGACGGCCGCGACCGCGGCGGTGATCGCGAATAGCGGAGCTTGCCGGATGCCCTTGAAGCTCAGCACGAGCCAGGCCAGCGGGATGAGCCAGCTCACCCGGGGGAATTTCGGGTAGGTGCCGGCGAGGAGGAACAGGTAGAAGACGCCGAACGCAATCACGGTCATGCCGAGCGGCGTGCCCGGGTCGAGCGGCATGTGCTCGTTGACGACCTGTGGGAGCACCTTCGAGCCGACGATCCGCTGCCAGGTGTTGAGCATCTCCATCCCGAACGGGTTCACGAACGGCGTCAGCCCGCAGGCGATCACGATCGCGACCAGCAGGAACGCGGTCCGCCAGCTCGGGATCGGCGAGCGGGTGGTGTGAACCCCCTGATGAATCTGACGGGTGGGCTCGATCTCACCTCCATCAGGGGCCTCATGATCCACGTTATCCGGGCGCCGATGCCGCCTGCTCGTCAGGAAGACGATCCCCCACCCCGCGACCGCGAGCCCGAGCGTCATCGTCCCGCCGAGGACCCCACCGTGCAGGTTCGTCCACAGGATGTACAGCGGGATGAGCCCGGCGAGCCTGGCGACCCCACACCGGCCGCGTTCGAAGTCCACCACGCACATCATCGTCCACCCGAGTAACGCGATGGTGAACATGTGTGGTCGGACGAAGTAGTGAAACGCCCCGACGAACAGCGATCCACCGACCACGAGTGCGGCGAGGAGCGGACCCATCCCGGCCTGGGTCGCCCGGCGGAAGATCAGGGTGAACAGCCCGGCAACAAGGGTGCAAAACCCGAGGAGCATGGTGTCGAGCCCGCCGGCCTGGTGCGCCAGGGCCATTAGGACTTCGGCGCCCCATTGCTGGGGGATCCAGGTGCGGCCCTCGAACGTGTAGGTGAACGGGTCGGTGTGCGGGAAGCCGTCGGCGAGGATCAGCTCGCCCACCTTGACGTGCCAGAGCGATCCGGGGTCGTAGAACCCCCGCTCGCGGAACGCGAGGAGTAGGGTGAGCCAGACGATCAGGAAAAAGGCCGTCTCCGGCCGGAACAGGCGCTTCACCGGTGAGCCTCCGCCGGCAGTAAAGTGCCGATACCGGGAGCCTAGAACAGAATTCAGGCCGGGGCGGAAAAGTGGCAAGAGGGCTCCGAAGCCCGCTGGTCACCCTGTAATCGGTCGGACCGCGATCCAATCGATTTGGACGACCCAACAAGGTCCGTCGGGTAGTCATACCGGATCGGGTGGATTCGTACTTGTAGGGTGGGCACCGCCCACCGTCCGACTGTGGTGGGCGGTGCCCACCCTACAAAAGCGATCCATGCGATTCGGTATCAGACACCTCCCCGTCGGCTTTGAGTTCTTCGTCGTGGAGGCGGGTCTTTAACCCGTCGCGCAGCGGGAGGCCGGGGGGCAAATCCGCTTATCCTGGTGCCATCGGGCGCGACACCTACGCCCGTTGCACCCTCACACCCGATCGGGTAGATTCGCCCTCAGCACCACATCCCTGTCTCTCCTGGAAGTGTCGCCATGCTCAGCATCTCCGCGCAAGCGATCGGCCGGCGGAAGCCGATCTGCGACGACTTCGCCGTTCCCCCTCCCGCGGCCGTTACGGCCGGCGGCCCCGTCACCCTCCGCGAGTTGATCGGCCATGTGGTGCGGGCCGAGGTGGATGCGTTCAAGACCCGCCAGGCCGGGCGGCGGTTGGTGAACGCGCTGACCGCCAAACAGATCGACGAGGGGCTCGCCGCGGGCAAGGTGTCGGCCGGTGGGAGCGAACTGGATCAGAAGGTGGACCCGGATCAGGCGGTGGCGACCGCCCTGGAGGCGTTCGCCGACGGCCTGTTCCTGGTGGTGGTGGACGACGCTGAGGTCAAGGACCTCGCCGCCGTCGTGCCCCTCACCGCGGACAGCAAGCTGACGTTCGTCCGGCTCACCCTGCTGGCGGGGGGCTGAGCCGTGCTGAAACCCGACCTCGCCCGCGAACAGCTCGGCAAACTGAAGTCCAAAAAGCACCGCCAGGCGCGGATCGCCCGGCTGCAACAGCTGCCGAAGGCGCCGGCTGCACTCGGCCTCGGCGTGATCGGCCTGCTGCCGAACGGGAAGCCGCCGAGCGACTGGAACGAACGCCGCGAGCTCGAACGCGTGTCCGCCGCCAAGCTCACAGCCGACCCCAGAGGCCGGGCGAAGGTGCTCGCCGCCCTGTTCCCGACGATGCACGCGGACGTCGAGGCCGGGTGGCAACTGAAGGGGCGGATGCCGTACACGGTGGGGTACGCCCGCCGCGCGTTCCGCGCCCCCTCCCGGCCGGAGGTCTACGCGGCCACCCGGCAAGAGTACCTCGAAAACCTGTTCGACGAGCTGGGCGACGTCCCGGACGACGTCCTGTCAGCCGAGTGGGTGGCGGCGTGGGCGGTCCACCTCGGCTACCGGGCGGACGAGTTCGGCTACCTCCTCGCCGGGGTGATCGATGCCGGCGGGGCGGCGGCCGAAAGCGTCCTCACCATCCTGAAAGACTCGGCGGCGAACCGCCACGAGATCGGCGGTCCCGGCGGTCACGCCACCCGCGGGTTGTTGTGTAGCGGGCGGAAAGACGCCTGGGAGTTCGCCGAGAGCCTGTTGCTCGCGGCCCAGCGGCAGGAGGGGTTGCGGCAGAACATTCTCGAAGCAGTGGACGAAGCCCACCCCGAGGCGTTCCGGCGGATGGTCGGGCTCCTCCTCGACCACAACCTGATCCGGTTCGCGTCCGTGGCGCGGGCGGCCGGGGTGTGGTTCGGGGAGGAGGAAGAGGTCGAAAACCCGAAGAAGCTGAAGACCGACCTCCAAGGGTGCCGGGAGTTGCTCGGAGACCCGGCGGCCCGGCAGAAGGCGATCGCCAGGGGGGACGCCGCCACCGCCTACCGGGGGCTGTGGGCGCTGGCCTTCGAGGACGTGCAAGCCGCCGTGACCGCGGCCGCCCCGCTCCTCCGCGACAAAACCCCGGCCCGGCGGCTTGCCGCGGCCAAATTATTGACCGACTCCGGCCTGCCGGACGCCGCCCAGCTGATGCTGCCGCTGATCGACGACCCGGACGAACGGCTGGTGAGTGCGGCGCTCCTCTACTTCCAGTCGATGCCGACAGCGGGTAAGGACTCCGACGACGATGAGGACGGCCCGGGCCGATACCCGAAGGACCTGTTCGAGCGCGTCGAGAAGCGGCTCCCGTCTCTCCCGGCGAAGCCGAAAGCGCTGAAGCCGCTGGTTCCAGGCTGGTCGGTGTCCGACCTCGAACAGGGCGACGCGGCTTCGTTGCTGCTCCGTTGCCTGGGGCAACGGCCGGCGGAGCGGTTGTTGCCGTACCTGCCGATGATGGACGAGTACTCCCGGGTGCAGGCGCTCGCCAGGCTGTGCGAGGCCCGAACCCTGTCCTCAAAGGTGAGGCAGACACTCCTGGCGGTGGCCGGGGAGCCGAACCGGTACGTCCGGGAGGCGGCGCTGAAGTACCTGAAGAAGTGCAAGCTGGCCGAGGACGAGGTGCAGACGCTCGAACGGTACCTCACCCGGAAGACCGCCGACTTCCGCCGCGGCGTGTTCGAACTGCTGCTCAACCGGCCGGACAAGCTGGTGGTCGGCAGCATCGACCGGCTGCTGGCCGCGGGCGACGCGAACCGGCGGGCGGCGGGCATCGAACTGGCCCGGCGGATGACGGACGCCGGGCGGACGGCCGAACCAGTCCGCGACCGCCTGCGTGCCTACCGCGCGGAGAAAGGGAAGCGGCTCGCCCAGGCCGAAGCGGCGGCGATCGAGATCGTACTCAACCCGGCCGCCCGCCCGCCCACCCTGGACGACGGCCTTGGCCTGTTCGACCCGGCCGACCGCAGCCCGGCCGTTGGGCCGAAGAAGCGGAACGTGTCATTCGTAACCCCCGCCGCGATCGCGTTCCTGACGGAACTCGACGAGTTCATCCACGACCACCGGGACAAGACGTTCGTCGACACCCGGAACAAGGAGAAGCCGGAGGAGAAAGTCCTCGGCTCCGTCCGCTACTCGTGGGATTTCCCCGGCCCGGACGGCAAACTGACGGCCGGGCAGGATCGGGCGAACCTGCCGCAGGCGGACCTGTGGGAGGGATGGTGGCAGAACCGCTCCGCCCGCACCCGCGACGCCGACGGGTTCGAGCTGCTCCGCGCGGGCCGGCTGCCGCGGGCCGAGGTGCGGGAGGGCGAAGACGGCCACGACCGGGACGATGACGATGACACCGGCTCCAAGAAGCCTTCGGCCGTCGTGGTCGCCCTCCGCAAGGCCCGGGACCAGGTCATCCCGACCGAACCAGTGGCCGTGAGGTACGATGACCTGATCGAACGTCTGCTGGAATGGTTCGAGAAGCTTTACCCGCCGGGCGGGGCCTCGGATTTCCTGCTGGACGCCGCCGAGACGGCCCTGGCTCTCGTCCCGCCGGTCGTCGTCGAACAGACGCCTCTGGCCCGCTCGCCCGACGAGGACGACAGCGATCTCGACGAGGACGACAATGAAGTCGTCGAGTGGCGGACCGACCTGGCATTCACCCAGTGGCTCGCCCGGGCCGCCCGGAACAATACCACCGTCGACTGGACCCCGGGCCACGCCGCCAGGCTCTTCCGCCTGTACCGCTGGCGGGACGAGCCGCTGCCGGGGCGACAGCGGCTCCGGCCGTCGCTCGACGTGTTGCTCGCCGCGTACGCGGCCGGCGCCTCCACGCCGGCCGACGTGTACGACCACCTGATCGGCCCGCGCCAGATCGAGCGGTGGGGCACGCCGTTCGATTCCCTGGCGGCGCTCACGTCGGCTTCCGGCGCGAAAGACTATCCGCTGGTGGCCGACCGGCCGGAGCTGCGGGACGCGGTCGAAGCGGTCGTCGCCCGGGTGATCGAGGCCGAATTGAAGCGGGGCGAAACGCCGACGCCGGCGACCCGGGCCGCGAACGACATCCGGCAGCTCCGCGGGACGGACGCCCTGTTCCGGCTCATCGCCGCGCTCGGCAAACCCGGCTACTCGCAGGGGGACCGGTACTCGCACAGCAAGAATAAACCGGCGGTCCTCACGCACCTCATCCGCCAGGCCGTCCCGGGTGACGGCGACACCGCGGCCGCGTTCGCGGAAGCCGTGAAGACCGCAGTGGCCGGCGGACTCTTCCCGATCGAACGGATCGCCGAACTCGGGCTGGTGAACCCGCGGTGGGTGCGTCACGTGGCGGCGGCGGTCGGCTGGCCGGGGTACGACGAGGCGGTGTACTGGTTCATCGCTCACACCGGCAGCTCGTGGCAGGGCCGACTCGGCGGAGCGGACGACGACGACCCCGACGAGGACGAGGAAGACGACCGGCCGGCCGCGGACAAGCTCCAAACCCTCTGGCACTCGATCGTGAAGGCCCGCACCAATCTGACGGCCGAGCAGCTGGCCGACGGGCTGATCGACGTGGCCTGGTTCCACAAAGCCTATGCGGCGGTCGGCGACGACGGCCGGTGGGACGCCGTCGAAGGGGCGGCCAGGTTCCTCGGCTACGGGCAGGAACACAAGAAGGCCGTCCGCCTGGCCGACGTCCTCCTCGGGCGGATGAAGAAGAAGGACCTGGTGGAGAACATCCGCAAAAAGTTCCTGAAGGAGTCGGTGAGGTTACTCGGCCTGCTGCCGCTGCCGGCCGACGTGGCCGGGCGGCAGACCGAGTTGACCGACCGCTACAAGGTGCTGAAGGAGTACGAGCGGTACGCCCGCGGGCTGAGTTCGCTCTCGAAGGAACCGGCGATGCGGGCGGTCCGTCTGGGGCTGGAGAACCTGGCGGTAACGGCCGGCTTCCCGGACCCGGTCCGGCTGGAGTGGGCGGTAACCGCGACCGAAGTGGCGGACCTCGCCGCCGGCTCGGCGGAGGTGACCGTCGGCCCGGTGACGGTCGCGCTCGGCCTGTCCGCCCTGGGCGAGCCGGAGGTGACGCAGACGAAGGGCGGGAACCCGCTGTCCAAGCTGCCGCCGGACGTGAAGAAGAACGCGAAGGTGGCGGACCTGCTGGAGCGACAAAAGGCCCTCGCCCGCACGGCGTCGAACAGCAAGCGGTCGCTCGAACAGGCGATGTGCGCGGGCAGCCGCTTCCGCGGGGCGGAGCTGAAGACGCTGACAGCGCACCCACTGGTCCGCCCGCTCCTCGACCGGCTGGTGCTGAAAACGGCCGCCGGAATGGGCTACCCGACCAAGGGCGGCACGGCGCTGAAGGGGTACGACGGGCGGACGACCCCGGTGAAGGCCGCGGACGAGTGGACCATCGCCCACCCGCTCGACTTCGTGGCGGCGACCGACTGGCCGGAGTGGCAGGCCGAGTGCTTCCGCGCCGAGCGGGTGCAGCCGTTCAAGCAGGTGTTCCGCGAGGTGTACGTGCCGACCCGGGCGGAGCAGGAGGACGTCGACCGGTCGCGCCGGTACTCGGGTCAGCAGGTGAACGAGACCCAGGCGAAGGCCCTGTTCGCCGGGCGGGGGTGGTCCACCCGGGAGGGCATCGACAAGCTGTTCCGCGACGCCGACCTGGTGGCCGAGGTGACGCTCGACCACGGCTACACAACCCCGGCCGACGCCGCCGCCCCCGCCGTGCGGGAGGTGGTGTTCCACCGCCGCGGGGACTGGAAGCCGGTGGCGCTGGCCGCCGTCCCGCCGGTCGTCTTCAGCGAGGTGATGCGGGACCTCGACCTGGTGGTGAGCGTGGCGCACGTCGGCGGGGTGGACCCGGAGGCCACGCAGTCCACCACCGAGATGCGGGCCGCGCTGGTGAAGACGACGTGCGGGTTCCTGAAGCTGACGAACGTCAAGCTGGAGGGCCGACACGTCCTGATCCAGGGCGAGTACGGGAGGTACTCCGTCCACCTGGGCAGCGGGGTGGTTCACAAGCAGCCGGGCGGGTCGCTGTGCGTGGTGCCGGTGAACGCCCAGCACCGCGGGCGCCTGTTCCTGCCGTTCGCCGACGACGACCCCCGGACCGCCGAGGTGGTGTCGAAGGTCCTTCTACTGGCTCGCGACAAGGAGATCCAGGACCCGACGATCTTGCAACAGATCGTGGCCAGGTGACAGGGGCGCAACCGGCGGTCCGCGGGCCGTCTCGTCCGGAACCCGGTAACGGTGTTCGTTTCGGGTCCCCCTTTCCCCGTGAGGGCGAGGGAGGACGGGAATGGCCCGGGTGGCATGTCCACGCCGAGCGGACAAGTGTCAGTCAACGGTAGTCAGTCGGAGTCGCCGTAAGTGCTGGTTTTCCTCGGGTGCAGTTGATCCCCGCGAAAGTCCCTTCACCCCTGTGCCGAGGGGCATTCGCGGGGATCAACTGCACCCTGGCGGCACAGGTTTTCCAGGCACTTACGTCGCGCCAGGGTGACTACCTTTGGGTGTCATCTGTCCCCGAGCCGTGGACATGCGGGTGCCCCGGAGCCCGGGTCGGGGTGAGGTTTCCGCCCGACGAGAAACACCCATGTCCACCCCGAGCGGTGGACATGCCACCCGATGCGACAAGCTCATCGAGTTCGTGTATCAGACGGCCCTACCGCCTTTTCTTGAAGCTACTTCCCCGGCACTGGCATGGGTGACTGTGCTTTCCGCAGCTTCAGACCCGTGCGAATGGAATCCCCGTCCCCCGGGCTGATGCTCGGCGGGCCGGACATCCACGCCGAGCCGGCGGATCCCTGTCCGAATCCTTCCTGGAAGAGCTTCGCCATTTCCTTCTGGTCGAAGTCCACCGCGATTTCCACGGTCCGGAAATCCCCCCGCAGGGCGGTCAGGTGGTAGCGCAGGCCCGCCACCCGCGCCTGACCGTACAGGTTCGACAGGTCCGCCCGGCAGTATGCGTACAGCATCGCCGCGGTCGTCGCGCCCAGGACCGGGAGCACTTTGGCCTTCACCGGGGTCGCGTCCGGGTACAACTTCCCGGCCACCACGACGTAGAGGTTCCCGGCCTGGGGCGTGCAATCGACGCCCGCACCCGGCCGCGGTGCCGCCTTCTCCACTTCCTCCGCCGCGGCCTTGGCCGCTGCCGCAAACACATGAGACGGGACGAACAGCTGGGCCGTGACCCCGCCGTCCGCGTGCAGCTCGCGCACCTTCTTTCCGTCCACCTCGACCTCGAAGGGGACCGGAGGGAACATGCCCGGGACCGAGCACGAGGCCAGGAGCACGTCGCGGAACAGGTGGCACCCCTCTGGGCACGGACGGCATGCGATCGCCCCCATGTCCCAGATCACCAGTCGGCGGGTGGCGAGGTTGGTGGTCCCGACGTACAACCGCCGTCCCTTTCGGTGCTCCGCCGCGATCCGTTCCATCAGCTCCTGGCTGATCTCGGTCTCGATCAGATGACGGAGTGGGGCCGACGAGGCCACTGCGTCCGTGAACGGGATCGACACCCAGGCCCGAATACGGAAGATGTCGGTCGCCTGTACGCGGGTGTAGAGCTGGCCGAGACGGGCGTCGTGGTCCGACCCGAGGAACGCGAACGGGGCGATCAATGAGCCGGTGCTAATTCCCGTTACCACATCGAGTTCGGGCCGGGTGCCGGATTTCGTCCACCCGTTCAGGAAGCCCGCCGAGTACGCCCCGTATGCCCCCCCGCCCGACAGGGCGAGGATGTTCCGCGGCCGTCGCATCGGGATGTCCGGCGGGCCGGGCGCCGCATCTCCATCCTGGACCGGGAACAACGCGACCGCGGGCTGGACTCCGGACCCCCTACATTTGCCATCCCACGAGGTGGTTGTGGTCTTGGCGGCGGGTGGGAGGATCGAAGTCGAACGGCGGTCGGCGTTCAGACATCCGGGGACGAGAGCGATGATGGCCAGAAGGCCAGTGACCACCGCAACAGGGCAGCTATTTCGAGATGCACGGCACATGGGGAACGGGAGTACCCGGGTCGGGATCGCCTGTCAATCCACAAGGCCGAAATCGGGTTTTTGAGGCCACCCAAATCCCCCAGATATCGCATATTCCTTGTCAAGACAAGAACTTCGGGCGATTCGGTTCAGCATGAAGGATGGGGAAAGGCCAGTAATGCCTTTCCCTAATTGACCGGTTGTGCTGGATTTAGCAACTTTATCGTCTATTTTGCTTGCACCATGGGCGGAATCGTCTATAAATGCACCTCCATCAAGATTTGCCGTTCCGGCAGATGCAAGCAACGACCCGCGTCACGTTGGCGCGGGTAGCTTGGTGTGTTGATGCTCCATGGAGGTACAGCGTTGATGATCACCACCACGTTCGCCGCAGGCGTGCTGAGCGCGGTCCTGTCCGCCGGGGCGGTCGCCACCCCGACCTGGCAGACGGACTACAGCGCAGCGATGGCCACGGCGGCCGACCAGAAGAAGCCCCTCGCGGTGTTCATCGCCCGCGGGGAATCCGGCTACACCAAGCTGGTCGGCGGGGGGGAGATCCCGGCGGAGGCCGGGCAGGTGCTGGCTAAGAACTACGTCTGCGTTTACGTGGACACCGACACCGCGGCCGGCAAGTCGCTGGCCGGGCAGTTCGACCTGTCGAAGGGGCTGGTCATCAGCAACTGCGGCGGGAACGTTCAGGCCCTCCGGCACACCGGGGCTGTCGCCCCGGTCGAGCTGACCAGCTACGTGGTCCGCTACAGCGACCCGGCCCGGCCCGTGGTCACGACCGAGAAGGTCGGCGTGGTTGTGAGCACCGGCGTCGTGCCGGCGGGGGCGGTGTTCGGCGGGTGCCCGAACGGGCGGTGTGGGGCGGTATCGACCTACCCGTCAGCCCCGGTCTACGCCCCAGCCTACTCGGCCTACCCGGCCTACCCGGCCTTCAGCTCCTGCCCGAACGGCCGCTGCCCGAACGCCCGCTAAGGTGAGAGTCAACAAGACCAGCCCGGTCGGCGGTTCCCGTTTGTTGCGGGCACCGCCGACCGGGCCGTGTCCTTTCCGGTTACGATCCGACGCCCCCTCGCTATTCGCCCGCGACCCACTCGACCACCGCCACGGTGCGCTGCGGCTTGTCGCCCGGCGGGCTATTCCGGAACGTGCCCGGGATCAGCCAGGCGGCGGCGGTCAGTTTCCCGGTGCGGGTGTCGTAGACGCCGACCCCTTCCCCCGTCGCCGCGGTCCGGATGGGGTATTTCGGGTCGCCGTCCCGGTTGTGGAAGGTCTCCCAGCTCCCCTCATACCGGATCACCGCGTAGCCGTCGCCCACCCGCGCCACCCGCGCCGTGACCTTCGCCGCCGTGACGTCATCGGGCTTCGGGGAGAAGATCGAATCGGTCATCGGACTGAAGGCGGGGGCGAACCGGGCCGCGGCGTCCTCGGGCACAGCCCACTCCTGCCCGGCCTTCACCTCGCCCGCCCGCGGGCGAAACCCGTCCCACCGCTCGCGGGTCAGAAAGACGCTGTCGACGACCGGCGGGCCGTCCTGCCGGCCGTTGATCACCCGGATCACGCCGACCGCCAGCCGGGCCCCGCCGTCGGAGTTCGTACCCTTCCCGCGGTCGGGGAATGGGTTCGGTGTGGTCTTCAGATCGCGAGGAGCGAGGGGGCCGGCCGCGGTGATCGCGTCCCGGGTCATCTGCACCGTCTCACGGACCCAGCGAGTCTGCCCCTCGGCGTAGGGTTCGCCGGGCTTCGGCTTGTGGTAGTGGAACCCCAGCACCTTGCCTTCGGGGGTGACCACCCAGAGGCCCTGCGGCCACTGCCGCATCAGGGCGCGGAAGAACTTGCCGTCGGCCGTATCGGGCAGGCGGTCGGCGTTCAGGGCGACGGGGACGAAGTTGTCGGTGACGAGTTTGACGAGTGTTGGGTCGTTCAGGGGGCCCGCACGGAGCCCGGCGGCGTAGCCTCAACACCTCTCGAGCGGGGAGCCGTCGCGGTCGCGGCCGCCGGCCAGCCAGACGAAGAGCGGGCGGGTCTCGGCCCGGGCCTGCTTCAGCGCCGCGACCCGATCGGTGTACCAGGGGATCTGCCGCCAGACGAGGTCGTGGGCGCCCGGCCGGTACGGGGCGGCCCGCTTGAGGAGGGCGGCGAGCTCGGGGACAGGCTCGGCCGACCGGGCGGCCGTCGGCAGGGCGGCGAGCAGCAGGCAGACGACGATCCGTCGCATGGGAGGCACTCCGTTACCAGGCCGGGCGAAATCGTTGCGGGCGAAACGGCTTTCTAACACCTTTCGTATTCGCCCCGCAACACCGAGAAGCACATTACGTCTTCGAAAATCCCCCGGCGATAGAGGCTCGACCGCAAGGTTCCTTCGAGGCGAAACCCGAGCTTTTCCAGCACCCGGACGCTCGCCGTATTCCCGGCGATCACCCGGGCCTGCATCCGCTCCGGGCCGCACATGGTGAAAGAGTACCTGACCACCTCCTGACACGCCTCGACGATGAGCCCTCGGCCCCAGAACGGTTCGGCGAGCCAGTACCCGAGTTCCATCGTCCGGTTCGGTTGCGACGCCCAGAAACACCCGACCGCCCCGATCGGCTTCTGCGCGGGGTCGGCCTTGAGCACGACCGCGTAGGGCTCCGGGACGCCTTCGATGTACCGGCAGTGGGCGTAATCGCGAACGAAGTTGAGCGTGTCGGCGATCGTCTTGTGGTATTCCCAGAGCGTGTACCGGGTGATGTTCGGGTTGGAGGCGTGGGCGAAGAGGGGTTCGGCGTCGGCCTCGCCGAACGCCCGGATGACGAGGCGGTTGGTCTCGAGGGTCGGCGGGCGCCAGTCCGTAGGCATCATGACTTGACTCACGGCGAACCGAAGGCCGCGCGCTCGACCCCGGCCCGGTCGATGCGGGGCGTGGCTCCCTGGTGCTCGCACACCTGGGCGGCGTAGTAGTTGGCGAACCGGGCACACTCCCGGAGCGGCCGGCCTTCAAGATGGAGGCATACCATCGCGGCCGTGAACGCATCCCCGGCCCCGACGGTGTCGACGACCCGGGCGGGGATACCAGGTTCGGTAAACCGGGCCGCCGCCGATTCGACGACACAGCCGCGGGCTCCCATCGAGAGGATGACGATGAAGTCCTCTTCGGGCTGGTCGGCCAGAGACCGAGCCATCCCGAACGGGTCAGTCGGCCGGGTGGGGTAGCGGGCAACGAGCTCCAGGTAGTCCTCCTCGCTCATCTTCAGGATGGTGCATCGCCCGGCCCCGGCGTCGAGAATATCCTCTTCGTAATAGTGTTGACGGAGGTTGACGTCGAACACCACACACGGGGGGCGCGTGACCTGTCGATGCTCCGTGATCAACCGGTCCAATGGTTCGAAGTGGCTTCGCCAAGCCAGGGTGCCGTAACAGACGGCCCGACTGTGCCGGGCGAGTTGGCGGAGCTGGTCATTCCACGCGATGTGATCCCACGCCACGTCTTCCGCGATCGTGTAGGTGGGCACCCGGTTCGCGTCGAGCGACACCCGGACCGTCCCGGTCGGGTGGTCGTGGTCCGTCTGAATGAACTCGTCGGACAGGCCGAGCCGGCGCACTTCCTCCCTCAGCTCGCGCCCCAGATCGTCGTCGCCGACCCGCGAGACGATCACCGCCGGGTGGCCGAGCTGGTGGCAGTGGAACGCGAAATTGAACGGCGCCCCGCCGGCCACCTTCCGGCCGTCCGGGTACACGTCCCACAGCAGTTCGCCGATCCCGACGATGGAGTTCATCAGAAAGCCTGGAATGAACCACAGAGTCACAGAGAACACAGAGAGAGATAAAAATAAGTATTGTTGTCGTCTCGGTGTTGGTTCTGTCTCTGTGCTCTCTGTGACTCTGTGGTTAATGCGGTTCGGGTCTTTGGTTCACCCACGGGGCGGGTTTCTTGTCGAAGAACGCCGCCAGGCCGCCGCGGCACTCGTCCGTCAGCCGGGGCTCGGCGCTCGCGCGGGCGAGGTCGTCCACCGATACCGCCTGTCGTGAGAACTGCCGCAACAACTCCTTGGTCGTCGCCAGCGCCTTCGGTCCGCCTTCGGCGAGCGAGTGGCTCCAGGCGAGGGCCGTGCTCATCAGTTGCTCCGGCGGCACGACCGCGTTGACCAGCCCGAGCCGTAAGGCGTCCACGCCGTCGATCAGCTCGCCGGTCAGGAGCAGCCAGCGGGCCGCCCGCTCGCCGACGTGCCGGAGCAGGTGCGGCATCACCATCGCCGCCACCAGCCCCCGCCGGACCTCGGGGTAGCCGAACTTCGCCCCCGGGACCGTCACCGCCAGGTCGCACACCGACACCAGCCCCGCCCCGCCCGCGACCGCGGCCCCGTTCACCGCCGCGACCGTTGGTTTCGGGAACGTGTAGATCTGCTCGTACAGGCCCGACAGCTTTGTCGCGTCGTCCCAGACCTGGTCCGCCTGGTCGCCGATCGTCCCGCGGAGTTCGTCGAGGTCCATGCCCGCGCAGAACGCGGGGACGCGCCCGGTCAAAACGACGCACCGGGCCGCGCCGTCGTCGGCCGCGCGGTGGAACGCGTCGGCCAGGGCGGCGATCAGCGCCCGGCTGAGGGCGTTCCGCTTGTCCGGGCGGTTGATCGTGACCACCGCGGCCGGGCCGCGGGTGTCGTACAAGACAAGGTCGGACATCCGAAACCCCTCCCCCGCCCCTCCCCTGTGTGGGGAGGGGAAAGCCCCCGATCTCCCTCCCCCTTCCTTCACAGGGAAGGGGGCCGGGGGGTTAGGTTCCTGAGCATGGCGGTGTGATCCGCCGGCACGTCGATCGCCATCTGCAAGAGGGCCAAAGCCAGCGTCTTGCCCTGCGTGTCGCTCCGGAGCGACCGGCTCGCCCCGCCCGCCAGCGCGTCGTACAGCATGAAGTTCAGCCCGCGGACGTTCGCCGCCTCGAACCGCTCCACGTTCGACGGGTCGAGCGGGGCGAAGTACGCGGCGACCACCTCGGCGGTGAGGTGCTTCCGAAGCCATACGAACCCGGCGTCGGTGTACGCGAGCACTGCGATATTCGAGTGATTTCCTTTGTCCCCGCTCCGGCCGTGGGCGATGACCGAAAGCGGGACCCGCGTCGTGGCCATCACGCGACCTCCACCCGAGGATAAACGGCCGCCTTGGCGATCAGGGCCGGCCAGTACGCGAACACCTCGCGGACCGGCGGCCGGCCGGTCGTGTAGCCCGTGGTGCCCGCGAACCCCGACGTCACGAGCGGGGCGAACTCCTTCGCGAACCGCTCGACGGCGGCCTTCCGCGGGTCGCGAACCGCCACCCGGAGGACGACTTCCGCCGGCTCGGCGGCCGACTTCATGACGCCCGGCACGCAGTCCCCGGCCCCGAGTGCTTCGGTGTAGCTCTCGGCGAACCAGACCCCCGCCTGCCGTAGCTTCTCCAGGATGATCGCCCCGGACCGGCGGGCCTTCTCCGCCGCCTTCGGCCCGAAGATCAGGAGCGTACCCGCGGCGGTGTACCCGTCCCGGTACGCGACCGACACCTTGTACGTGTCGGTGACCCCGTTGGCCGACCCGCCCGACACGGAAACCACATCCGGACCAGTTTCGCGCAGCTGCGCGGACGTGAAATCGGCGACCACGTCCGGGGTGTAGTAGCGGGCGGGGTCCTCGACCTCGTAAAGCAACTGTTCGCTCACCGTCTCGCGGTTCACCGCCCCGCCGGTACCCGGGGGTTTCGTGATCGTGAACGTGCCGTCCTCGGCGATCTCCGCGACCGGGTAGCCGACCGCCCCGAGCCGGGTCGAGTAGTCGGCGTCCATCCACAGCCCGCCGGTGACCTGCGCGCCGCACTCGATCAGATGACCGGCCACGGTCGCGGCGGCGAGGCGGTCCAGGTCCGCCTCGCCGAACCCCCAGCCGAACTCGAATGCCGCCGGCCCGACGGTGAGGGATGCGTCCGCGACGCGGCCGGTGATGACGATGCCCGCGCCGGTCTTCAGGGCGTCGACGATCGGCTTCGCGCCGAGGTAGGCGTTCGCGCTGACCACCTTGTCCCGGATCTTCGCGATCGGTTCACCGGTGTCGAGGTGGTTCAGGCCGTGGCCGCCGGCCACGAGGTCGTCCAGCCGGGGCATCAGGTCGTCACCCGAGACGACCGCGACCCGGTGGTGCGTTCCCTCCTGGTCAAGGATCTCCCGGGCCCGGGCCGCGCACCCGGACGGGTTCATTCCGCCCGCGTTCGTGACGATCTTGAGATGGGGTTGGTCCTTCAGGACGGGAGCGAGCCGGGAAAGGACGTCGAGAAAGTCGGACGCGAACCCGGCGGCAGGGTCTTTCGCCTTCTGGACCGCCAGGATCGACATGGTGAGTTCGGCGAGGTATTCGAGCGTCAGGTAGTCGAGCCGACCCTCTTCCGCCAGCCGAATGGGGGCGTCGATGTTATCCCCCCAGAACCCACACCCGTTCCCGATCCGCACCCATTTCACGGTGAGAACCCTCCTGCCGGAGCGGAGCGCCTGCCGGAATCATACGCACGCCGCGGGCCGGACGAAACCCCGTCGGGGTTTCGGTTTGCTCGCCCGGAAGATCGGGGTACAATCGCAAACTGGTAGGCCCGTCCCCGGGCTTCACCACTCGCACCCTCCGCCCCTGCCTCGCTGCCGGCAAGGATACGGAATCATGCGCCTGGTCCTCATAACCCTCTTCACGATCGGGTCCGTACCAGCTGCGCTCCGCGCCGGGGACCTTCCCGGTGACTGGGCCTACAAGCCGATTACAAATCCGCCGGTCCCGACGGGGAAGGGCGGGGGGCTCGTTCGCACCCCGGTCGACGCCTTCTTGCTCGCCCGGCTCGAAGCCCGCGGCCTCACGTTCGCGCCGCCCGCCGACAAGCGGACGCTTCTCCGCCGCATCTCCTTCGATCTCATCGGCCTCCCGCCGACGCCGGAAGAAGTCGATGCGTTCCTGAAAGACGATTCGCCGGAGGCGTTCGAGAAGGTGGTCGACCGCCTCCTCGCGTCGCCCCTGTACGGCGAGCGGCAGGCCCTGTTCTGGTTGGACCTCGTCCGCTTCGCCGAGAGCGACGGGTTCAAGTCCGACGACCCCCGGCCGAACGCCTGGCGGTATCGCGACTACGTCATCCGCTCGTTCAACGCCGACAAGCCCTACGACCGGTTCGTGAAGGAACAGCTCGCCGGCGACGAACTGTTCCCGGGCGACCCCGACTCCCAGCCCGCCACCGGGTTCCTGCGGCACTTCCCCTACGAGTACAACGCGGTCGATGTCGAACTGAAGCGGCAGGACATGCTGAACGACATCACCGACACGACCGCGGCGGCGCTCCTCGGCGTAACCCTCGGCTGCGCGAAGTGCCACGACCACAAGACCGACCCCGTCACCCAGCGGGACTACTACCGGTTCCAGGCGTTTTTCGCCGGCTTCTGGCCGGTTGAAAAGCCGGTCCTGCCGCCGGGCGGGCGGGCCGCGATCGAGCAGAAGCAGGCCGAGTGGGACGCGAAGACCGCCGACCTCCGCCGCCAGATGACCGAGATCGAGAAGCCGATCCGCGAGAAGGCCACGGCCAAGGAGCGGCAGCGGTTCCCCGAGGAGTACGCCAGGCTGCTCGACATCCCCGCCGAGAAGCGAACACCACTCGAACGCCAGCTCGGGATGCTGGTCGAACGGCAGGTCTACACCCGGAACAAGATCAACCCGGCCCAGATGACCCCGGCCGACCGGGAGAAGTGGACGGGCATGGCGAGGCGGATGACCGAGCTCGAGAAGGATCGACCGGCCGATCCGCCGACGGCACTGGCGATGACCGATATCGGCCCGGTTTGCCCGCCGACCAAGCTTCTGAAGCGGGGGAACTGGCGGGCCCCGGGCGAGGAACTGGTGCCAGGCTTCCTCTCCGCGGTCGACGACCGGGACGCGACCGTGAAGCCGACCTCGGTGGGAACGAGCGGCCGGCGCTCGGCGCTGGCGAACTGGATCGCCGACCCGGCCAATCCACTCACCGCCCGCGTGATGGCGAACCGCATCTGGCAGACCCATTTCGGCCGTGGGATCGTGAGTACGTCGAGCGACTTCGGCCTCACCGGCGACCGGCCGACTCACCCGGAGCTGCTCGACTGGCTAGCGACCCGGTTCACCCGGGACGGCTGGTCGGTCAAGAAGCTGCACCGGCTGATCGTCACCTCGACCGCCTACCGGCAATCGGCCCGGGGCACCGAATCGGGTGCGAAGGCGGACCCCGGGAACGCGCTGCTCTGGCAGTTCCCCCGGCGCCGGCTCGACGGCGAAGCGTTGCGAGATTCGATGCTCGCGACGGCGGGGCTCTTGAACCCGCAAGCCGGCGGGCCGAGCGTGTTCCCGGAACTGCCCGCCGAGATCAAGTCCGCCAGCTGGAAGCCGTCGGCCGACCCGGCCGAACGGAACCGCCGCAGCGTGTACGTGTACGTGAAGCGGAACCTCCGCTACCCGTTCTTCAGCCTCTTCGACAGCCCGGAGCGGACCGAGACCTGTTCCCGCCGGTTCGTCACCACGACCGCGCCCCAGGCTCTCACGCTTTTGAACGACGCGATCGTGCTCGGGTACGCGAAGGTGTTCGCCGCGCGGGTCCTCAAGAGCGCCGGGACCGACCCGGATCAGGCGATCGAGCGGTCATTCGAGCTCGCTCTGAGCCGCGGGCCGACCACCGAGGAGCGGGAGGCGCTACGGGGGTTCCTGAAACAACACAAGGGGCCGTTCCCCGACGCCGTCACGGACCTCTGCCACGCCCTGCTGAACCTGAACGAGTTCCTGTACGTGGATTGAGGCCCTCGCCCCAGGGCGTGAGGCCCCCGCCCCAGGGCAGGAGGCCCCCGACCCAGGGCTCACGCCCTGGGCTATTGTCTGTCGCCCCGTTGGGGCGAGATCCGCCTTCCGCCCCAACGGGGCGGTAGAGAGTAGCCCAGGGCGTGAGCCCTGGGCCTCTGGCCCTCGCCCTGGGCCTCTGGCTATCGGTGTCTTCCAACCATGAACCACATTCCCCGATTTCGCTCCCGTCGCGACTTCCTCCGGCTCGGCGGCGGCGGGTTCGGAGCACTCGCGCTCTCGGCCCTCCTCGCCGAGGAAGGCCGGGGCGAACCCGGCGGCCTGGCGGAGACCGACCCGTTCGTCCCGAAGAAGCCGCACTTCGCCGCGAAGGCCAAGGCCGTGATCTTCCTCTTTATGGAGGGCGGGCCGAGCCACGTCGATCTGTTCGACCCGAAGCCGGAACTCACCCGGCAGAACGGGAAGCCGCTCCCGGCGAGCTTCGGCAAGGTCCTCACCCCGATGGGCACCGGGGGGAACAACCTGCTCGCGAGCAAGCGGAAGTTCGCGAAGTCCGGCAAGGCCGGGCTCGATTTCAGTGACTGGGTGCCGCACATGGCGAGGTGTGCGGACGACTTCACCCTCCTCCGGGCCTGCTGGGCCGACGGGCTCAACCACGTCGGCAGCGTCTGCCAGATGAACACCGGGTCGGTCCTCGCCGGGCGGCCGAGCCTGGGGTCGTGGGCCGTTTACGGGCTCGGCAGCGAGAACCGGAACCTGCCCGGGTTCGTTGTCCTCACCGACGGAACGGGCGAAGTCGCCGGCGGGGCCCGCAACTGGGGTACGGGGTACATCCCCGCCTCGTACCAGGGCACGCTCTTTCGCAACGGGCCGAACCCGATCCTCAACCTGTCCACGCCCGCGGAGGTCGGGGCCGAGCGGCAGAGGGCGAAGCTCGATCTCATCACCAGGCTGAACGACGTCCACCGCCGCGAGCGGCCGGGCGACACCCAGCTCGACGCCCGGCAGGCGGCCTACGAGCTCGCGTTCCGGATGCAGGCGACCGCCCCGGAAACCGTCGATCTGTCGAGGGAAGACGACAAGACGAAGGAGGCGTACGGGCTGAACCGGAAGGAAACCGCCGACTTCGGCCACCGGTGCCTGCTGGCCCGACGGCTGGTGGAGCGCGGGGTGCGGTTCGTGCAGGTCTATTGCGGGGCCGGCAGCGCCTGGGACGCGCACGCGGACATCGAAGGCAACCACGGCCGTCTCTGCACCCGCGCCGACCAGCCGACCGCCGCGCTCCTCAAGGACCTGAAGCAGCGTGGCCTGCTCGACAGCACCCTGGTAATCTGGGGCGGCGAGTTCGGCCGCACGCCGATGACCGAGGGCGCCTCCGGCCGCGACCACAACCCCTACGGCTTCTCGATGCTCCTGGCCGGGGGCGGGGTGAAGGGCGGGATGGTCCACGGGACGACGGACGAGTTCGGGCTGCGGGGGGTGGACGGCCGCGTCCACGTCCACGACTTCCACGCGACCATCCTCCACCTGCTCGGCTTCGACCACGAAAAGCTGATCTTCCGCCACAACGGCAAGGACGAACGGCTGACCGACGTGAGTGGGAAGGTTGTCCGCGAAATCCTGGCGTGACCTGATGCAACACTTCGCTTTTTCGCCGGCCGCCTACGGCCCGACCGTCGCCGCACTGATCGACCCGTCACGGATATCCGACCTGGGGCCGGGGACGGCGAACGCATCAGCAGGGGCGGCCCTGCGGTCGTTCGACCCGCTCGCCGGGCTCGGTCGGCCCGTGGTCAACGCGGAAGCGGCCCGGGCCTGTCATGCCGGACTCTGGCTGTACCACGACTTCCTCGACGAGTCTCACACGATCAGTCAGGAGCTCGAAACGGCCGAGGGGAGCTTCTGGCACGCCATCATGCACCGCCGCGAGCCGGACGCCTGGAACAGCAAGTATTGGTGGCGGAAGGTCGGCTCCCATCCGGTTCTCGACCAGCTCCGCGTGAATGCACCCGCGGTGGGCTACGACTTCACCACACCCGAGGCGTTCGTGGATTTCTGCGAGCGGGTCCGGGGGTCTGGAGGCGCTGACGAGGAAGTCGCCAAGCAGGCCCAGCTCCTCGAATGGCAAATTCTCTTCGGCTACTGCTACAGGAAGGCCATTTCGGGCTAGGGCGGTTTAGCCCGACGAGTTGTCTGCTACTCCGCCCCAGCCGCGAACTCACTTTTTCTTCGGCGGCGGAGACGCCTTCACCGGGGCTGGCTTTGCGTCCTTCTTGGGCTTCTTCTTCTCTTTACCCTGCGAGTTGTTGCCCTTGCCCATCACACGTACCTCGATTCGGGAGCGGGAACTGGCCGGACGACCGCTACACAGATGCTACAGTGTCGGCGCGGCCGTGACAGACCACCCCCCCTCTTTCTCCGCCTTTACCGTGTAGTCCGTCGGCTCGGCTACATCGCCGCCTCCTGACACTACCTCCGCTGTCAGTCGCCGGACTCGTCGTGGGAAGTGCGGACGGCCCAGGGGGTCGGGTGCGGCTGGAGCACCCCGGCGTCGGCGGGGACGCGGACCGGCTCGTTGCACCGCGGGCAGCGGGTATGGGATCCGACGGGGGCCGGCGAGTCGCCGTCGTCGGCCTCCGCGTGGAAGCGGTTCTGGCACTTCGGGCAGGAGGCGGTGAGCAGGCGGTACATGACGCTCCCCAGATCAGCTGAGGGGCGGGGCCCGCCTGCCCATTACCAGCGACATCACCGCCAGAATGAGGAAGACGAACAGCAGGATCTTCCCGATCCACGCCGACTCGCCGGCGATCCCACCGAACCCGAAAACGGCCGCAATCAGGGCGACGACGAAGAAAATCAGAGCCCAGCGGAGCATGGCAAACCCTCGGAGAATGGAACCGGTGAAGGGATCGGAGCACATCCCGAGCCGGAACCGGGTTGGGGGGAGAAATCGTCGAGCAGATGGCGATGATTGCGTGTAGCGGTCTCGACATCTGCAATTACCGTCGGGCGTGGCACGCACCGATGGCGAGAATGGAAGCGAAAAGAGACTGGCTGGTACTACTCGAAGATCGATGCGAAGAAGAACTTCGAGTTCGTGACCGCTGATCACAGGCTCGTGAAGAACTTGCAGGCCTAGTATCCCGTCGGGTTGACCCGATCGTGCGTGTTCAGGCTGTCCTGCACCAGCCGGGTCTTGGTCGCCCGCGGGTAAATGCACCTCGACCAACTCCCGCACCGCCTGGGCATAACCACGCCGGGTCCGCCGGTGCTTCACCCGTACCTGACGCCAACCCCGAGCGGCTTGCGTATCACGAATTGGTGGCAAACGTCCTTCCGCTCGAACTCGTAATCCACCCGCTTGGGGCGACCCGGGCCGGGGCAGATCGGCTCTCGGACCTCGCCGAAGAGTTGTTGGCACGCCTCGTCGAAGCACATCACTGGAACCTTCGGTTCGTACGGCAGGCGAGCAACCACGGCATCATGCAGGCTGCTTCGCAAACCGAGCATCCGCTACGAGCCGGCGTGTCGCGTTGACCAGAACCTGTACCACACTGGTGTCGAACGCCGCGCCTGAGAACCCGTGCACGATCTGGTTCCGCAGATCGGAGAGCCCTTGCAACTGCCGAAATTCGTCGGGCGACACGAATCCGGAGGAGTAGAGTTCGTTGAGCATGCTTCGGGGGGACGCCCCCCACTCGGCCCTCTCGCCGGCCGCCCGGAGCCGCATGCGCATCGCCGATTCCAACGCGGCCCAGGCGGTGATGACGGCGGCACGAAGGAACCCCAAAGGGACCATCTGCTCCGCTTCGGACAGTGCCCGATTGATGTCTTCGTCGGAGAAGTCCTTCATCTCCCGCGCCGCCCGTCCCATCGGGTTTTGGCCTTCCAGGGCGGCGAGGTCGAACCTCCACCCCTTCTGAGCCGCAGTGATCTCGGCGTAGCGTGGCAGGTTGGGGTCAGCCGTCACTTCGTCCCGATTCTTCTTCACCGCGACGAGGACGCCTTCATCCCCTCGCCGGCCGACGAGTTCCACTCGGAAATCCTTCGCGAAGGGCGGCAGTTGGGCCGGCCCGGGGCGGACGGTGACCTCGTACCCCTTGCTGGCGTAGCCTTCCGCAACCCGCTTCAGTTCTCGTTCGATATCCATGGAATCACTTCGGCAGTGGGAATGGATCTACGGGGTCTTCGACCCGCACGTACACGAACTGAGTTCCGGCCTGGACCGCGGAGACGAGGATCTTCGAGGCCCCGACGAACACGAACGGCGCGTCGATACGCACGTGGGTGATCTCGGCCTGTCTGATCTGGCGATCGTCGTCGTAGACGATAGCCTGCATTTCGTCCAAGATCGGCTTCGACATGTTATCGACATCTACCGACGGCTTATCGCCCTCGTGAAAGTTGATGATGATCGCCTTCAGGTTTCCCGTCAGCGTTGCCCCCGTCCAGAGTTTCTTGGCCTCGGCTCCCAGCGTTGCCTTCCACTTGTCCAGGTTAGAACCTGGCGATTGATTCGAGACCGGTGGGCCGATGACCACGAACTCCAGATGCACCATGCTCCCAGGCTCCCACGCTGGTAGCCCTCCCCGGGCCGGGCGATCGTCCCTACCCCGTCACGGTAACCGCGGACGTGCGTCGGAGCAATCCCGGTGGTATTCTGTCTGCCGCATGTCCCTCAAATCCCTTTCGCTCGCCGGCGAACTTGAAATCCCGCTCTACGACCGCCGCTTCTGCCAGGCTCATCCGTCTGGTCTCCTCACTCAACCTGCGTTTCGGAGACCCGCGTAAAGCTCTTCGACGCTCCCGGCCCGTTTGATCGCGTCGAAGCCGGTAAACGTCCCGAACGTCGCGGCCATCTTGAGCCATTGCTTCAGCCTGCGAACCGTCAGCTCGGGGCGGTACTCGGTGAAGCCCTGTGTCCACTCGACCAGCCTTTGTAACTGCGGCAGCCAGTCGAATACCCGGTTCGATCCCGTACCCGGGTCGGCGGGAACGATCCCGAGTTCGGCGGCGACCTGATACGGGAGGAGCGGGTTCGCCAGTGCCCCCCGCCCGAGCATGAAATGCCGACACCCGGTTTCGTCGCGGCACCGGCGGAATCCCTCGACCGTCCAGATGTCCCCGTTGGCAACCACCGGAATCCCCAGCTGCTCCCGGACCCGGCCGATCGGGGGCCAGTAGATCGGCGGAGCATAGCCCGCGAAGCGAGTCCGCCCGTGGATCGTCAGCCAGGCCGCTCCCCCTTCCGCCGCCATCGCGGCGTTCTCGTCGATCGAGTCGACGGTGTCCCAGCCCAGCCGCATCTTCGCCGAGACCGGAACGTCGCGGGGCAGGGCGGCCCGGACCGCACCGACGATTTCCCGAATCCGCTTCGGGTACTGCAACAGGGTGGCCCCGCCGTCGTGGCGGTTCACGGTTTTGGCCGGACAGCCGAAGTTGATGTCGATCGCCGTCGCCCCGGCCTGGTGGGCGACGGCCGCCGATTCCGCCATGCGGCCGGCGTGCCCGCCGAGCAGCTGGACCTGAACGGGGAGCCCGGTGGGTGTCCGAGATCCGCTCCGGAGCTCGGGGATGTGGCGGTAGAAGACGCTCCGGGGAGGAACGACCTGACTGATCCGCAAGAACTCGGACACGGCGAACGTGAACGCCCCCGTTTCTCCTTGAACCGCCCGCATGGGGGCGTCGGTGACCCCTTCCATCGGGGCCAGGATCAGGGCGGGCTCGGTCGGTAGCAGCATGAGGGTGGTATACCACCCCGGGAGAGTGGCGAACATCGCGGGCCGGTGGAGTGGCAAGCCACCCGCACCCGCGAGTGGCTCGGGCCGCCAGCGACCGAGCTATTCAACAACGCACCGTTCGGGGTGAACTCTCAGCCGTGGCGGCATATCATGTGGTTGAGCCTCGCGCCGGCACCGGATAGGCTCGTGAAACAAACCGGCGCACTGAATGGATGGCTGATGCCAAGCTCCGCCGGGCGATCGCCTTCGAGGCCGCCCGGCTCATGTACGACCGGGTCGAGTCCGAATACTTCTCCGCCAAACGCAAGGCCGCCCAGCGGGTCTGCCGTGGGTCCGTCAAGCCGAGCGACCTCCCCAGCAACGCCGAAATCCGCGAGCTGATCCAGGTCTTCGCCCGCACCCAGGAGGGCGAGCAGCGGACCATCAACCTCAAGGACATGCGGCTGCACGCGCTCCGGCTGATGCGGCTGCTCTGCCGGTTCCGCCCCCGACTCATCGGCAGCGTCATGACCGGGCACGTCCGCAAGGGGTCCGACATCGACCTGCACCTGTTCAGCGACTACGTCGAGCCGGTCACCTCGGTCCTCGACGAGGAGGGGCTGCAGTACGACGTCGAGCGGAAGCAGATCGTGAAGCACAACGAGGCCCGGGTCTTCACCCACGTCCACGTCTTCGACACGTTCAACTTCGAGCTGACCGTCTACCCCGAGGACAAGGCCCACTACGTCTTCAAGAGCTCGATCACCGGTAAGCCGATCGAGCGGGCCAGCACCCGCGAACTCGAAGAGCTGATCGCCCGCGAGCACCCCGAAGTCCGGATCGAGGAGGCGCTCGTCGAGCAGGAAGAAGCCGTCGACCCGTACCAGATCTTCCGGATGCTGCTGCTTCCCCTGGAGAAGGTGAAGCAGAACCCGAAGTGGCACCCCGAAGGCGACGTGCTGTACCACCTGCTCCAGGTGTTCGAGCTGGCCCGCGACGAGCGGCCGTGGGACGAGGAGTTCCTGCTCGCGGCACTCCTGCACGACGTGGGGAAGGGGATCGACCCCTACGACCACGTGGCCGCCGGGCTCCAGGCGCTCGACGGGCTCATCACCCCGCGGACGGCGTTCCTGATCGAGAACCACATGCTCGCCCAGGAGTACAAGGCCGGCACACTCGGGCACCGGCAGCGGGTGCGGCTCGAAGCGTCCGACGACTTCGAGGACCTGCTGCTATTGCGAGAGCTCGACAACCGCGGCCGGGTCTCCGGGGCGACCGTCGGGAGCGTGGACGAAGCCCTGGATTTCCTCAAGGAGCTGGAGCGGAGCAACCGGGGGAAATAGGGCCAGGTGTGCCGGCCGCGGGATGACTCATGGGATCGCAATCTGGTCGTTTTCCGGAAAACATGTGTGGATCGGGAGTTCCGGAGACGTTTTTGGAAAAGCACAAATCGTCTCGGGAGGATAGATTGCCGCCCTGTCGACCGGCTACACCCGAATCAATGAAGACAGTCAGTATAACCGCCACTGGAAAGTCCCCATGCAACACCCGGATCTGGTGCTCTTTCCGGTGGTCGTCGAACTCGATGTCGCCTGGGGCGACATGGATTCCTACGCGCACGTCAACAACGTGGTCTACTTCCGGTATTTCGAGAACGCCCGCATCGCGTATTTCGACCGGGTCGGGTGGCTGCGGTCGATGCAGGAAGAGGGCCTGGGGCCGATCGTTGCGAGCACGAGCGCCCGGTATCGCAAGCCGGTGAGCTATCCGGATCACCTGCTCGTCGGCGCCCGTATCACGGACATCCAGCCCGACCGGGTGACGTTCGAGTACCGTCTCGCCAGCAGCAAGTGGACCGCGGTTGCGGCCGAGGGGCAGGCGGTGGTGGTGAGTTACGACTATCGAAACGCACGGAAATGCCCGATCCCGGAGGCCGTGAGAGCGGCCGTTCTGGCACTGGAGCAGAAGTGATACGCCGGCGCCCGGATCAGCTGGCCCCGGGCGTCGGCGTATAAGTACCGGGGTCAGCGACCCGGTTCGTACATGAAGAAGTCCCGCGGGCTCCGGACGTACGAGTGGTGCGGGAACACGAGCGTCCCTTGATTCACCGGCGGGTATGTGGGGGGACCACCGTAACCGGCTCCGCCCCCGCCCCCGCCCCCGCCCCCGCCACCGCCACCGCCCCACTTACCACACCCGGCCCCATGACAACCGGCCTTGCCCCCGCACGTCGAGCACGTGCTGCCGCCAAGCCGGAATGCCTTCCGGAGGCCCGGGAGGAGGCCGTACCGGTCGGGGGCCTTCCCGGGGACGCCGGCCCCGGCCCCCATCATTGTGCCCGGGGCCGAGAACTCGGCGGCGGCCGAAGGGGCCTGGAATCCCGCGTGCGGCCCGCCCGGGGGGGCATAGCCGCCCGGGTCTGCCCGGAGCGACCCGGCCGAGGCCAGTCCCGCCACCGCCAGGGCCATCAACATCCGTTTCATGAGCACGTCCCTCGCTCGACCGGCCGCGGGACCGCCCGCGGCGGGGTGTACGGTCCTGGCGGTCGGGGCATCCGGCCCCGACCCGATCCGCAGTTAAGCATCGGTCAAACGCCTGCTATGCCCGGCCTGATCCGGTCCCGGATCAGGCCGCGGATGTGATGGGGAGATAGGATCACCGGCGCGGCCGATATCCGCCGCGTCGTCAGCATCTCCAGAGCCGTCGGAAAGGTCGTTACAGATTTCGGGGCGGGTCAGCGGACGAGCGCGAGGCCGTAGAGCAGCAGGACGATGCAGAACACCACGACCGCCGCACTGCCGACGACCCCCGAACCGAGCCACCGGGCCGACGGCCCGAGCCCGCCGGGGAGGGTCGGAATGACTTCACGGATCTGCCGCTCCACCTCCTGAAAGAGATGGGGGTCGTCGGACACCCACCGGAGGGTGACCGTCCGGCCGGCGGTGAACGGCTCGAGCTCGAAGAGCGGGATCCCGCCGACCCAGAGGTTGCCGCGCCGCTCGACGGGCCGGCCGATCTGTTCGAGTACCTCGGTCAGTGCGACCTCGAACTGACCCGGATCGACGTTGTAGACGACCAGTGTCCGGCGGCGGGCCATCAGGGTGAGCCAGGACCCGCCGACGACGAGGACCAGATAGGCGGCGACGATCACGCACCACGTTACCCGCTCGTGGCCCCACGCATCCCGGAGGGCCTCGAAGTTGCCCCGCATCCAGAACCGTACGTTCGACTGCAGGAGGGACAGAAGCAGCCCTCCGCCGAAGAGCGCGAACCCCGAAAGCCCGCAAAGGAGGACGGCAAAGTCCCACCCGCCGGACATCACGGTCGGCCGGTCGCGGCGGTTCAGAGAGGTGAGCCAAAAGAGGTAGAGGGCAAGGGGCGTGAGACAGAAGACCCCGGCAAGGCAGACGACGAGGATGAAGGAAAACAAGGCGTCGGTCCCCTGCCGCTGCGATTCGAGGTGAGCCCTGTGATCGAAAACAGTAGCCTCATCTTAGGTTGCTACCACGAAAGGGTCAATTCGCGGGGTGAGCGTCCACGAGAGACGGGATCCGGAAGTCCCGTACCGCCGACACCGTCTTGGAGGTACAAGCTCCTTCGCAACCCGGCTCTTCACTTTTCCCTAACCTGAGTCTGGGCCTGTTCATGGCACGAGGCCACCTGATGCTGGAGGATCTGGCGGCGATCCGCGTCGGATGAACTTGAACGCCAGGGGGCAGACGTCGCCTGCCCACCGGTGTCGCCCGAACCCGCCAGTTACCCCTCGCTGACCTCCGCGAGTTCGACGAGCCGGCTCTTCTCGGTGAGTGACTTCGCGCCGGCCCGGATGATCGCCGTCACCGCCAGGATCTCCTCGTGCGGGATCGGCTCCCTCCCGGTCTTCACCATCTCCCGGAAGGTGGCGGCCATCCGGAACATCTGGTAGTGGTGGCCGTACCAGAAGTCGCCCTCGATCGACGGGGTGTACTCGTAGCGTTTTTTCTCGAAGAACACGGTCGTATGGTTGTACTCCGGCCGTTCGCTCGGCCGGCCGGTCCAGATCTCCGCCGGCATCCGGTCGGGGTACGTCACGAGCGCGTGGCTGGTGTCCTCGCGGGCGTACATGCTCACCGCCTTCGCCCCGGGGCCGAGCAGCGTCACCACCGTCCACGCCGGGTGCTGGCCGTAGACCGCCCAGCGGTCGGGGGAGTACCCGCCCTCCGTGCCGGCGATCACGTACCGGATCGGGCCGAACTCCTTGGTGTCCCGTTTTCGGATGGCCGCTTCCGTCCCCCACTCGTGGCGGAACAGGCTGCTCGACATGAGCGGGGCCTTGTGCTTGCGGGCGAATTCGAGGATCGCCCGGGTGCCGGCCACGGTCTCGCCGATCGGCTTGTCGCAGAACGTCGGGAGCCCTCGCTTTAGGGCGGGGGCGATCAGGTCGAGGTGGTCCTCGCCGAACCCGGAAGCGTCGCCCAGCCAGACCGCGTCGACCTGCGCGGCGAGGTCCTCCGGCGACTTCGCCGCCTTCACCCCCGGGAACGCTTCGAGGTACGGCCCGATCACGGTCGGGTCGGCGTCGTAGTAGTGGGTGATCCGGGTGTCCGGGAAGGGGAGCTGGTCGAAGCTGTACTTCGGGTTCCGGTTGTATTTGCTGAACATGACCACCGACCCGGGGTCGAGGTATTTCTTGATCGCCTCGAGGTTGATCTCGGGGTGCAAGTACTGGGCGAAGTGCCAGGTGTGGCCGTTTCGCGGCTGTGGTTTCCCGCGGATCGCGGCGGAGATCACACCGATGCGGTACACCTTCCCGGCGGCTTCGGCCCGGGCGGCCGAAGCGCCGGCGACGAGCGGCGCAGCTGCGGCCGCCAGAAGTGCCTGGCGGCGGGTCGTTCCCCGGGGCGTTGCCATGGTGAGCGCCTTTGTGTTGGAGGAGGGGTGTCGAGCGGGGGATTCGGGTGGCGGGCGGGTAGGCCGCCCGGGCTGGGAGCCCGGCGGCCCGTGGGTCGCCGGTCGGTCACGGCGTCTTGGTGAGCTTCCACCCGGTCTCGGTCACCTGAATCCCCTGGTGGCCGGCGTACTCGTCGTACACCCGGTTCATCTCGTCGACCGAGTCGAAGAACCCGATCACGAACGCCGCCCCGAACGAGTCGCCGGCCTTCACCGGCCGCCCGCCGATCTCCTCGATCATGCACACGTAGCCCCGCTGGTGGCACCACGCCTCGCTCACCACGCCCGGGTCGAGCGTCATGCCCGCCAGCCACGGGCCGTCCTTGCCGGTCTCGGGGTTGCGGGTGTGGTACGCCCGGATGACCCGTTTCGGCTCCTTCCCGGGCTCGCGGGTGTAGAGGAATTTCTCATCCGGGGCGAAGTCCTTCAGGAACTCCTTCGCCGGGATGATCCCGTGGTAGCTCAGGTACACCTCGCTGAACGTGTCGCCGTTCTTGTGCTTGATGTGCCCGGGCAGATCGAGCCGGAGGAACAAGGCGTCGCTCGCGTTCACCGTGGTGATCTTGTCGCACGAGAGGAAGTATCGCTTACCGGCCGGGAAGACGATCGTCTGTTCCCACTTCGACCCGGTCTTCTTCTCCGGGGCCGCGAGCTTGTACGAGTAGTCCTGCTTGACCGCCACGAAGTCACTGCCGGCGATGACGGCGGGCGTGAGTTTCCCGGCCTTGGTACAGACCTGCGGGCCCTCGATACTCCTCTTCGGTCGCTTCCCGTGATGCAGGTTGTTGAACACATAGGGGAGGTCTCCGGGCAGCTGATCGCGGTAGGCCTCGTCGCTACCGGGCTCCATGAGCCAGTCCACGATGTCGAGTCCGTACCCGAGGTCGCGGGTGCCAGTCTTCGTGTCGAGCAGGCTCCGCGCCTCGACCCCGCTCACGTACCCCTTCTTCTTGACGGACGCTTCCAGGGCGGTCCCGACGATCCGGATACGATCCTCGTCCTCGCTAACCTTGAACGCCGGAGCCAGGGCGGGCGCGGCGGCCGTCGAGGCGGGCGGTCCGCCGGCAAGTCCGGCGGCAAGGAGTATCGCCGGGATAACGGAACGAGGAGTCGGGAGCATGGGGAGGTGGTCTCGGTGGGATAAATAGGCGGGGGGCGGGAGGCTCAATTGTTCCCGCTTGCCGCCGGTCGGGCAACAAAGAACTTGCACGGGACGTGGCTCCTGGTCGAATGACCGGTGCCGTCGAGATGATCTGGGTCGGACGAAGGAGAGTGAAGCAAACGACCCGGGCCGCCCGGCTTCATACTGAAGCCGGGCGGCCCGGGTCGTTCGTATCTGCCGGCGCTGATTCGGATCAATAGACCGCGTTCGGGTCGGCCTTCGACGGGCCACCGGCGGGAGCGGCGGCCCCCCCGCCGTAGCGGGCGTGCCAGCCTTCGGCCGCGCGGAGGTCGTACAGGTCGTTGAGGGTGTACCCGTACTTCGCGAACCACGGGCTCCCGGACTTCACGATCTCGTCGACCTCCTTCACCCGCTTGACGCACTCGGTCTCGGCGAACTTCTGTCGCTCGGCCGGGGACGTGTAGGTGAAGAACTCCTTCCAGAACGCCCGGCCGCCGAGCACCCCGCTCGCCCCGGCCTTGATCGCCATCTCCACCTGCTTCTTGTACTGCGGGTAGTCCACGCCCGCGCTCAGGAGTACCCACGGCTTGGCGCACACGTCCGACAGCCGCTTCAGGTTGTCCATCAGCTGGGCGTCGCTCTCGTGCCCGAACGTGCCGGGGAACTCGGCCTTGTAGACGTCACAGTACCGGCTCAGGATGCGGGCCGATTCGATCACCGTGCTCGCCTTCCGGGCGATCTTGCTCGGGCTCTTGTCGTCCTCGCCGTTGTACGGGAAGTGGATCGGCTCCAGGAGGAACAGGATGTCGTGCTGGACGCACTCCTCGTAGATCTGGCGGGTGAACTCGAAGTTGTGCTCGGCCGAGCTCAGCTCGCCGGGTTCGAACTGGGCGAGGAGCTTGACCGCGTCGGCCCCGCACCGCTTGATCTTGCCCACCCCCCAGCCCGGCTCGACCTCCCCGCACGGGGCCCCGGCGGTGTTCTTGGCCGCCCCCGACTTCTCCACGCGGATCAGGATCCCGGTGCCGGCCGGCACCGCAAAGGCCGCGACCGTGTTCCAGTACCCGTAGTACCCGTCGACCAGCAGGCCCGAGCAGTGGGGGGCGAGCGCCCGGCTGAGCATCACCTTGGCGTCGGCCACCTCGGCGTAGGTCGGTTCCTTCCCGGTCGCCTTCTTCATCATCGAAATCATGGAGCTGTTCTGGTCGGTGGCGACCATGGTCAGCGTCCCGTTCGGGTTGCTGATCCGCTGCAGCCCGCGGAGCTTCCCGGGGGTGAGGCCGAGACCGAGGAGCCGGGTGACCGATTGCGGGGTGGACATCGAGAAGGATTCTCCCGGAGAGGAGGACTGTCTGCGTCGCCTCCGCCCGCACCCCGCGACCTCCCGCCGCGAGGGAGCAGACGACTGGTGGAAATCTTACGGGTAAGAATTCGGACGGACAGGCTACGGAGAAGGGAGGCGCCTGGCGGCCGTTCAGGCGGCGACCTTGACCAGCGAGCGAAGCACCTCGGCGACGCTCCACGCCTGGGCGATGCACCCGCGGGGCGTGTACGGGGGCTCGGCGTCGAAGACCTCGCTGATCGACCCGACGCACGCCTCGCTCATGTGCTGGCGGAACCCGTCGAGCAGTTTCGCCGCCCCGCCGCGGTCGTCCGGGTAGGTCCGCAGCCAGGCGTCGACGTAGGGGCCGATCAGCCAGGCCCACACCGTCCCCTGGTGGTAGGCCGCGTCCCGGGCCCGCAGGTTGCCGAAGTACTGGGCCTTGTAGTCCGGGTGGGCGGGCGCCAGCGACCGCAGACCCACCGGGGTGAGGAGGTTTTCGCGGACCACCTGGAGGACCGGCCGCCACCGCGCCGGGTCGAGGACGGGGTGGTCGAGCGAGATCGCGAACACCTGGTTCGGCCGGATGGCGGAGTCGGGCTTCCCGTCCGGGCCGTCGACGACGTCGTAGAGGTATCCGCCCGGGTCGTACCAGAACCGCCGGTTGAACGCGTCCCGGGCCTTCGCGGCGTGGGCGGCGAGCACGCCCGCGGCGGCCTCCCCGTCTTCCTCCCTCACCCACCCCTCTAACAGCCGGAGGGCGTTGTACCAGAGGGCGTTGATCTCCACCGCCTTCCCCCGGCGGGGGGTGACCACCCAGTCGTCGACCTTCGCGTCCATCCAGGTGAGCTGATACCCCTCGGCCCCCTGCCGCAACAGCCCGTCGGCCGGGTCCACGCCGATCCCGAACCGCGTCCCCCGCACGTGGTGGTCGACGATGTCCTTCAGTTTCGGCAGCAGCAGCTGGAGGGTCCCGCGGTCGCGGGTGACGTCGAGATACCGCTTCAGGGCGTGGAAGTACCACAGGGTCGCGTCGGCCGTGTGGTACAGCCCCTCCTGGTCCTTCTCGGGGAACAGGTTCGGGATCAGCCCGTCCTTGATGTGCTGGGCGAACGTCCGGAGGATGTACCCGGCGTCGGCGTGCCGCCCGGTACAAAGGGTCAGGCCTTCGAGACTAATCATCGTGTCCCGGCCCCAGTCGGTGAACCAGTGGTAGCCGGCGATGACCGACCGGGCCTCGTCCCCGTGGGCCCAGGCCCGGGCCGAATCGGCGACCCGGGCGGCGGGGGTGAAGATGAACTGGTCCGCGGCCAGGACGAGCTCGGCCGCGAACCCCGTCCGGGCTGCCGGGACGGCCAGCGCCACGAGCCGTTGCCGCCGGTCCAGCTCGCACGCCAGCGCGTGTGCCGGGTCGATGGCCGTGACGCTCTCCCACGGCTCCGTGGACAGCACCAGGGTGGCCTCCTGCCCGGGCTCGAGGTCGAGCCGGAATTGGCCGGGCGACCACAGCGCCCCCTCGTACTGGTATCCCCGACTTTCCTCGACCCGGTAGATGATGTCGTCGGACCGCTCCCCCCGGGACGTGAACCCGGCGTTCGCCCCGCCGGCCACCATCATCCGCAGCGTCGGCCACGGCGACCCGTCCGACATCTCGTACCGCTCGCCGACCACGGTCAGCTTGTACGGCTTGTCGGGCACCTCGCTCACCGGGTCGTCGTGGCCGCGGAAGTGGACCGACGGCTTCAGCTTCAGGCGGACCTTTCCGGACCCCGTCAGCAGCCGGTACTGGGTGTAAACCGTGTTGTGCCGGTAGGCGAAGTAGATCCGCTTCTCCAGCCGGAACCCGTCGACCTCGTACCGCCACACCGGGAGCCCGGCCTCGAGGTGAAACTCGGTCAGGTATTCGGCCCCGTGGATCTGGAGAAGGCCCTTCTGCTTCTCCTCCCCCCCGAACGGAACCGTCTGGTAGCTCGGGAGGCGGAGATACTCCCAGAGGTGGTTGACCATCATCACCCGGCCGAGCGGGGCGGGGTGGGCGGCGATCAGGAGGCCGTGGTACCGGCGGGTGGCCGCCCCGGCCACGGTTCCCGATGCGTACCCGCCGAGCCCGTTGGTCACCAGCCACTCCCGCTCCAACAACCCGGCCAGTTCCGGGCGTTCCCCGGGAGACCACGCCTTCGTCCGGACCTCGTCCCACATGAGCCCCACCTCCGAATCCCTTGCCGGCCCTGATACACGAACCCACTGATACATGAACCCGATGAGGCGGTCACATTTTCGTCGGTGCCAGGGGTACCCGCTCGCGGGTCGCGCCGGACCTACCCCGACTCGGGCCGGACGGCTCAACGGCCGAGTCGGTCCGGCGCGACACGGATCAAACCGAATGCGACCGTCTTATCGGGCTCATGTATGAGGCCGTCACACTGGTCAGGGTGGCATGTCCACGGCTTGAGGTGGACATGGCAGGGCTTAGACGGGCGAGCACCTTGGTCTGGATGGCATGTCCACAGCATTTGGGTGGACATGGCTGAGCTTGTCGGGCGAATACCCGGTCCTGATCTGGTATCCGGGGCGCTTGCCTGTCCACGCCGAGCGGACAGGTGACACCCGGGTGGCGCTTGCAGGTCCACGCCGAGCCGTGGACCTGCCACCCGGGCCATTCCCCTCATCGCTCTCCCTTACGGGGAAAGGGGAACCCGAAACGGACGCCGTCGCCGGGTACCTGTATGAGCCGCAAGGCGGTCGCGGAGATGGCAGGAAGAGCCCACCGCGGGCGACGCTCGCCGAAAGGCCCGGGGGCTCATTCCGACATCCGGACCCGCTCGCGGCGGCGGCGGTCCGCGGCCCTCTCCTCGGCCCGCGCCCGGACCGCCTTCGCGTCGGCCGGCGGGACGGGTTCCGGGGCCATCACCACGGCGGCTTCGCCCATCACCCGCCACCCGTCCGCGGCCTCCGGGGGCGGCGTCCCGTTCCCGCCGTACGCCCGGTCCTCCGAGGACCAGATCACCCCCCACCGACACCCGGCGGGGGGGGCCAGGAGCGGCTCCGGGGCCTGATCCCGGTACAGGTCGGTCCCGAAGTTGACCAGCACCAACCGGTCGGCGTGTCCGCCGGCGAAGTACCGGATCACGAACGCCCGCGGGCCGAGGACCGCCCCGTCCACTCGTTGCCCGGGCCCGGGGCGGAACACCTGGTCCTCCCGGCGGAGCCGGAGCAGGTCCTTGTGCATCTGATAGTACCCGGCATTATTTACCCGGTCGGCGAAGTCGAGCTTACACCGCTCGAATGACGCCGGGTCGGCCGGGTCCGGGAGCCAGGCCGACAGGTCCGGGCGGTCCATCGAGCGGAACTGGGACATGAATTCGACCCGCCCGGACCGGACCCGTTCGCGGAGCTCCGGCCGGTGGTCGGCGAAGTAGAAGAACGGGGTCGAGGCGGCGAACTCCTGCCCCTGGAAGAGCATCGGGGTGCCCGGGAACAGGAGCAGGCAGGCGGTCGCGGCCTTGTACCGGCCGGGGCTCGACAGCTGGTGGCACCGGATTCCGCGGGCCGAGTTCGCCACCTGGTCGTGGTTCTGGACGTAGTTGATGAACGCCCACCCCGGCAGGTCGAAGGCCGGGGCGCCCCGCCGCTTCTCCTGCCACGAATACCGCTGCCCCTGGAACAGGAACCCGTACTTCGCGGCCGACACGAATTCCTGGGCGGCCCCCGCATGGTCGGTGTAGTACGCCTCGTTCCGCCCGGTCATCGCGACCATCGCCGAGTGGTGGAAGTCCTCGTTCCAGAGCCCGTCCAGCCCGTACCCCCCGGCCCCCACCGGGCGGACCACCCTCGCCTCCTGCGGCTCATTCTCGCTGACGACGACCGTCCCCCGGCCCCCGGCCGCCTCCCGCACCCGGCGCCCGATTGCCGCCAGGATGTGTTCCGGGGACTGGTCCACGATCGCCTGCGAGGCGTCGATCCGCAACCCGTCGAGGTGGAACTCGTCGACCCAGTACCCGGCGTTCGCCAGGTAGTACTCCCGGACGGGATCGGCGTCCGGGCCGTCAAAGTTGATCCCGCAGCCCCACTCGTTCTCGTGTCGGTCTGTGAAGTAAGCCGGGGCGAAATGCGACAGATAGTTCCCGTCCGGGCCGAAATGGTTGTACACCACGTCCAGGATCACCCCGAGCCCGGCCGCGTGGGCCCGGTCGACGAATTCGCGGAAGTCGTCGGGGGTGCCGTACAGGCGGGTGGGGGCGAAGAGGTTGACCCCGTCGTACCCCCAGCCGAACCGGCCGGGGAACTCGGCCACCGGCATCACCTCGACGAGCGTGAACCCGGCGGCGGCGAGTTCCGGCAGCTCCCGGGCCGCCGCCGCCCACGTTCCCTCCCGCGTGAACGTCCCGACGTGGAGTTCGTAGATGACCTGGCCGGGGAGGCTCACCCCCCTCCACCCGGCGTCCGTCCACGCGAACGCGGCCGGGTCGACTACCGCCGACGGGCCGTGGGGGCCGGCCGGCTGGTAGCGCGCGGCGGGGTCCGGGAAGGAGCCCTCTCCGTCCAGCCGGTAGCGGTAACGGTCGCCCGCCGCGAGACCGGGGATCGTCCCGGAGAAATACTCGTTCCCTTCGGGGGCCAGTGCGGCGGTGGGCGGGCCGTCATCCTCACCCACGACCTCGACCGTCCGGCGGCCGGGGGCCCAGACACGGAAATCGACGCCGTCCGGAACGACTTCCGCACCGACCGGTAGCCGTCGCCTTGTCCGCATCGCCATTCACCCCTCCGTCTCGTTCGAGACCACCGGAGGGGGATGGCAAAGCGCGTGCCCGGGATCGATTCGGCCCGGCGGCGGGTTGCGTCGGGGAAGCCCTGGCACTCCCGTTCCGTGTCGTGCGCACCGAACTGCCCGGCGGCCGGCGGCGAGCCGACAAAAAACGGGGCGAGCCCGGGGACCGAGATCCCCGGGCTCGCGAGTCGCTCGTCGCAGAAAGGCAGGCTTGTCCGCCTGTGTACTCGGGGGCTCGGTTCTTGTAGGGTGGGCACCGCCCACCACCGTCGAACGGTGGGCGGTGCCCACCCTACAAAACCGATCCATGCGATTCGGTATCAGTCGCTCGCGCCGACGAATAGCCCGAACCCGAACGCGCCGTTGAACGCGTTCTCGTGCAAGACCTCCTGGAAGGTCGGGAAGAGGGCGTTCGTCGTCGGGTTCACGCCCATGATCTTGTACCCCCGGATTGTCGGCGTGGACCCGGCCCCCTTGACGGTGATGATGTCGTCAATCCCGTCCCCGGTCAGGTCCGCGGCCGCGACCCGGACGCCGGCGTCGAACTGGATGGACGGGACCGCCGTCCCCGATTGGGCGGGGTCGTTCACGTAAAAGTTGGTGATGAGTGCGCCGGACAGCCCTTCGAACACCCGCACCTGGGCCGGGACGCCGCGGCCGGCCCCGACAATCACGCTCGCCCGCCCGGACCCGGTCACGTTCCCGGCCGCGATCGAGAACCCGGTGCGGGAGTTCGGGTCGAACGCGAAGAAGCTCGAGATCGGCCTGAAGGTCTTGCCGTCCAGTACGACTACCCGCGGCCCGCCCCCCGCCCCCGCGCTGGTGATCACGTCCGGGGTGCCGTCCCCGTTCACGTCCCCGGTGGCGACATTCACCCCCCCGCGGAACGTCGACTCGTAGACGAACGTGTCCCGGACGACGGCCAGGGTGATACCGTCGAGCACCCGGACGCGCGGCCCGCCGCCGACCCCGGACCCGATGATGATGTCCGCGTGCCCGGCCCCGGTGATGTCCGCGGCGGCCACGTTCACCCCGCCGGTGAAGGTCGGCTCGTAGGCGAAGAAGCTGTACATCAGCGACCCGTCGAGCCCGCTGAACACCTCGACGGCCGGGCCGGCGCCCGGGCCGGCCCCGACGATCAGGTCGGCGATCCCGTCCCCGGTCAGGTCCCCGGACGCGACGCTCGCCCCGCCGGTGAACCCCGGGAACGGGGTCACCTGGAACCGGAGCGCCCCGGTCAGGCGGTCGAACACCTGGACCACGGTTTCCGGCCCCCTGTCCGAAGCGACCGCGATCATCCCGCTGTTGGTGCTCGAGCCCGGCAGGCTCGTCTTCGAGAACCCGATCACCCCGACGGTCGTGCCGTCCCCGGCCGTGAACCGGGTTTGCGGGGGGCCGAGGGTCGGGTCGGACGTCTGGGTCGAGGTGAACGGGCCGGGGCCGGTGATGGTGATCTTGTTCCCCGGGCTGCCGAGCGTACCCCGCCCGTCGACGACCAGGTTGAGCTGGCCCGACGGGGTGACGGTCACCTGGTCCCCGGTGGCACCGCTGTGGTTCCCCGTCGCGACGTACAGGGTCGAGACGGACGGGGTGCCGTTCGCGGTCCCGACGGTCAGCCCCAGGAGCGGCCCGGCGAAGGTACTGGTGACGCTGACCTGCGAGTCGCTGGCGGTGATATTGTCCACCCCGTTGCCGACCGCGGCCTCCCCGTTTGCGGACTGGAGGCCCGGGGCGCTGGTCCCGAGGACCGTGAGGGTGTCGGCGCCGCCGCCGGTCACGGTCAGGCCGGCGGTGATCCCGCTGAGGCCGAACTGGATCGCCGACCCGACCCGGACCGTCCCCGCCCCGGCCCCGCTCGGGGCGAAGACGATCCCGGCGGTCGGGGTCGTCGGGGTACCGAAGGCGGTGCCCGTGCTGTTCACCACCTGGAACGAGTTGGACCCGCCCAGCCCGTTGAACCCGAGGGAAGTCAGCCCGTTGA
Organism: Gemmataceae bacterium; assembly: GCA_028288765.1. Lineage (GTDB taxonomy): Bacteria > Planctomycetota > Planctomycetia > Gemmatales > Gemmataceae > Urbifossiella. The sequence continues at coordinate 73,637 of JAQGHQ010000342.1, read as the reverse complement.
ACGCGACCGCCTGCGGGAGCCCGGTCAGGATGCCGGTCCCGGTCGCGGTCACCGTGGCCGTGACCGGGTCGGTCCCGGCCGTCCCGTTCACCTGCGCCGCGTCGACCCCGCCGCCGCCGGTGAGCGTCAGCTGCCCGCCGAGACTGCCCTGCGCGGCGGTGTCGGCGGGGGCGTCCGAGGCGACGTTGAACACGTCGTTGTTGCCGCCCCCGGTGACGGTCGTCGCCGCGGGGGTCGACTGGATGTTGAATACGTCTGGCGCCGCCCCGCCCGTCACCGCCAGCTGCCCGATCCCGCCGGAATAGGTGTACGTCCCGCCCAGGGACCGGGTCACCTGGGACGCCGTAATCGTGTAGGTGGCGGCGGCCTGGGTCGCCGAGTCGTTGACCGCGAACTGGTTCCCCCCGGCCCCGAGGCGGAACTGGATCGATCCCTTGTCGAGCCCGGTGTACGTCACCGCCCCGCTGGTCCCGAGGAGGGTGTCCCCGACCCCGGTCCCGATGGTCGTGGCGGTCAAGGTCACCTGCTGGGCCGTCGGGTCGGCGGCGTCCTGGATGACCAGGGTGTCCCCGGCGTGGCCGCCGCCGATCACGATGATCTTCAGGCCGAGGGGGGTGGTCTGCCCGGCCTGGCCGGGGGCGGGGGCCCCGATGGTGATCGTGTCGGGCCCGCCGGACCCGTTGAGCACGACCTTCCGGTAGGCGTTCAGGGAGAACGACTGGACGTTCCCGAGCCCGTCGCTGACGACGAACTTGGAGGAATCGGTCGGGTCGGGGTAGACGGCCAGGTTGTTCGCCCCCCCGCCCCCGGTGACAGTGACGACCGGGCCGTTGGTCAGGGCGGTCGACGCCCCGGTCAGGGCCCAGACGCCGCGGCCGTAGGTCCCGGCGACGAGCGTGTCGCTGGCGGCGTCGTACTGGAGGTCGCTGACGGTGACGTTCGGGATCCCGCCCCCGAACTTGATCCAGACGGTGGACCCGCCGTTCAGCTGGTTGACGTTGGTCTGGTAGACGCCGCCGTACCCCCCGACGAGCAGGACCGGCCCCGCCCCCCCGTTCGGGAGCAGGACGGCGGTGTCCAGCTTGACGAGCCCGCCGGGGGAGACGAGGTTGGTCAGGTTGCCCGTGAGCTCGGTCCAGGTGCTACCGTCCGTCGTCCGGAACACACCGTCCTGGGTAACCGCGTAGGCGATCAGCGGGTTGTTCGGGTCCATGACGACGCTGATGGCCGGGAGGCCGCCGGCCACCTGCTTGAAGTTGGTAAGGACGAAGTTCCCGTTCGCCGAGGTCACGTCGAACGACTGGGAGATGTTCCCGTCGTCCGACGCCACGTACGCGGCGAACCGGATGTTCGCCGTCCCGAACGCGATGGCGACGGGCGTGGACGTGATGTTCGGGACGTTGCTCGGCAGCCCCCCGGCCACTCCGCCGAGCGAGGTGAAGGTATTCGCATGGTCGCTCGACAGAAAGAGTTCCTTATTCGGCCCGCCGACCAGCATGAGCGCGGGCTGGGCTTGGTTGAGGACCATCGCGGGGAGGAACGGGAGGCTGCCGGCGAGGGTGACCCCGGTCCCGTTAACCGCCTCGGCCGGGAACGTGATCGTCCCGTTCGGGTTCCGGACCGCGAGGAAGAAATTCTGGGCCGAATAGTACTCGAACTTGTTGACCAGGTCGGCCCGGACGATCACCCCGTCTCCGCCCTGGACTTCTTTCCAGGCCTGCCCGGCCCTGGCCTCGCTTTGCCCGTTGTCCTGGGCCCCGGCCATGTACACGTTCCCCGCCGGGGTGGAACTCGTGGGGTTGTAGACGGCCGCCTGGTAGACCTCGGTGATCGCCAGGTTCGCGTTGACCGAGGTCCAGACCGGTGCCCGGTTACTTCCGCTCGGGGGGTTGGTGTTGGTCAGTTGGTAGACACCACCGTCCGTGCCCGCAATGATCGTGTTGTTCCCGGTGAAGGTGAGGCTGCGGAAGTCGGCGTGCGGGGCCGTGGTCGGCGGCGGGTTCGGTGTCGTCGGGTTGACCGTCCCGGGGGCGGGGGGGATGACCGGGTTGGGCTGGAGGGTCAGGGCCGTCCAGGTGTCGGCGATCGCGTCGCCCCGGACGGCGTCGCCCGGGAATCCGTTGCTGATAGGGCCCTTCGTCCGGTCGCCGGCGACGTACACGATGTGGTCCGAGAGCGGGTCCGCGACGATCCCCAGGTGGAGATCCGACTGCTGGCCGGCGCTGATATCCGGGGGGAGCCCCCCCGGGCCGATCGCGGTCCAGACGTACGTCGGGCTGGTCCCCGACCCGCCCGAGAACGGGACCGCCCGGTAGACCCCCCGGAGGGTGCTGGTCTGGTCGACGACCGCGGCGTAGACCGGGTCAACGCCGGCGGCAGTCGTCGCGAGGAGGATCCGGGTTCCGGCGCCGAATGTGGACGGGAGGTTGTTCGTGACGTTCACCCAGGCCGTGTTGCCGCCGGTGACGTCGAGCATGTAGACCGCCGCCCCGCCGCTGCCGGTGCTGGCGGTTACGGCGTAGAACCGATTCGCGTTGCCGAGGTCGCGCACGAAGCTCGTCACCCCGAGGTCGGGCAACCCGTTCGACCCGGACAACCGGGTCCAGTTCGCCCCCCCGTCATCGCTCTGGTAGATGCCGAACACCCCCGTTCCGCCGTCGCTGGTGTCCGCGAAGACGGTGTTCCCACCATTGAGGGCCGTCGGGACGATGTCGCGGACACGGAGATTGGCGAACGTCGACGCGCCGAACTGGGCCCAGGTCGTTCCGCCGTCGGTCGACTTGTAAATCCCGACCGGGGCGCCGCCCACGCCGGAGTTGGTGACACCCGCCGCGAAGTACAGCCCACCCCCTCCACCCCCGGCGGTGTAACTCCCGGTCCCGGCATACAATACCCCCGGGGTAACGGGGCTGAAAGCGACTGAAGAAATGGCGAGTGATGGGAGGTTGTCGGTGGTGGTGGTCCAGGTGATCCCTGGGTTGGTGTAGTTGTTGGTCGTCCACACCCCGCCGTTCACCGCGGCAACCGCCACATGGTTGGAATTGAACGGATCCACCGCGACCTGGTTTACGGCCCCGATTTCGATGTTCTGGGCCGGCGTTCCGATGTCCACGCCGCCCGCATTCTGGATCCCCGCCGGGCCGACCGACTGCCAGACGGGCGGAGTCCCGCTCGTCGAGATCGACGGGACGTCACGGAGTTCGAGGGATTCGACGCCCAGCCGTAACGCCCTGTCGGCCCGGACCGGTCGCCGGCGTGCGGGTTTCAGCCATGACCGCATCAGTTCCTTCCAGGAAAACATATTCTCAGCTCCGGGTGGGCAGTCGATTAGGTGGTCCCGAGTAAATGGTCGGACAACGACGAACGATTCGCCCCGGCGGCGAGTCGGCGGAGTACCAGGGAGGTCCGGAGTCGGGTCACATTAGTTTTTATCACACTCGGCTTGACAGACCCAATCAGAAAGCCGGGCGGGGCGACGGCCGCACGAGCTCTTGCCCGGCCACCGCCGACAGGCCCACCCCCGGGCACCTCCGCCACCACCCGCGCCGCCGGAAGAATCGCTCAATTCCGCACCGATTAACGCCGACATTTATCCCAGAGTTCGGCCCCGCCGTCACTCGTGCCGTCCGCCGTGCCCGTTCGTCCGCGACGGCCGGCGGGGGCGGCCGGTCCGGACCCCGGTCACGGAGGACTACCCAGCATGTCACCCCGCGCACTCACCGCGGTCGCGGCGGTCGCGGCCGCCCTCGCCGGGCCGGCCGGTCGTGCCACCGCCCATTTCCCGCCCGAGGCCGCGCCGCTCGGCCCGGTCGGCGGGTATCCGGGCGCGCCGGGTGGCTTCTCGTTCATGCCGGGCCCCGCCGGGCCCATTCCCCCCGCCAGTCTCCCGGCGGGCATGCCGGGTCTGCCGCCGGGAGGCCCTCCCGCGGCGATGCCGGCGGGCTCCGTCGGTGGCCCGGTCGGGCCCGGCGCACCGGAACTGCCGACCGATACGCTCGGCGGGGCGGCGGCCCGGGGGCCGAAGTTCTGGGTCGGGGCCGAGTACCTGGCGTTCTGGACGAAGAAGGCCCCGATCTCGGTCCCACTCGCGACCGTCGGGCCGGCGACCGGGACCGGGGCCATCGGGACGAACGGCACCCAGGTGGTGTTGGGCAACTCCACCTACGACTTCAAGAATTTCTCGGGCGTCCGTCTGACTACCGGGTACTGGCTCACGAACAACGAGTCGGTCGGGATCGAGGCCAACATCTTCATCCTCCCGCGGAAGCAGTCGGGGACGCCGCCGATCTTCGGGACGGACCTGTTCCCGACTCTCGCCCGGCCGTTCCTCGACACCACCACGGGCCTCCAGAGTGCCCGCGTATTGAACCAGCCGGGGTTCTTCGCGGGCGGGATCAGGACCGATGCCACCGAGACGGTCTGGGGGGCCGAGATCGGCCCGGTGTGGCGGGTGTACGACACCGGCGGGCACATGACCCTGGACGCCCTGGCCGGGTTCAAGTTCTTTAGCCTCGAAGAATCGCTCGCGATCTCCGACTTCGCCGCCGCCCAGGCCGGCGGGGTGGCGATCTTCCAGGGGCTGGGCTCCCCGTCCCCGGCGACCACTTCCGTGACCGACCGCATCGCCACCCAGAACCGGTTTTACGGCGGGATGATCGGGGGCCGTGCGAACCTCCATTACGAGGCCCTCACCCTGAGCGTCACGGGCAAGGTCGGCCTCGGGTCGATGCAGGAGTCGGGCCACTTGGACGGTAGTACGACCCTCGCCACCGGGGTCGTGCCGCCGGTCACGACGCCGGGCGGCTTTTTCGCCGTCGCGGGCAACTCGGGGCAGTTCTCCCGGTCCAAGTTCGTGGTCATTCCCGAGGTCGGGGCCAACGCGAACGTCCAGGTGACCAGCCATCTCGCCCTGACTTTCGGCTACACGTTCATGTACGTGAGCAGCGTCATCCGCCCGGGCGACCAGCTGAGTACCCAGATCAACCCGACCCTCGTGCCGACCAGCCAGAACTTCGGGGCCCGGTTCGGGCCGGCCCAGCAGCCGGTCCCGCTCAACACCTCGACCTTCTGGGTCCAGGGGATCAATATCGGGCTGGCCGTCGGGTACTGACCGGTCTACCTGTACGCGGCCGCGACGGGCCGGCTCACTCCGCTGGGGGCGAGTCGGCCCCGGGCATTTCAGTACCCGTCGACTGGGAATCGATCCGCGGTCCAGTTTTTTCCACCCCTTCTACCGCCAACCCGTTAAACTACCTGTACTCCAACAAGACGACGCCCACCCGCCTTCGGATTTGCGCCCCGCTACAACTCATCACCCCGTTCATTCCGCCACGGTGCGAATATGACTCGTCCGCCCGCACCCCCACGACCCACCCCGGCGGTCGTCGCGCTCCTGGCTATCGCGGTTGTGTGCCTCGTCCCGGCCTTCGCCCCGGCGCAACCACCGGCGAAGATCGATTTCAACCGCGACGTTCGGCCCATCCTGTCGAACAACTGTTTTGCCTGTCACGGGCCCGACGGGAAGGAGCGAAAGGCCGACCTCCGGCTCGACACCAGGGAAGGGGCGATCGCGGCCGCCGTGGTTCCCGGAAAGCCGGAGGCGAGCGAGTTGGTCGCCCGCGTGACGACGACGGAAGTCGGGTCGGCGATGCCCCCGCCGAAGTCGGGGAAAAAGCTCTCCCCGAAGGACACCGAGATCCTGACGCGGTGGGTGAAAGAAGGCGCACCTTATGCCGTACATTGGGCTTACGTCAAGCCCGTGCGGCCGGCTTCTCCCGCGGTCCGGACCCCCACGTGGGTGAAGACCCCGGTCGACTCGTTCGTCCTCGCCCGGCTCGAGAAGGAGGGGCTGACCCCGTCCCCCGAGGCCGACAAGTACGCCCTGATCCGCCGGCTGGCGCTCGACCTGACCGGCCTTCCGCCGACGGTCGACGAGGTCGATGCGTTCGTCAAGGACGCGGCCCCGGACGCCTACGAGAAGATGGCCGACCGGATGTTGGCCAAACCGGCGTTCGGCGAGCACTGGGCGCGGACGTGGCTCGACCTCGGCCGGTACGCCGACTCGGCCGGCTACGCCGACGACCCGCCCCGCACCATCTGGAAGTACCGGGACTACGTCATCCAGTCGCTGAACGCGAACAAGCCGTTCGACCGATTCACGATCGAACAACTCGCCGGCGACCTGCTCCCGACCCCGACCGAGGACCAGCTGATCGCCACGGCGTTCCACCGGAACACCATGACGAACAACGAGGGCGGGACGAACGACGAGGAGTTCCGGAACGTCGCGGTCGTCGACCGGGTGAACACCACGTTCACCGTCTGGATGGGAACCTCGGTCGCCTGCGCGCAGTGCCACAACCACAAGTACGACCCGATCTCCCAGAAGGAGTATTTCCAGCTCTTCGCGTTCCTCAACAACACGGCCGACGCCGACCGCGGCGACGAGAGTCCGACGCTCCCGTTCTGGACGCCGGAGCTTCTGGAGAAGAAGAAAAAGCTGGAGGCCGAGACCGCCGACCTCGAAGCCAAGCTGAAGGGGAAAAAGCCCGAGGAGATGAAGCCGGAGCGGGACAAACTCGCCGCCCTCAAGAAACAGCTCGCCGAGGTGAAGCCGCTCACCACCGTCCCGATCATGCGGGACCTCCCGACGGGCCAGCGGCGGAAGACCCGTCTCCAGTTCCGCGGCAACTTCCTCGACCTCGGCGAAGAGGTGGCCGAGGGCGTCCCGACCGCGTTCCCCCCACTCCCGAAAGCGGCCCCGAAGGACCGGCTCACCTTCGCGAAATGGGTGGCCAGCCCGGAGAACCCGCTCACCGCGCGGGTCGTCGCGAACCGGTTCTGGGAGCAGATCTTCGGGATCGGGATCGTCCGGACGAGCGAGGAATTCGGGACGCAGGGGGAACTCCCGAGCCACCCCGAACTGCTGGACTGGCTGGCGGTCGAGTTCATGCAGCCGACGTGGCAGCCGGGACCGCCTGCCAGCCCGGTCCAGGGCTGGGACGTCAAACGATTCCTGAAACTGCTCGTCACCTCCGCCGCGTACCGCCAGTCGGCAAAGGTGACGCCCGCGCTGGTCGAGCGCGACCCCGATAACCGCCTTCTCGCCCGCGGTCCGCGGGTCCGGCTGACCGCCGAGATGGTCCGCGACCAGGCCCTGTTCGTCGGCGGGCTGCTGAGCCAGAAACTGCACGGCCCGTCGGTCCGCCCGCCGCAGCCGAACCTCGGGGTGAGCGCCGCCTTCGGCGGCTCGATCGACTGGCAGACCAGCACCGGCGACGATAAGGTCCGGCGCGGCCTGTACACCGCGTGGCGGCGGTCGAACCCGTACCCGTCGATGGCCACGTTCGACGCCCCGAACCGGGACATCTGCACCGTCCGCCGGACCCGGACGAACACCCCGCTCCAGGCACTCGTGACGATGAACGACCCGGTCTACGTCGAGGCGGCCCAGGGACTGGCGCGACGGATGATGAAGGACGGCGGGACGACGCCCGCGGACAAGGTGGCCTTCGCCGTCCGCGTCTGTCTCGCCCGGCCGGCGAAGGACGAGGAGGTCAAGCGGCTGGCCAAGCTGCACGCGGACGCGAGGGCGAAATTCGCGACGGAACTGCCGAAGGCGACCCAGTTCGCGACCGTCCCGCTCGGGCCGCTCCCGCCGGGCACGGACGCGGCCGACGCCGCGGCCTGGACGGTCGTCGCGAGCGTGCTGTTGAACCTGGACGAGATGTTCATGAAGCGGTGATGCCGACTGGCACGGATTCCTTTCTGTAGGGTGGGCACTGCCCACCGTCGGTTCCGGCGGGCAGTGCCCACCCTACAGAAGAGATTAGCGTAATTCGGCCGAAGCTCGAACACACGAGATTCTTCCATGCACCCCCGCCTCGAATACCTCCAGAACCTGACCCGCCGGCACTTCCTCAAGACCTCCTCGCTCGGGCTCGGCGGGCTCACATTGTCGCAATTCTTCGGCGACGCCCGGGCCGACGTGCCGGGCATCACCGCGGACAACCCGCTCGGCCCGCGGAAGCCGCACTTCGCCCCGAAGGCGAAGCGGGTGATCTACCTCCACATGTCCGGCGCCCCGCCGCACCTCGACCTGCTCGACTACAAGCCCGAGCTGGTCAAGCACGACGGCGAGACCTGCCCGGACCAGTTCCTCAAGGGGAAGCGGTTCGCGTTCACGTCGGGCGTCCCCAAACTGCTCGGTACGAAGCAGCCGTTCAAACAGCACGGGAAGGCCGGCGTCTGGATGTCCGCCGCGATCCCGCACCTGCACGCCGTGGCCGACGACGTGACCGTCATCCGGTCGATGAAGACCGACGAGTTCAACCACGCCCCGGCGGAACTGCTCCTCTACACCGGGTTCGCCCGACAGGGCCGCCCGAGTCTGGGGTGCTGGGTCACGTACGGGCTCGGGAGCGAGAGCCAGAACCTGCCCGGGTTCGTGGTGCTGATCTCCAACGGCGTGCAGCCGAGCGGTGGGCAGGGGTGCTGGGGGAGCGGGTTCCTGCCGAGCGTGTTCCAGGGCGTGCAGTGCCGGTCGAAGGGCGAGCCGGTGCTCTACCTGTCCGACCCGGCCGGGATGGACCGCGACATGCGGCGGACCAGCCTCGACGCCCTGAAAGACCTGAACGAGATCCAGGGCAAGGAGATGGGCCACCCGGAGACGAACACCCGGATCTCGCAATACGAGCTCGCGTTCCGGATGCAGATGTCGGCGACGGAGGTGATGGACATCTCGAAGGAGTCGCCGAAGGTGCTCGACGCCTACGGGGCCAAACCCGGGGCCGGCAGTTTCGCGAACAACTGTCTGCTGGCCCGCCGGCTCGTCGAGCAGGGCGTCCGGTACGTCCAGCTCTTCGACTGGGGCTGGGACTTCCACGGGACCGGGCCGGGCGAAGACATCCGGGACGGGCTGACCAAAAAGGGCACCGCCACTTCGCAACCGGTGGCGGCGCTCATCAAGGACTTGAAGAACCGCGGGCTGCTCGACGAGACGCTCGTGATCTGGGGCGTCGAGTTCTGGCGGACCCCGTTCCGCGAGGGCCGCACCGCGGCCAGCCAGATCCTCGGCCGGGACCACTACCCCGACTGTTTCTCGCTCATGCTCTGCGGCGGCGGGATCAAGGGCGGGTACACGCACGGCGAGAGCGACGAACTCGGCTTCTCCGTGGCCCGGGACAAGGTCCACGTCCACGACCTACAGGCCACCGTCCTCAACCAACTCGGGTTCGACCACACCAAACTGACCTTCCGCTTCCAGGGTCGCGACGACCGCCTGACCGACGTCCACGGGCGGGTGGTGAAAGAGATCCTGGCGTAAGGCGAGCGGTAGGAGAAACCCGACCCGCCGAGTCATCTTGTGGCACAGGTCTCCAGACCCGTGCAGTTACACAGGTCTGGAGACCTGTGCCACAAGAAAGCAAACTTGACCGAACCGGTTTCGTGGGTCGTTTCCCACCTGCCGCTCACCTATCCTCACTCCTCAAAGGGCCCTTCCATGTCCCGCTCGCCTCGCGTCACCCGCCGGATCGCCCTGAAGGCCACGGCCACCGGCCTCGCCGCCCCGTTCGTGTTCCGGAAGTTCGCCACCGCCGCCCCGAGCGAAACCGTCCTGCACGCCAGCTTCGGGGCCAGCGGGATGGCCGGGTCCGACATCGGGTCGCTCACCGCGAGCAAGAACCTCAAGCTGGTGGCGGTGGCCGAGGTCGATCAGTCCAAGGTGGGGGAGGTCAAGAAGCGGTTCCCGGACTGCCGGGTCTACGAGGACTACCGGGTCCTCCTCGACAAGGAAAAGGACCTCGACTCGGTGAACGTCTCGACCCCCGACCACATGCACGCCCCGATCGGGATGCGGGCGCTCCAGCGGGGGCTGCACGTATACGGTCAGAAGCCGCTCACCCAGACGATCTACGAGGCCCGCCGGCTCACCGAGGTCGCGGCCGAGAAGAAACTGATCACCCAGATGGGCATTCAAATTCATTCGCACCCGGTCCACAAGCTCGTGGTCCAGCTCGTCCACGACGGGGCGATCGGGAAGGTGAAGGAGGTCCACTCCTGGAGCGGGAAGTCGTGGGGCGATACCACCCCGAAGCCGGACCGGACCGACCCGGTCCCGGCCGGGTTCAACTGGGACCTGTGGCTCGGGGTCGCGGCCGAGCGGCCGTTCATCGGCAACGGGTATTACCACCCGGGCAACTGGCGGAAGCGGCTCGACTTCGGGACCGGAACCTTCGGCGACATGGGCTGTCACATCCTCGACCCGGTCTTCGGGTCGTTGGGGGTGGGCAATCCGCTCACGATCCGGTCCGAGCTGCCCGGCCCGAACGACTACAACTGGTCCCTCGACGTCCAGGTGAAATACGTCTTCCCGGGCACCAAGTACACCACCGAGACGGTCGGCCTGACGTGGTACAACGGCAACGCCCGCCCGCCGAAGAGCGTTCAGGACCTCGTCGGCGGGAAGCTCCACGACCAGGGCTCGGTGTACATCGGCACGGAGGGCGTGATGTACTCCCCGTACATTGCCGATCCGGTCCTCCTCCCGGCCGAAAAGTTCAAGGACTTCAGGAAGCCACAGGTGAAGGGCGACGACCACTACCTCCAGTTCGTCGAGGCCGTCCGCGGGAACGGGACCACCTCGGCCCCGTTCAGCTATTCCGGGCCGCTCACCGAGATGGTCCTGCTCGGGTGTCTCGCCACCCGGTTCCCGAAGACGGACCTGAAGTGGGACACCAAGGAGCTGAAGGTGACGAACGTCGAGGAGGCGAACCGGTTCGTCCGCCGAACGTACCGCAAGGGGTTCGAGACGGCGGGGTTGTAAATGAGGTGGTGGGGTGGTGGGGTGGTGGGGTGGTGGGGTGGTGGGGTGGTGGGGTGGTGAGATGAGGTGGTGAGATGGTGGGGTTAATGTTGTGGAACCGATAAGCTGAGTCTCGCCATGCCCTACGAGCCGATCGAGAACAGACGGGTCTACCAGCGGGCCGAAGCTGTAGGGGATCGCATCTGGGAACTGGTTATCGGCTGGGACTGGTTCCTGAAACAGACAATCGGCGGGCAACTGACCCGGGCCGCCGACTCGATCGGGGCAAATATCGCGGAGGCTGGGGGCCGATTCCACCCAGGTGAGGTCAGGAAATTCCTTTATTACTCACGGGGTTCATTGCGCGAAACGGTCTACTGGCTTCGGCGATGCCTCGCCCGACAACTCATTACCCAGATCGAACTCGATTCGCTGATCGAGGAAGTGGAGCAATTGTCGAGAGAGATCAATCAGTCGATCAAATTCCAGAACAATCGCAAGGGCCCGGAGTAGCCACCACCCCACTACCTCACCACCCCACCACCCCACCACCTCATCTCACCTCACCACCCCACCACCCCACCACCCCACTACCCCACCACCCCACCACCCCACCCACCCACCGACCATGCCCCACGACACCTTCACCGTCGGCGACCTGACCGCCGTCATTGGCGACAACGACGCGCAAGGCCAGCACCGGGCCGGCTACAACGGCCTCTGGAGCCTGACGCACAAGACCGAGCCGACGAACCTGTTCGTGCCGATCGTCGCCGGGCTCAACTTCGAGCACATCTTCGACGGCGAAACCGTGGACCCCCCCGGGAAGACGGCCATCTTCTTCGAGCCCCGGAACGCGAAGATGACACTCCGGAAGCTCTCGGCCGCCGGGGCCGAGCTGTACCAGCCTCCGACCCCGACATTCCACCTCGAGAGCACGTCCCGGTTTACCCTCCGCGAGCCCGACATCATCGACCTCGACTTCCGGTTCACGGCCACGCAGCACGCGTTCAAGCGGAAGTACCTCGGCCTGTTCTGGGCGAGCTATATCAACGCCCCGGACGACAAGAGCATGTACCTCCGTGGGAAAAACCTCTGGCTCCAGCACTGCCCCCCGGCCCACAACGCGGTGAGTACCGTCGCCCACGAGCGGGATGCGTTCGAACTCACGTTCGCCAAGGACCACCGCGACTGTCTGTACAAGAACCTGTCGCCGGTCCGCTACGACGTCCCGCTGTTCTACGGCCTGTTCAACAAGCATATTTTTGTCATGATGTTCGACCGATCCGACGGGCTGCGTCTGACCCAGTCGCCGACCGGCGGTGGGGTCAACACCGCCGCCCAGACCACGAACCCGGCCTGGGACTTTCAGTACGTCCTGCCCACGTACGAGGTGAACAAGGAGTACCGGCTGAGGGCCCGGGCGATCTACCGCGAGCGATGTCCGCGGGAACAGGTGTTGAAGGAGTACGAGAGCTGGCGGAAGGAGCTCGACGGAGCAGGGTGAGCAGGATCGGTCAGCTTTTTAGCGGGATGAGCACGACCGCGCCGTCCTCGGTGGCCACGGCCAGGATCTTGCCGTGCGCCGAGAACGCGAGTGCATCGACCCGGCCGAACAGCCGGAATTGTTGGATCGGCTTGCCGGTCGCCGCCGCGTACACGTACAGGTTCCCGACCCGCGTCCCCACCGCCACTGTAGCCTCATCGGCCGAGACGGCGATGCACGTCGGCCGGCCGGCACTGGGCCCGCGCCACCGGGACACGCCGCCCGGTGGCGACTCGGCCTCGACCTCGTACCGGACGTCCGGCGTCTGGCTCTCGTGGGCGAACCGGGCCGCGGTCCGCCCGACGCCGGTCAGGTACAGCCGCTGGCCGTCCGGCCCGAATACCCCGGACGGGGTGCCCGCCATGATCGGCTGTCGGTCGAAGGCCCACACCGCTTTCCCGGCCGCGAGCGGGACGACCCGGAACAGCCCGTCGGAGCCCAGCACGAGACACGCCCCGCCGTTCGCCGAGACCGTAATGCTCTTCACCCGCGCCGACCGGTATTCGAACCGGGTGAGGATTTTGCCCGTTTCGAGATCGACTCGCGCGAGCGGCTCTTCCGGACTCGCGAACGCCACGACCGCGGACCTGCCGTCCGGGGCTATTCCCGCAACCCGCGCCGCCAGCGGGGGCCCGGTGTCCGCAACCCGGACCCGCCCGTCCTCCCCCCAGATCGACAGTTTTCCGGCCTCCACCGCCACCCCACCGCGCCCGTCGGGGGGGAGAGAAACGATCACGTCTCTGTCCGCCGGAGGCTCCCGGAACCGGCCGGTCGCCGTCAGGGCGGGTAAGTCCCATTCCTCCGGCGTACCCCCACGCCGGGTAACGAACAGCCGGTCGTCGGCCGGTCCGAAGCCCAGCCAGGTGATCGGCGAACCGAGTTCACCGACCCGAACAGAGGGGATCTCCGTCTCGGGGTCCGTGGTCTGGGGGAGTCTGTCGAGCGGGGACGGCAACCGGCGAAGAAGGGCGGCGGCGGACGCGGCGTATGCCGTCCCCGGGTGTCTGGCCCGGTACTCGAGTACCCGCTGGCGGAGCTGGTCGCGGTTGTCGGCCTGGGTCGCGACCGCTTTTCTCAGCGCCCGGAGGTCCTCGGCCGCAAGATCCTCGGGGGCCGGCGGGGCGGGCGGGGGCGTGTTCGTCGTCTCTGGCGGGCGGCCCGAACGCGCGAGCAAGGCGACGAGCAGGCCCGCTCCGATCAGTACCGCCATCGCCGCCCACGCGACCCGCGCCCGGGCCCCCCGACCCGGCTTCGGGACCGGGGTCTTCTCGGGAGCGGGGCTCGGGGAAGACTCGTCCTGGGCGATGAGCTGGCCGAACTGAGACTGCCACTCGTCGACCGCCGGAGTTTCCCGTGCGGTGCCGGATGAATCGCCCGGTGGGCCTTCCGCCGGGGGCTGAATGTGCCCGGGCCGAAGCGCGAGCAGGGCCGTCGTCAGGGCCTGCGGGGTCGGGTAGCGGTCTTCCGGCCCCTTGGCCATCAGCCTGCCGACGATCGCCGCCAGGGCGGGCGGGGCCGGGCCGTTCGGCAGGAAAAGCGGCGGGGGAGGTGAGCTGATATGCTGGGTCAGTTTCTCGATCGCGGTGCCGTCGAACGGCGTGCGGCCGGTCAACAGATAGAAGAGGGTGCAGCCGAGGGCGTACAGATCGGCCCGGATGTCTACCCCGTGGGGGTTCCGGACCTGTTCCGGGGCCATGAAGTCGGGCGTGCCGAGCATCATCCCGTCACTGGTGAGCGTGCCGCCTTGCGACGCGGTGGCGTCGGCCCGTTCGCGGAACCCGGACAGCCCGAGGTCGAGCAGTTTTGCCGCCCGGGTCACCTCGTCCCGCATCAGGTTCGACGGCTTCAGGTCCCGGTGGACCAGGCCCCGGTCGTGAATGTGCTGGAGTGCCAGGCTCGTCTGGTACGCCACCAGGCAGGCATCGGCGACAGTGAGCGGGCCGCTCCGGCGGACGATCGTGGCCAAATCTTCGCCCGGAATGAATTCGGTCGCCAGATAAAGCTGTCGGCCGACGTGTCCGGCGTCCAGGGCCCGGACGATGTGCGGGTGTTCCAGACTGGAGGTCAGCTGGATCTCGCGGAGGAACCGTCGGGCGATGAGTTTCGAGGCAATTTTGTCGGCCCGGATCACCTTGAGAGCGTCGACCCGTCCGAGTCGCACGTGCCGGGCCTTGTATACCACCCCCATCCCGCCAGACCCCAGTTTGTCGAGCAGGAGATAGGGGCCGAAGGCGAGACCATCGGCCCGGCCGGCGAGGAGCATCTCGGCCTGGAAGTGAGTCAACCACCCGGCGCCGGCGAGTTTCCGTACGATTCGTTCGGGTGTGTGTGTGCCCTTGCGCGAGGCGGCTTCCACCCGGACCAGTTGTTCCGGGGTGAGGAACGGAAACCGTCGCAGGTCGGCCAGAACAGATTCGGGCGTCAGGACCGGCATTCCCATCATCCGGAGGAGTCGGACCCGGCTTCACCACAAGTCTATAGTTCGCACCGGGCCGACGGGCTTGGAGTTTCGTGCCACTTTCTGCCTGGCGTGAAAATGTCCCGGTTCCCCGCCTACGAATGCCGGAAAGCCGAAGCCCGAAAGACGGTATACCAGTCGGGGCGGCCATAATGGGGGATAGAACACCTCCGGCCGCAAGTGGTGTACGACTGCGGCGATCAGGTACGATCAGGGGTTCAGACCCGGTGTCGTTTTTCAGGCCTGGCATGAGGGGTTATGCGGATCGCGTTCATTACATCCGGAGCAGCTGGGATGTACTGCGGGAGCTGCATGCGGGACAACACGCTCGTCGCCGCGCTCCGCCGACTCGGCCACGATGCCCTGCTGATCCCCACGTATACCCCGATCCGGACCGATGAGGCGGACGTCAGCGAGGGGCGCGTGTTCTTCGGTGGAATCAACGTCTATCTCCAGCAAAAGTCCCGGCTCTTCCGGTACACCCCGTGGCTGTTCGACCGGTTGCTCGATGTTCCCCGGTTGCTCCGGTGGGTCAGCCGGTTCGCGGCGCGGACGAAGTACAGCGAGATGGGCGAGATGACCGTCTCCATGCTCCAGGGTCGTGACGGGAAGCAGCGGAAGGAAGTCGCCAAGCTCATCCGGTGGCTCGCGTCTGACGTGAAGCCGGAGGTGGTCGTGTTCTCGAACGCCCTGCTTTCCGGCGTGATCCCGGAAGTGAAGCGGGCGCTCGGTGTTCCCGTCGTCGTCACCCTCCAGGGCGACGACATCTTTCTGGACGCCTTGCCGGAGACCTACCGGAGGACGGCCGCGGAGCTGATCCGCAAGAACGGCACGGCGGTGGACGGGTACATTTGCACGAGCCGATACTACGCCGATTACATGGCCGGCTACCTGGGGGTGCCGCGGGAGAAGATGCACGTCGTTTACCCCGGGTTGAACCTCGCCGGCCACGGCGGCGATCGGGCGGTGAGACGGGGAACCCCTCTGGTGATCGGGTATTTCGCGCGGATTTGCCCCGAGAAGGGGTTTCAGAATGTGGTCGATGCGTTCATCGAACTCCGGAAGATGCCGGACGCCCCGGCGTGTCGACTCCGGGCGTCCGGGTGGCTCGGCGAGAACAACCGCCCCTTCTTCGAGGATCAGCGGGCGAAGCTGAAGATGGCCGGCCTGGCCGACGAGTTCGAGTACGTCGAAAGCCCCGGCCACGCCGACAAGGTTCGGTTCTTTCAGTCGATCGACGTCCTCGCGGTACCGACGACGTACAAGGAACCAAAGGGGCTCTACGTCCTGGAAGCCTGGGCGAACGGGGTCCCGGTGGTAAAACCCCGGCACGGCGCGTTCCCGGAGCTGATCGAGTCGACCGGGGCCGGGCTGCTCGTCCCCCCGGACGACCCGACGGCCCTGGCCGCCGGGTTGCGGCAAATGTTGGAGGATCACGACTTCCGCGAGCGGGCCGGCCGGGCGGGCGCCGCGGCCGTCCGGGAACGGTTCACGGCGGACGTGATGGCGCGGGAAACGGTCGCGGTGCTGGAATCGTTCGTGAAACCCCGCTCTCTCCTGCCGGCCCCCCCGGTCGTATCCTGACTCCGAAGCGCGGCCCTTCGGCCGTAACCGTCCGAGAGCCCGCACCCCATGCCTTTTACCACCACCCGGCGGGTCGAGTTTGGCGATACCGACATGGCCGGGATCATGCACTTCTCGAACTTCTTCCGGTTCATGGAAGTGGCTGAGACGGACTTCCTGCACTCGCTGGGCATGTCGGTCAGCTGGTGGACCGACGGGGTGAAGTGGGGGTTCCCCCGCGTGTCGGTGTCGTGCGACTTCACGCGGCCGGCCCGGTTCGAGGACGTGCTGACGATCGCGGTCGTGGTCGAACGCCTCGGGACGAAGTCGGTCACCTACCGGTTCGACTTCGGCAACCAGCACGGCGACCCGGTGGCCACCGGCCGCATCACCACCGTCCTGTGCCGAACGACGGCGGCGCACCAGTTCGAATCGACCGAGATCCCCGCCGAGTTCCGGGCGAAGCTCGAGGAGCAGGTCGCCTGATGGACGCCGAGCCCTACCTGACGCGCCTGACCACCCAGCTGCTCGACGGGGTCGAGAAGCTGCCGGACTACGTCCGCGAGCGGCACGCGACGTACCTGCTCGCGTGCCAGAACCCCGACGGCGGGTTTTCGGGGCGCGAGGGCGGGTCGGACGTGTATTACACCGGCTTCGCCCTGCGGTCGCTGGCCGTGCTTCAGGCCCTGAATCCCGACCTCTGCACGCGGACGGCCGGGTTTTTACGTGACCGGATGACGGGCTCGGCGGGGGTGGTGGACTTCTTCTCGCTGGTCGTGAGCTGTTACCTCGTCCCACTCGGGGGCGGGCCGGACGTCCTGGCCGACGCCCCCCCGGACTGGCGCGACCGGGTGGCCGCGACGCTGGAATCGTTCCGCACCCCGGACGGCGGGTATGGGAAGACGCCGGGCGCGCCGCATGGCAGCACGTACACCGCGTTTCTCGTCGCCCTCTGTCTCCAGCTGCTCGACCGGCCGATCCCGCAGCCCGACCGGATGATCGCGTTCGTGAAGTCGCGGCGGCGGGACGACGGGGGGTACGTCGAAATCTCGGCAATGAAGCGGAGCGGGACGAACCCGACGGCCGCGGGGATCGGTCTGCTCCAGATCCTCGGCGCTCTCGACGACGGTGCGCGAACCGCGGTCGCGACCTTCCTCGCCGCCCTACCCTCACCGTTCGAGGGGGGGCTGCGGGCGAACGACCGGATCCCGGCCGCCGACCTGCTCTCGACGTTCACCGGGAGCTGGACGCTCGCACAGATCGGGGCGGCGGACAAGCTCGACTGGCCGGCGATCCGCGACTACGCCGAATCGTGCGAGCAGCCGACCGGCGGGTTCCGCGGCGGGCTCTGGGACGAGCAGGTCGATGTCGAGTACACGTTTTACGGGCTCGGGACCCTGGCGCTGGCCGCGGTGAAGCTCGACCTGTGAGCGAAGCCGCGGACCATCCCGCCCTCGGGTCAGCCCGCAACCGGTGCGGGGGTCGGGTGCTTCCCGGTCGCAACGGCCATCACCTCGGCGGGTGGAACCCGCACGCCCCAGACTAGCCCGAGACGGCGGAACAGGCAGATGAACCGGTAGGCGACATCGACCTCGTACCACGCGAACCCGTGCCTGGCCGACGTCGGCACCCGGTGGTGGTTGTTGTGCCACCCGTCCCCCATTCCCAGAATGCCGAGAACCCAGTTGTTCCGGCTCCCTTCCCCGGTCGCGTACCGCTGCGACCCGAACAGGTGGCCGATCGAGTTCACCGCGAACGTGACCTGGAACACCATGACCGTTGACAGGCAGTACCCGTAAATCAGCCAGCTCCACCCGCCGGCCAGATAGACGCCGGCGGCCACGAGCATTCCGGGCACCATCCACAGGCGATCCAGCCAGACCAGTTCCGGGTGCTTCGTGAGGTCCCGGACCATACGGAAGTCGGGCTCCAGCATGTAGCGGGTGAAAAGCCACCCGCAGTGACTGTACCAGAACCCCTTCACGACCGGGGAGTGTACATCGCCCTCGGTGTCCGAGTGCTGGTGATGGATCCGGTGGAACAGGGCCCACCAGAGCGGGCCCCGTTGGAAAGCCGTGCAGCCGGCGAATGAAAGGAGGAACTGGAACCAACGAGACGTTTTGTAAGCGTGGTGGGAAAGCCCCCGGTGGAACCCGACCGTGATCCCAACCCCGCTCACCCGTGTCATCACGAAGAGCAACACCACCCCGCCCAGCGTGAGCGGGACGAACGGGATCGCGGCGAGCGCGAGATGAACGGAGAGGAGCGGAAGGAGAGCGAACGAGACGCGGGCCGCGCGGTACCACCCGGGGCGGCGGGGGGGTAGTACGACGGTGGCGGCCATTGCCCCGGGGGCCGGCGAAATCATGTGCATAGGGAAAACCCGAAAGGTAGACGGCGGGGCTCAAGGCGATACGGGCACGGACGACAATCCGAACAACCACCCCCCGGCGGAAGAACCACCGCGGTCCGACGAACATGAGAGAGAGAAGAATGCACCGGACACCGACGGCGTCACCGGCCCGGACGAGTGAATCCCCGGGGTTCGCGATCGGGATTGATTGGTTCGGTGTCCAGTATTGAGATTGATCGCAAGATGATAAGCCTTTCGACCGGACGGGGAAAAGAATACCTTACCTCGGAACTGTTGCCCGTGCCAAGGTCTGGTGCCGGATTCGTCCCTATTCCCTGTTGTCGAAGCGAAACGCCGCCCAAGTCACGCAGACATCCAGCCTTTCCCAGTCTTCGCAGCGTCTAACAGACGCCATACACACCTGTCGGGTGAAGTTGCGGCCATGACTTATCGGATTTCCGGAGCATTTGGTCTAACATGAAATATTATTTCATATAGACACCAATAGGAGTTAAGCAGTTGTTCGTTTTCTGGAGGTTTGGGTAAAGTTGATCCTTACCCATCTTGCTCGAACCTATCCAGCTTCCGGCAAAATCGACCTTGGTAGGGCAACTGCGTAACTCTTAACCAACTGCGTTTGACTCCCTTGCTGACACGCCGCCGCGGGAGTAATTCAAGCAGTGAGTTTCTCTGATCGCCCTCGCCCAGGCGGTTCCCAAGTTTCCATCTTCCCGGGCCGCGACGGCCCCGCCCCTCAGCGATCCAATGTCCCTGGAAGCCCATAACCTCTCGAAGGAATACGCGACCCGCTCGGGACCGCTGTCGGTTCTCCGTGCGGTCAACCTGACCCTGAACCGGGGTGATGCCCTGGCGGTGATGGGGCCGTCCGGGTCTGGGAAAAGTACGCTCCTGCACATCCTCGGCACGCTCGACCACCCGACCGGGGGGACCGTCACGCTCGAAGGCACCAACCCGTTCACGCTTGCCGAGGCAGACCTCGCCGCCTTCCGCAACCGGCGGATCGGGTTCGTCTTTCAGGACCATCACCTGCTCCCCCAGTGCTCCGTGTTGGAAAACGTGCTCATCCCGACGCTCGTGAATACCTCGACGAAGCCGGCGGAGACGGAAGCCTACGCCCGCCAGCTGCTCGACCGCGTCGGGCTCGGCAACCGGCTCGACCACCGCCCGGCGGAACTCTCCGGCGGGGAGCGACAGCGGGTGGCCGTGGCCCGGGCGCTCGTACTGAAGCCGGTGCTCCTGCTCGCCGACGAGCCGACGGGAAACCTGGACCGGAAAAACGCGCAGTCCGTCGGCGCGCTCCTGCTCGACCTTCACCGCCAGGAGAACACGATCCTGGTGGTGGTGACCCACAGCGCCGAACTCGGCCGGCTCCTGCCCCGCCGGATGGAGATGAACGACGGCATGCTGGTGCCGATCGCTTGATCCAGGGGGCGCTGTGCTCCCGCCCCTCCCGCCCGGACACTCATGCTCACATTTCCCCGCCTCCTCAGCCGGAA
This sequence comes from Gemmataceae bacterium, assembly GCA_028288765.1. Lineage (GTDB taxonomy): Bacteria > Planctomycetota > Planctomycetia > Gemmatales > Gemmataceae > Urbifossiella. The sequence goes on along the minus strand of JAQGHQ010000342.1, from coordinate 53,396 downwards.
CCTTCTCTACCACTGGCGCGGCAACCTCGCCGTCCTGCTCGGGGTGGCCGTCGGGGCGGCCGTCCTCACCGGTGCTCTGTTGGTCGGTGACTCGCTCCGGGGAAGTCTTCGTGAACGCGCCGAGCGCCAGCTCGCGGGCATTGATGCGGCGGCCATCTTCCCCCGCCCCGTCCGGGCCGCGGTCGCCGACGGGATGCCGGGAAAGACCGCGCCAGTTCTCCTTCAACAAGGGTCGATCGAAAAGGTCACGCCCGGGGACGACGCGGACGCCCCGGCGATCGGCCGCGTGACCGTCCTCGGGGTCGACGACCGGTTCAAGCCGGCCGGGGTCGACCCCGCGGCGGTCGACTGGAACGCCGACCCGCGATCGGCCGTCCTCTCGGCCCGGGTCGCGGACCGGCTCGGGGTGAAGGCCGGCGACCGGGTCCGGCTCGGCCTTCAAACCTTCTCGGACCTCCCCCGGGCAACTCTCCTGGCCAAGCGGTCGCTCAACGACGTGACCTCCGGCGTCACGCTCACGGTGGCCGCCATCCTCCCCCCGGAGTCATCGGCGAATGACTTCAACCTGACCCCGAACCCGGCCGCGCCGCTCAACGTGTATGTCCCGCTGAAGGCACTTTCCGAAAGCCTCGAAGACGACCCGAACGCCCGCCCCCGCCCGCCAACGAAGGCGAACGCGCTTCTCTCCTCCGCTGCTCCGGTCGCCGAACTGAACGCCGCGCTCAAGTCGCACCTGACCCTGGACGACTACGGCATCCGCGTGCGAGTCCCGAAGCCGCGAGGCAAGTACGTCGCGGTCGAACCCGAATCGCTCCTCATGGACGGCACGACCGCGAAGGCCGTAGAGCGCGCAGCTGCCGACCTCGGACTCCGGTCGGAGCGAACGCTGGTCTACCTGGTGAACTCGATCAGCCACGGATCGGCCGAGATCCCCTACTCGGTCGTCGCCGCGCTCAACCCGTCGGCAGCTCCGCCGCTCGGCCCGTTCTTGCCCCCAGGGGTATCCGAGCTTAAAGACGGCGAGATCGTTCTCGCGGACTGGCCCGAATCGCCGCTCCGCGGGCTGCCCCCCGGGACGGAATTGAAGATCACGTACTTCCACCCGGAGATCGAGGGCGAGGGGAAAGTCGAAACCGTTACCCTGACTCTCCGCGGGTATGTGGCCATGACCGGCGCCGCGGACGACCGCGACCTCACGCCGCCCGTGAAGGGGATCACCGACGAGAACGCGAACATCTTCAACTGGGACCGTCCGCCCCAGCTCACCAACGCCAGGATCAAGGAGAAGATCAAGCCGGGCGACATCCACGAGGCGTACTGGAAGAAGTACCGCGGAACGCCGAAGGCTTACGTGAACTTGTCGACCGGGGGGAAGCTGTTCGGCAGCCGGTACGGGTCGGCCACCTCGATCCGGGTGGCACCGGCCGCGGGCGAGACGCCGTCCCAGACCGCCGAGCGATTAAAGCCCGTGATCCTCAACCACCTCGACCCCTCCGCGGCGGGGCTAATCTTCGACCCGATCCGCGATCGCCTTCTCTCGGCGAGCCGGGGGGGCACCGACTTCGGCGGGCTGTTCCTGGGGTTCAGCCTGTTCCTGATCGCGGCCGCTCTCATGCTCGTCGGGCTGCTGTTCCGTCTCTCTCTCGACCGCCGGGCGAAGGAGGTCGGGCTCCTGCTCGCGACCGGGTACGCCGTCCGGCACGTCCGCCGGCTCGCTCTGGTGGAAGGATTGATCCTGGCGGCGATCGGCGCGGCCGTCGGGTTGCTCGCCGCGGTCGAGTACAACCGCCTCCTCCTGCGGGTGCTCCTCGATCTCTGGCCGGACCGCGAGGTCGGCACGTTCCTGAAGCCGCATGCCACCGCGGCCAGCTTCGGGATCGGGTTCGGGCTCGCGGTGGTCATGGCGCTCGGGGCGCTGTGGCTGAGCGTCCGTGGGCTGGTCAAGGTGGCGCCGCCGTCACTGCTGCGGGGCGAAACCGTCCTCCCCTTGGCCACCCTGGAGCGCGGTTCTCGGTACGGCAGACTGGTGATCCTGGTATCGCTGCCGCTCGGGCTGGGTCTGATCGTCGCGGGACGGTTCATCGACAATCCCGACTACCGCGCGATGACCTTCTTCGGCGGCGGAGCCTTGCTTCTCACCGCCGGTCTGGCGGCCATGTGGGTATGGATGAAGCGGTCCCGGCATGCGGAGGTGAACGGCCGCGGGCTCCCCGCGCTCGGCCAGCTCGGCACCAGGAACGCCGCCCGAAACCCATCCCGCAGCCTGCTCACCACGGCCCTCCTCGCCGCGGCGGCGTTCCTGCTCGTCGCCGTCGAGAGCTTCCGCCGCGAGCCCGGCCGCGAGTTCCTCGACATCAACGGCGGGAGCGGCGGCTTCAACCTCATCGCCGAGGCCGACGTCCCGATCTTCCAGTCCTTCGACTCGGGCCCCGGGCGCGGTGACCTGGACGATCGGCTCGTCCGGGCCTACGGCCGCACGACGACCGACCCGCGGTACGTGCGGGCGATGGCCGAACTCGACGCCCTCAAACCCGCCCCGGACGGAACACCGAACGTATTCCCGCTCCGCCTCCGCGCCGGGGACGACGCCAGCTGTCTGAACCTGTTCCAGGCGTCCCGCCCACGCATCCTCGGCGTCCCCGATTCGCTCGTGAACCGGGGCGGCTTCAAGTTCTACGAAACCGAGGCGGCTACCCCGGAGGAGAAGGCGAACCCCTGGCTGCTCCTGAAGAAGCCGGCGCCGAACGGGGCCGTCCCGGTGTTCGCCGAGAACAATACCGCCGTCTGGATGCTCAAGACCGGTGTCGGCGGCGAGGTCAAGATGCCGGACGACGCGGGGAACGAGGTCACCCTCCGCATCGTCGGGACGCTCGTGGATAGTCCCTTCCAGAGCGAGCTCATCATGTCCGATGAGAACTTCGTCAAGCTGTTCCCGAAGCAGGATGGGTACCGGGTATTCCTGATCCGAACCCCGCCCGGGATGGAACAGGAGGTCGGGCGGGTACTCGAAGTCGGCCTCCGGCAGAACGGGCTCGGCGCGACCCCCACCAGGGACCGCGTGGCGGCGTACCAGGCGGTGATCGGTGCGTATCTCTCGACGTTCCAGCTGCTCGGCGGGTTCGGTCTCCTCCTCGGCGTCCTCGGCCTGGCGGTCGTGATCCTCCGCGGCGTGTGGGAACGGCTCGGGGAGCTCGCGCTGCTTCGCGCCGTGGGTTACCGCACGCGGGCGCTGCAATTCCTCGTCCTGGCCGAGCACGCCGTCCTGCTCGTCGCCGGGCTCGCGGCCGGGGTGCTGGCCGCGCTCGCGTCCGTCGCCCCGCACGTCGCCGACGGGGCCTCGGTCCCGTGGGCCCGGTTGCTCGGGCTCCTCGGGCTGGTACTCGTTGTCGGAATGGGCGTGGCGTCGGCCGCCACGGCGGGTATCCTGCGGGTTCCGGTGATCCCGGCCCTCAGGAGAGAATGACCCATGATCAAGCTCGGCATCCTCGACTTCGACACGTCCCACGCGGTCGCGTTCACCACCCGGCTGAACCACGTCGGGGTCGACAAGGACCAGTTCGTCGACGGGGCGCAGGTGGTGGTCGGGTGCCCGGGTGAGTCGACGCTCTCGCCCGACCGCATCCCCGATTTCACCGCCCAGATGAAGAAGCTCGGCGTCCCACTGGTTGACAAGCCGGGGGACATGATCGGCAAGGTGGACGCCGTGCTGATCGAGTCGGTGGACGGCACCGTTCACTACGAGCGGGCCAGGCCGTTCCTCGAAGCCGGGCTCCCGTGCTTCGTCGACAAACCGTTCACCTGCTCGGTCGCGGATGCCAGGAAGATCATCGACCTCGCCGAGAGGAAGAAGGTGCCGGTGTTCTCGTCGTCGTCGCTCCGGTACGCCCCGGAGGTGGTCGAGTTCGCGGCCGACCCGAAGCCCGGCAAGCTGATCGGGTGCGTCGTGTACAGCCCGGCCTCGCTCTCGCCGATCCCCGAGCGAAATGCCGGGCTGTTCCACTACGGCATCCACGGGGTCGAAGTGCTCTACACCCTGATGGGGCCGGGTTGCCAGCGGGTGACGTGCGTCCGCGAAAAGGGCGTCGACGTGGTCACCGGGCAGTGGAAGGACGGCCGGGTGGCGACCCTCCGCGGCCTCCGCGACGGGGCGGCCGGGTACGGGTTCGTCGCGTTCAGCGAGAAGGGCGTGAAAGCGGTCACCGTGGGGACGGGTGTGATCTACCGGGAGCTGTGCAAGAAGATCGTCGAGACGTTCGAGACCAAGAAGGCGCCGCTCGACCCGGCCGTGACGCTGGAGATCGTGGCGTTCATCGAGGCGGCGAACCGGAGCGGGGCGAATCACGGGGCCGGTGAGATGGTGAAGACATGAGATGCGTCGGGCTGTTCGGCGTGGTCCTCGCGGGGGTCTTGTTCGCCCGGGCTGCTTGCGGGGAGGACTGGCCCCGGTGGCGCGGGCCGCGCGGGGATGGCACCTGGGTCGCGCCGAAGCTGCCGGCAAAATGGCCGGCGGGTGGGCTCAAGACGGTATGGAAGCAGCTGGTCGGTGGGGGATACGCCGGTATCACGGTCGCCGACGGCCGGGTTTACACGCTCGATCTGGAGAAGCCGATCCCTCCCGGGCCGAAGGGCAAAGACGCGCCGGCCCCGGCCGACCAGCCCGACGGCTTCGAGCGGGTGTTGTGCTTCGACGCCGCGACCGGCAAGCCGATCTGGTCTCACCGTTACCCGGTGAAGTACGGCACGCTCGGCGGGTATGCGAACGGCCCGCGCACTCAGCCGACGTACCACGACGACAAGCTCTTCACCCTCGGCGCGGTCGGTCATCTGTTCTGTTTCGACGCGAAGGCCGGGACGATCCTCTGGACGCACGACACGGTGGCGGAGTTCGGCGCGAAGGTGCCGGAGTGGGGCTTTGCCGGGTCGCCGGTGGTCGACGGGGAGAAAGTCTTCGCCCACATCGCGGCGGAGAAGAACGGGTGTGTGATGGCGTTCGACCGGACCTCCGGGAAGGAGCTCTGGCGTAGCCTCTCGGACCCGGGCGGCTACTGCACCCCGGTGGTCATCCATCCGAAGTCCGGCCGACAGCTGGTGCTGTGGACTCCCCAGAACGTCCACGGGCTCGACCCGGAGACCGGCCGGTCGCTCTGGAAGGTGGCGTACAAGGTGACCTACGGGGTGTCGATCGCGCCGCCGGTCTTCCGCGACGACGTCCTCTTCGTGACCGGGTACTGGGAGGGCTCAAAGGCGATCCGTCTCGGGCCGAAGCCGACGGCCGCCGGGGTCATCTGGACCGACCCGAAGACGCTCCGCGGGCTGATGGCTCAGCCGCTCTACCGCGACGGGCACCTCTACGCCATCGACAAGGATTACGGCCTGACGTGCGTCGAGCTGGCGACGGGCAAGAAGGTGTGGGACGACGACAACCAGCTCACCCCGCGCGGCCGGAATCCGCACGCCAGCATCGTCTGGGTGAACGACTCCGACCGGGCCCTGGCGCTGAATGCCGCAGGCGAGCTCGTATTGTGTCGGCTCGGCCCGAAGGGTTACCAGGAGGAGTCGCGGACGAAGGCGGTGAACGGCCGCGTGTGGGGCCACCCGGCGTTCGCGGACCGGTTCCTCTTCGCAAAGACCGATGGGGCGGAAGCGTGGCAGACGGCCGGGCCGCACGAATTGGTCTGTGTCGAGCTGGTTCCTGAGAGGTGACGAGTCTGGGCCGCCTGGAGGGCGGCTCACCTATCAATTAAGCGTGACCGGTCGCACATCCGGCGTCAGGAATTCCGCCCCAACGGGGCGGCAGAGAGTAGCCCAGGGCGTGAGCCCTGGGGCTGGTTTCGGCCAGGAATCACTTCGCCTTGAACTCGTTGAGCATCGTCGCGAGGCGGAGCGCCTTCCCCTTCATCTTCACCCGGGCGGTGAGCTGGTTTCCCCCCTCGACGGTGACCGACAGGGTGTCCTTCCCGGCCGGCGACTCCCCGCCGAACGCATCCTTGATGAGCGCTTTGACCTCGTCCGGCTTCAGGTTCTTCTCGAAGAGGGGAACGGCCTTCGCGAGCCCCATCTCGAACGTGAGCACCTTCGCCGGGCCGGGCTTCGCCTTCAGACCCGCCTTGAGGAGCGACCCGTCCGGTTCAATGCTGAAGGCGATGTGGTCCTCGGACGTGGCGATCCAGATCGTGCTCGTACCGAAGATCCGTTCAAAATCGTCGCCGGTCTGCTTCGCCTCGGCCTTGTGCAGGTTGAACTTCCCGATCTTCTCGACATCGAAGGTGAATTCGACCGCCCCGGCCGGGATCATCGGGGCGAGATCCTTGACGAGCTTCTCGATCTCCTTCCCGTCCTTCACCGCGACCGCCCCCAGGACGGCGTACCGGCCCTTGGCGTCCGGGCCGACGCCCGCCACCGCCGCGTCCAGGTGCCCCGCCTTGAACGTCGGGGCGAGGGTGCCGAGCGCCCGCTTGACGACCTCCCGCTCGTCCGGCTTCGCCTTCTTGACCAGTTCGTCGATGAGGTTGTCGATCACGGGGTCGAGGCGGGTCTTCAGGTCGTCGGTCAGCTCGACCTTCGCGCCGCCCAGGATGGCGGGCGTGTTGCCGGCGACGATCCCGGCCGGGACGCTGGTCTTCCCGCTCAGCCCGGCGATGTTCTTCGCCAGGGCCGACCCGTCCTTGGCGGTCAGGACGACCTCGGCCGAGAGGGCGTCGGCTTTGGCGTCCACGAACAGCCGGACGGTGAGATCTTTCCCGTCGTCGACGAGCATCTTGCTCGCCCCGACCACGACGTCGGCGACCAGGGCCACGAGCTTCCGCTCGGCCGCGGACTTGTTCGCCTTGTCTTTCTTCATTCCCTCCTGGACCTGGTGCTCGAACTGCCCGATCACGAACGTCTTGAGGTCCGCCGGGATGCGGTCGAGCCGGACGGTCGCGGACGCGACGGCCCCGTCGTCCTGCGCGAAGAACGCCTTCGGGGTGATGACGGCCTTCGCGGCAATGTGTTTCGGGTCCCGGGCGAGGTAGAGGTAGCCGTTCGCGAACCGCAGGTGAACCTCGTTGATGAGCGGGACGTTCGCCTTCATCGTGCCGTCGTCGGCCTTCTCGGGGACCACCTGGAGCCGGTCCTTCAGGGCGGCCAGGAGCCGGTCCTGGTCCGCGACCGGGATCATGACCACGACCGGGCTGGACGCGACGTCCTGGTTGAGGACCGCGTAGGCCCCGAAGGGCCGTTTCGGGTCGATCCCCTCGATCCCCTTCCCGTCGGCGCTCAGCTGCTTGAGCAGCCCGCGGGCCTGTTTGACCGGTTCGCCCTTGTCGACCAGCTCGCCGATGTACTCGGCCTTGTCGAACAGGTCCTCGACCGATCTGAGCCGGACCTCGACGGTCGGCTCGGTGGTTTTCTGTGCCGCCGCCCGGCCCGGGACCACCGCCGCGACGGTCATCGCCGCGAAGGCGATCGCCCAGTACCGCATCCGTATCCGCATGAGCTTCTCCCGAGAGGTATTCCGGGGGTTTCCCCGGTTGTCGGGAGATTGTACCCAATGTGTCCGGTCGGAGTGTCACCGGCCGGGTGGATTCTTCGAATGCGGAATGCGGAATGCGGATTGCGGAATGAAAGCCCGGCTCGTCTGCCTTCGATTCCGCATTCCGCATTCGAAGCATTCCGCATTGGGAAAATGGTCGTAAAACGGGGGTATTCGTCAGGAATGGGCATGGCGGAGCGCGGTCATGAGCGGGCAGAAGACCTGGGGGGGGCGGTTCACCGGCGGCACGGACGAGCGGGTGGAGGCGTTCACCGAGTCGATCAGCTTCGACCGCCGGCTCTACCGGCACGACATCCTCGCCAGCCAGGCCCACGCCCGGATGCTCGGCGAGGTCGGGCTCATCACCCCGCCGGATGCCGACCGGATCGCGGTCGCGCTGGCCGAGATCGGGGCCGAGATCGACGCCGGGAAGATGGAGTTTTCGATCTCGCTCGAAGACATCCACACGCACATCGAACGGGCACTGATCGCGAAACTCGGCGACCTCGGCCGCAAACTCCACACCGGCCGGAGCCGGAACGACCAGGTCGTGACCGACGTGAAGCTCTGGGTGCGAGACGCGGTCGACGAACTCGACGCCTTATTGACGGACCTCCAGCGGGCGTTCGTCGAATCCGCCGGGCGGGAGCAGGGCGTGGTCATCCCCGGGTACACGCACCTCCAGCGGGCCCAGCCGGTCCTCGCCGCCCACTACTTCCTGGCCTACGTCGAGAAACTCCAGCGCGACCGCGACCGCCTCGCCGACTGCCGCAAGCGGGTGAACGTCCTCCCGCTCGGGGCCGCCGCGCTGGCCGGAACCTCCCTCCCGATCGACCGGGAGTCCGTGCGGCAGAAGCTCGGCTTCGAGTCGGTCGCCCGGAACAGTCTGGACGTGTCGAGCGACCGCGACTTCGCCCTGGAATTCGTCTTCTGTCTCTCCGTGATCGCCACGCACCTGAGCGGCTGGGCGGAAGAGTGGGTGATCTGGTCGACCACCGAGTTCAACTTCCTCGACTTGCCGGACGCGTTCTGCACCGGGTCGAGCATCATGCCGCACAAGAAGAACCCGGACGTGTTGGAACTGACGCGCGGGAAGTCCGCCCGGGTGATCAGTTCGCTCCAACAACTGTTTCTGTTGGTGAAGGGTCTGCCGCTGGCGTACAACCGCGACCTCCAGGAGGACAAGCGGGCGGTCTTCGACGCCTTCGATACCGTCGCCGGGTGCCTGGCGGTCGCCGCCCCGCTGGTCCGTCAGACGAAGCTCCGCCGCGACGTGATCGCGGCCCGCCTCGAAGACGGCTTCCTCGACGCGACAACGCTGATGGAAGCCCTCATCGCCCGCGGGGTGCCGATGCGGTCGGCCCACGAGGCAGTCGGGACGCTGGTGCGGGAGTGCGAACGGCGGCAGTGTCGGCTCGCGGAACTCCCGGACGACGTGTTCGCGGCATCCGGAGGTGGGGCCGAGGTGCGGGCGGTGCTGGGGGTGTCGAACGCGCTGGCGGCGTTCAAGAGCTACGGCTCGACCGCCCCGGCGGAGGTTGAGAGGCAACTGCTTGGGTGGCGGGAGCGGCTGGGGTGACGACAGAAGCCCGCGTGGTTTTCGAAAACTCGGCCCAACCTACGAAGAACCGCGAAGAACTGGGCTCTCATCCCAGGAAGGGCAGGAAGACAACGACCTGACCCCTGATCTCTTCCTCCGTCATATACTCCGCGATAAGCACGATGTCGTTAATGGCCGAGCCAATGGACTGCCCGTTGCTTGTCACAACGAGACCGGGCACCGGCTCTCCCGCGGTCACTCGCTGGTAAGCGAAACCGACCATCGTGTTCCGGTCGTTGGTGATGAGGATTCGGGTTTCTGTTGAAGCCCAGGCCAGAACCTCGGGGTCGGGCGTTCCATCGGGCAAGATGTCCTGGACGCGGACCAGGTCGATCTCCGACAGGCGGCGACGCAGGCCGCGGATGATCTCGCCGTGGACGTCGGCGTCACTGGCCAGCCGGAGCATCAGCCTCTTCCCTGGCACTGCGGCGGGCAAGTAGCGCTTCTCGGGAGCCACGCGGGTGCTCGGCCTCGATCTTCGCCCGAAGGTCTTCGGCCTCCTTTTTTCGTCGCTTCAGATAGGTGCTCACTTCATCACGATGCCGGAGGTAATAGGCAATGACGGCGTAAACGTCGGCCAGAATCAGGGTGTCGTAGGCGCGGACCATGTCTTCCGGCGTCATGCCGTTCTCATACTGTTCGACGACCAGATCGAGGCCGACCCGGCTGTTGCCGACCCGGACCGCTCCCCCCTGGTCCACCCGGAGCAAGGGACGCAACTCGTTCAGTTCATGCTCGTCCATAACCCAATACCCCGCAGGGTTTCCAGAAGCTCACTGGCTGGGAGAGCAGCATGGCCCCTACTGACACAGTACACATGCGCCGCTGACGGCGGTAGCTCTGACCGGCCGGCGGTGCCACTCCATATCATCGGCCATCCCGTACCCCAACTTCCGAACAGACCGGCCACACCGGAGGGCTGTGGGGTTCAGGCGAGACAGGACCCACCCTGCGTCCGTACAGGCGGTCAATGGCCTTTGATCTCCTCCCACCAAACCCAGAGGACGACGGCCCACTTACCTTGTTTCGCTTCGTCGACGAGGGAGTCGGCCGGCCTCATTTGTCGCACATCCTCGTAAGCGGTGTGAGCCCACACGGCAACCCGTTCTCCTTCCGCCAGGTCCCGGGATCCGGATGCCCGTAGATAGGTAGTGGACCGATTTGACACCCCTCGGCCGCCATCAGGCGCTTCAATGCGGGATGTCCACGAACCTGATTCCGACTGGTTCGTAAAGGCCATTACTATCTGGAATTCGAGCTTGCCGTTCGGGTCGGTGACCTCTCTGAGCGAGATCGACACCTCCCCCGAGTGCTTGTGCGGCGTCCAGGATGAGCCCAGGGATCGCGGTTTTCCCTTCTGGTAGCTCTCGACCTCCATCCCGATCGTCCAGTCGGATCCGGTCACGTCGAAGTGGACACACCCCGTGGCCGCCAGCCCGAGATGTGGGGCCAGACGTTTGAGGTCGCCGGGGAACAGGTCGGATCGGCTGATCCGAACGCTGCGTGGCTCCGGTGTCGGCGGGGTCGGGTCAGACGGCCACCATGGTCGATTAAGTGCATATGTGGTAACAACCGAACAAGCGACTGACCCAATAAGGACCACGATAAGCGTGGTCGCCGGGCTCCACGAGTGGTTTCGCCGATCGGACATGGCATCCACCCACTGGGAGCGAGGTCGGGAAAGGCTGTCGCAAGATAGGTCTGAGTATAACCGGAGGATTCGGGCCCTCAACCCTTAGATCGGAACGGACTCCCGGCAAGCAGGCAACCGGGACGGCAAGATGACACGAAATTATGGGGCGTGGAGAGGTTCGGGCACCTCGGAGGACAGGACTTGCTTGTGGTCGACTCGCCCGGCAGCAGACGAGCCTGCCGCATACGAGACTGAGGGCTCCCTCCAGGGGGTCATCCGCAGTTCACCGGCGGTCGTTACATCGCCGTGCCCGGGGCACGAGGCCGGTGTCAGCGTCCAAGGAGTCGAATACCAGCTGTGCGAACTCGGCAGCCCGGCTATCCGGTTCCTTGTACGGATACTCCTCCCGACGCCACTCCACATCGTCGGCCATCTCGCACATGCTCCCCCGACTCGCTACTTTTTTGGCTGCGTGACAGGGACGCACGAGATGACGACGAACAATCCCTTCTCGTTCCGAAAGCCGAACATTTCTCCGACCAGGGTCACCTTGTCGCCGGGTTTGAGCTTGTCCTTCAGGGTGTTGATCGAGAGCCCGTAGCGGCACTCGATCCTGGTCGCGCCGTCGCCCTTTAATTCCAGGAACTCGACCTTTTTATCGTCGGTATTGATCACCGCCACTTCACCCGTGATCACGAGCGTCCGCTTGTCGCATTTCTTCTCGGTCGCCGCGCGATCCGCGGTGTAGTCCTTGGCCAATTCCTCGGAGGTGATCCGGACCGCGGTGTCGGGCCCCTTTTCCAGGACCGTACACGCCTCCAGAGTCGGGCCGATCGCCACCCCGGTGAACTTCCCTTTCACCTTGATCGTCTGTCCCTTGGCGAACTTCCCGTGCGGGTTCGGGTCGTCGATCAGACACATGCCGCCGATCCCGAGCGACTTGGGGTCCGTGGACGAGAGGAAGATGATCCCTCGCTTCCCGTCATACCCGGCCTTGGCCTCCTCCACGGTCCCGCTCAACTCGATGATCTTCCCCTTGTACTTGGCTTCGGCGGCCTTCCGGTCTTTGCATTCCTTTTGCAGCTCTTCCGACGTCATCTTGAAATCCGCCGGCGGCCCCGACTCCTTCTTGGGCTCGGGTTTCGGCGCGTCGATCGCCGGGAGTCTGCCGGACGCAATCGTGCAGAAAGCGATTAGCAATACCGCGAGTCGCATCACACGCCCCGTGTTGGTACGGAGGGTTACTGGGAACGGACTTCCCAGTAGGATAACCCGACTACACGTGCCCCTCCACCTCTATGCCAGAACCCTACTCATGGACCACTTCGTCTACCGCGACCGCACCCTGTTCTGCGAGGACGTGCCCGTCCCGGAACTGGCCGATACGTACGGCACCCCGCTGTACGTCTACAGCCAGGCGACCCTGCTCCGGCACCTGACGGAGATCCAGACCGCCTTCGCCCAGGCGAACCCGATCGTCTGCTACAGCGTAAAGACGAATGGGAACCTGTCGCTGTGTAGGCTCATGGCCGAGCACGGGGCCGGGTTCGATGTCACGTCCGGCGGCGAACTCTACCGGGCCCTGCGGGCCGGATCGAAGGGGTCGAAGATCGTCTTCGCCGGGGTCGGGAAGTCCGACGCCGAGATGAAAACTGGGCTGGAAAACGGCGTTTTCCTGTTCAACGTCGAGAGCGAAGGCGAACTGCACGCCCTGGGCGAGGTCGCCAGGTCGCTCGGGGTCAAGGCGCCCGTCGCCCTCCGGGTGAACCCCGATCTCCCCCCCAAGACGCACGCGAAGACCGACACCTCGGTCAAGGGCGTCAAGTTCGGGCTCGACATCGAAACCATCATCGACGTGGCCAAGTCCGTGGTCGGCCACCCCGGACTGGCCGTCGTCGGGCTGCACATGCACCTCGGCTCGCCCATCCTGAAGGCCGACCCCTATCGCGAAGGGGCGGCCAAGGCGGTCGCGCTCGTCAAGGCGTTCCGCGCCCAGGGGCACGACATCCGGTATCTGAACATGGGGGGCGGGTTCGGCATCCACTACCGGAAGCAGGAAGCCCTGCCGGCCGCCGCGTTCGCCGAGGTCATCCTCCCGGCAGTGAAGGAGACCGGCTGCCAGCTGGTCCTCGAACCCGGGCGGTTCATTGTCGGGAACGCCGGGCTGCTGGTCAGCCGGGTGGTGTTCACCAAGTCCACCGGGGGGAAGCATTACGTCATCCAGGACGCGGCGATGAACGACCTGATCCGCCCGACCCTGTACGATTCGTTCCACCGGATCTGGCCGGTCCACCCCCGGGCCGAAGTCCCCGAGCGGCCGGACGACTACGAGGCCGAGATCCCGGGGACGTTCGCCCAGGACGTCGTCGGTCCGGTATGCGAGTCCGGGGACTTCTTCGCGAAAGGCCGGAACCTCCCCGCCCTCGCCCGCGGTGACCTCCTCGCCACCTTCTCCGCCGGGGCCTACGGGATGGCGATGGCGAGCAACTACAACAGCCGCCTCCGGGCGGCCGAAATTCTCGTTACAGGCCGCACGCACCGACTGATCCGGCGCCGGGAGACGTTCGAGGACCTCGTGGCGTGTGAAGACGATTGCTTAAGTTAATCCGGGACGTCAGAATCGAAAGTGAACACCCGGGTCCGCTCCCGACCGGGCGAGTCTCCCCGTTTACCCCGACCTCATCCCCCCCGGGCGGCATCCGCTCCCGGGTGGGAACGTGATTCGGCCCAGACGCCCGGCAACTGGAGGATTTCCCCGGTGAAAACCGTTCCGCGTCTCGGAGTGTTCGGCCGTGCGGTCCGGGCGCGGATCGCGGGGTGTACCGCCGCGGTCGGGTTGTCCGTCGCCGTCGTCCTCGCCGCCGGGTTGCCGGCCGCGGCCCAGGAACGCGAAAAGGGGCCGCCGGCCAAGCCGGCGGAGGTGTACCAGCAGTTCCGCGCCCTCATGACCGAGGGCAAGTACGACGTCGCCGCCCTGTTCCTTCAGTCCTTCCTCGACAGCAACCCGTCCGACCAGGACCTGCTCGACATCGAGGCCCGGTACGGGACCACCGTCTTCCGCCAACTCCGGACTGTCCCGAAGTGGTCCGACGACCCGAAGCTGGACAAGCAGGCGCGGGCGACCGTCGAGGCGATCGTGAAGCGGGCGACGGAAGCCACCGAAAAGGTGTTGAGGAACCCGGCCCGGGTCAACAAATACATCCGCAACCTCGCGGAGACCTACGAGGAGCGGCAGTTCGCCGAGGTCGAATTGCGCCGGACCGGGGATTACGCGATCCCGTTCATGGTGGACACGCTCCGGCTCAACGTCAGCCCGGCCGTCACCGCCGGGATCATCGGTGCGATCCCGAAACTCGAAGGCCCGACGATGGCCGGGTGGGTCGCCGCCCTGGACGGCCTCGCCCAGGACCAGCAATACGGCGTCCTCGCGGCGATCGCCTCCCGCCCGGACGTCCTCACCCTGCTCTCCACGGCACAGACCGACTTCATCCCGTACCTGTGGCGGACCGTCGGTCATCCGGACGCGAGCCCCGCCCTCCAGACGTTCGCCCGGGAGCTGCTCGAAAAGCTCGTCCCCGGCGCGGGCAAGAGGCAACCAGAGGCCGCACTCGCCGCCACGTCCCGTACCTTCGCCGACCACAAGGCCCGATACCTGAACACCACCGCCAACCCGGACGGGACACCGACCACGGTCCCCGTTTGGGTGTGGAATGCGGCCGAACAGAAACTGGCGAAGACGGAGAACGTCCCCGCCGGACAGGCGGACGAGTTTTTCGGGCTCCGCTACGCCCGGTGGGCGATCGAACGGCGGCCCGACTACGAGCCGGCCCAGGTTCTCGTCCTCACGATCGCCACCGAGCGGGCGATGGACCGGGGCAAGTTCGGCGAGCTGGCGAAAACCGACCCGCCCGTGTACCGAATGCTTGCCGACGCCCCTGCGACCGTTCTCTCGGATCTGCTCGACCGGTCGCTCGCCGAAAAGCGGACCGGCGTCGCACTGGCCCTGACCCAGGTGCTGGGCGACCGGGCCGATCGCGGGGCGGCGTCACAGACGCGGGGCGGGAAGCCGTCCCTCCTCGAACGGGGGCTGGACTACCCCGACCCCCGGGTCCAGCTCGCCGCCGCGAACGCCTTGCTCCGCGCCCCCGTCCCGGTCGACCCGAAGCTCCGCGGCCGCGTGATCGAGGTTCTCAAGCGGGCCGCCGCGGCCGACGCCGGGCTTCCGGCGGGGGCGAAGGGCCAGGCGCTGATCGCCGACCCCAACCGCCAGCGGGCCGACGACACCGCGGTCCTCCTGCGCGGGCTCGGGTACGACGTGGAGATTTTCACCGCCGGTCGCGACCTGCTCCGGCGGGTCGCCCGGGCCTCCGACTTCGACCTGATCGTCCTCGACCGCCACGTCCCCAACCCGGAACTGCTCGACCTCGTCTCTCACCTCCGGGCCGACCTGAACGCCGCCCGGCGGCCGATCCTCGTCGTCGCCTCGACCGACAAGCCGACCCCGCCGAGCCTCGACCAGCTGCTGCTCCGCTTCGCGCTCCTGATCGCCGCGACCGAGACGGACCCGATCGGGATGCCCGACCCCTACGTCCCGAACCTCCGCCGGCCGGCTGAGGAACGCGACGCCGAGCGGAAGACCACCCTGGGCCGGCGCGACGAGACCTTCCGGAGCACGGCCCGGACCCGGATCGAACGGCTCCAGCGGGTGCTCGATACGACCGGGCTCGAACTGACGAACGACCAGAAGTTCCAGGTCAAACTGCGGGTCGAACAGGTCACCTACGCCGTCCTCGCGGCCGAGTACCCGCTCACCCCCGAGTCGTCGCCGGAGACGTACACCTACCTCACCCAGCTGCAACAGCAGATCCGGACGCAGCCGGCGGTCCCGGCGTACACGAAGCGGGTCGGGGTCGACCATCTGATGAAAATTGCCGAGCGGCTGGAACTGGACGTCTCGAAGGCGAAGGCCACGAACGACAAGTACGAGGCCCTCCGCTCGCGGGTGGACACCGACGCCCTCGGGCTGATCGTCGAGCCGACCCGCGACCTCGCCGCCGAGGCGAGCGCGGCCAAGCTGATGCGGCCGTACGCGGCCGTTCGGGTAATTCCCGAGCCGGTGTCGCGGGTATGGCTCGAATCGGACATCAACGCGGTCTACGCCGACCCGGCGGACCGCCCCCGCGACCCGGCCGAGAAGAAGGCCGGGGCGAAGCTCGCGGTCGCCTGGCTCGCGAAGATGGCCACCGGCGAGGTCTCGGGATTCGACGCGAAGCCGGCCGCGGCGGAACTGATCGCCGCACTCCGGGTCGACGACACGGCCGACCCGGCGATCGACGGCGTGTCCCGGCTGGTCTCAGCTGATGCCCAGCAGGCGCTGCTGACGCTTGCCCTGAGTGTCGGTCGACCCGTTCCGGTGCGGACGAAAGCGGCGGACGCGGTCATCCGGCATGTGCAGATGAATGGCAAACTGGTCCCCCAAACCCTGATCGACGGGCTGGTGGAGAGGGCGGGCTCGGAAGCCGAGGCCGAATTGCGGAGTAAGTTCCTGGTACTGAAGGGGTTACTTGCTTCCAACCCCAGGGAGTACGTCACCGAACTGCGGAACTATTCTCCTCCTCTCGTTCCACCGCCCGCGCCCAAGCCGCCGGCCCCAATGCCGGAACCCAAGCCGAAGGAATGAGAGAGCTTCTGGCCGCGATCGTGTACAATATTAGCCCATGACCGTTCGTGGGCTTTTTTCGTTCACGAGCGCAAGCCCCCGCCGCGGCGCCGTTCAGGAGGTGAACCCGGCGGGGATGTCCGGGGCGCGAGGAGTGAAACTCATGACCCTGTCCACCCCGACCAACTCGTCCGGCCAGCCGTCCCTCACGGACCTCATGGTCAGGTTCCTGGCGACCCGCTCAGACGCCGCCTCCGCGCCGGCAGTCGAGTCCGCCGAGGGAGAGGTCGAGCCGTACGAGGTGGCCGCCGGATTCCGGGTGGACCCGCGGGCGGCCTGGATCGACGCCATGGCCGCAACTCAAACCGCCCCGGTCCCCACCCCGAACGACTGGGCCGGGCTGGTCAACCAGCCGGCCGCCGTGTTCGCGGTGGCGCTGGCCGCCGGGAACTTCCCGCAGCGGGTCAAGGACATCCACCCGCTCCTCACCCGGTTCGAGCCGACCGAACTCCGCCCGACCGACGAGCAGGTGCCGGCGGCGGGGCTCAGCGGGCTCCGCACCTGGGTGGTGCGGGAGATGAAGAAGGGCAAGCCGGCATCGACCCTCCTGGCCGCCGGGGTGGCCCGGGCGATCGGTGAGTTCGACTGGGCGGGCGAACTGCTCGCCGATGCCGAGACGGGGTGTACGGGCGACCTGCGGGCCGTCTGGGAGAACGAGCGGGCGGCTCTGCTCTGGCACAGCGGTCGCGGCGACGAAGCCCTCGCGGCCTGGACGGCGATGGCCGACACCCCGGCCGTCCTCTTCAACCGCGGAATGGCCCAGCTCTTCCTCGCCCGCCCGGCCGACGCCCGCGCCGCGCTGATGAAGGCGGTCGAAACCCTGCCCGAGTCCGGTGGGTGGAACGCCCTCGCCCGCCTGTACCTTGCCATTGCCGAGATCCACGGCTAACGCTCCCCGCGATCGAATCAACTCCCGGCCCTGTCACCGGCTCATGCCGGTGGCGGGGCCGTCGTGCTTTCTCGTTGCCCATCCGTCTTCGCGCCAGTAGTTTGATGCCCACCCGGTCACGGGAATCCTTCCTGCCAACCCTCCCTTCCGACGGAGTCTGTCACCATGCGTACCGCCGTCCGTCTCGCGCTCGGCGCGGTCTTCGCCGGCCTGCTCAGTGCCGCCCTTCCCGCCGCCGAGAAGGCCGCCACGCCGAAGCCGCCGAAGGGGTTCACCCCCCTGTTCAACGGCAAGGACCTGACCGGCTGGCAGGGCAACGTGGACATGCAACAACGGGCCACCAAGTCCCCGGACGAGCTTGACAAGCTGAAGGCCGACCGGACCAAGATCGCGGTCGCCCACTGGAAGGTCGAGGACGGGGTGATCCGCTGCGACGGCAAGGGCGGGGTCAGTCTCCAGACGGAGAAGGATTACGGCAACTTCGAGCTGTACGTCGACTGGAAGATCGAGAAGAAGGGCGACAGCGGCATTTACCTCCGCGGTCAACCGCAGGTCCAGATCTGGGACTCGGACAACCTCGCCGCCAGCCTCAAGGCGGACGCCGGGAAGGGGTCCGGCGGGCTGTGGAACAACCCGCCCGGGGACAACGCGAAGCAGCCGCTGAAGAAGGCGGACAAACCGGTCGGAGAATGGAACACGTTCCACATCACGATGATCGGCGACGAGGTGACGGTGGAACTGAACGGCGAGGTGGTGGTCGACAAGGGGAAGCTGCCGAACTTCTGGTCCAGGGGCAAGCCGCTCCCCGAGAAGGGGCCGATCGAGCTCCAGTTCCACGGCGACCCGCTCTGGTTCAAGAACATCTCCATCAAGGAACTGCCGTAGACCGGTTGTGGCGTCCTCCCTTCGATACATGAGAGGGAGAAAGCACGACTGGCGCACGACAGCCGGCGGCGGGATCGGCCACTCCGGGACAACCGGAATGCCCCCGGATGGACGCCAGGCGGTTGTTTCTGGCATGCCGGGACGGACCGCCGACCGCTCGTGGGGCGAACAGACCTCTTTGCAAAGACCCTGGTGACACGGGTTCCGTCCCGGGGTAATATCGTGGTGTTGATAGGCCCGCCGAACCACCGGTATTGCCCGGTCTCTCGCCCCACGATCCGCCCTCCGAGCTTCTTCCCGGAGTCCTTCTCATGGCCCGTCTTCGGCTCATCGCCAGCTTAACGGCCGTTGCCACCCTCTCCGCCACGCTGGTCGCCTCGGACTGGCCGCAATTTCGTGGGCCGGCCCGGGACGGCGTGTCGAAGGAGAAGGGCCTGCTCCAGAGCTGGCCGAAGGAGGGGCCGCCCCTCGAATGGACGGCCAAGGGGCTTGGGGGCGGGTATTCCACCGTCAGCGTCGCCGGCGACCGGATCTACACGCTCGGCAACAAGGGGAAGGACTCGCACGTCGTCGCCCTGAACCGCGAGAACGGAACCGTCCTCTGGACGGCCCCGGTCGGGCCGGCGGGGGGGAACCTCGGCTGCACCCCGACCGTGGACGGTGACCGGATCTACGCCCTCGGCCAGATGGGGGACGTGGTCTGCATCGACAAGGCCGGCACGCAGGTCTGGCACCGCGACCTGGTCAAGGAGTTCGGCGGGGAAAAGGGCGGGTGGAGCTACTGCGAATCGCCGCTCGTGGACGGCGACCGGCTGATCGTGACCCCCGGCGGGAAGGACGCCACGATCGTCGCCCTGAACAAGACGACCGGCGAGACGGTGTGGAAATGCCCGATCCCGACGAAGAAGAGCGAGGCCGGGTATTCGTCCGTCGTGGTGGCCGAGGTCGGCGGGGTCCGGCATTACGTCCAGCTGTTCAACGGCGGCCTGGTCGGGGTGAGCACCGACGGCAAGCTCCTGTGGACGTTCGAGAAGCTCGGGAACAATACGGCCAACATCCCCACCCCGATCGTGATGGGCGAGTACATCTTCAGCAGTATCGGATACGGCCGGGGGGCGGCGCTCCTGAAGCTGAAGGCGGACGGCCGGGCCGTGTCCGTGGAAGAGGTCTACTACCAGCGGGATCTGACGAACAAACACGGCGGCGTGATCCGCGTCGGCGACTACGTCTACGGCGACACGGACGACCAGGGCAAGCCGTTCTGCGCGGAGGTCAAGACGGGCAAGGTGATGTGGAAACGGTCCGAGGAGGGGAGCGGGAAGGGATCGGCGGCCGTGACCTACGCCGACGGCCGGCTGTACTTCCACTACGACAACGGGACGGTCGCCCTCGTCGAGGCGTCCCCCACCGGCTACAAGGAAGTCGGCTCGTTCCAGGCGCCGAAGCGGTCGGGCCCGTCGTGGGCGCACCCGGTCGTCTGCGACGGCCGGCTCTACATCCGTGAGGGCGACATGCTGTACTGCTACGACGTCCGGGCGAAGTCGTGACGGGTCGCTGGTAAGGCGTTCGATCGGGCATTCCTCTCACGCGGGCGAATACGAATCGAGACCCTGGGGAGTTATCCGTGCTCACGATATTCGGTCGGCCTCACCGGAACGGCGGGTTCTGCGACGGCGTCTCGCGCCGCGACTTCCTGACGGTCGGCGGGACGCTCCTCGGCGGGGCGCTGTCGCTCCCGAACCTGCTCGCGGCCGAGGCCCGCTCCGGCATCCGGACCTCGCACCGCGCGGTCATCAACATCTTCCTGCCCGGCGGCCCGCCACACCTCGACATGTGGGACCTGAAGCCGGACGCGCCGGCCGAGGTCCGGGGCGAGTTCAAGCCGATCAAGACCAACGTGCCCGGGATCGAGATCTGCGAACACTTCCCGCTGCTCGCGAAGATGATGGACAAGTTCGTCGTGGTTCGGTCGCTGGTCGGCAGCTCCGGCGACCACGACGCCTACCAGTGCATGACCGGCCGGCGGCGCGACCCGCAGAACGCCGGGTTCTGGCCGTCGATGGGGGCGTGGGTGTCCAAGGTGCAGGGGCCGGCGGAGCCATCTGTCCCATCGCACCTCACGCTCATGTACCGGACCGGCGAGCAGCGGTGGGGGTACCCCGGCGAGGGCGGGTTCCTCGGGCTGGCGCACTCGCCGTTCCGGCTCGTGGGCGGCCAGGGGAACGGGATGAAGTCCGACAACCTGGTGCTCAAGGGCGTGACCCTCGACCAGCTCCGGGACCGCGTCGGCCTGATGAAGGCGTTCGACAGCCTCGACCGGACGGTCGACAAGACGGGGGTGATGGACGGGATGGACTCGTTCAACCGCCAGGCGCTCGACGTCCTCACCTCGTCGAAGCTGAAGGACGCGCTCGACCTGTCGAAGGAGCGGCCGGAGGTCCTGGAGCGGTACGGGGTCGACGACCCCGGGTTCGAGCGGGACGGGGCCCCGCGGATGGTCCGGAACTTCTGCGTCGCCCGCCGGCTGGTGGAGGTCGGGGCCCGGGTGGTCACGATGAACTTCACCCGCTGGGACTGGCACGGGCCGGACGGGAAGAACTTCGTGCAGGGCCGCAAGGACATGCCGCTTCTCGACCGGGCGGTGACCGCCCTCGTCACCGACCTACACGAGCGCGGGATGGACAAGGACGTGTCGGTGGTCGTGTGGGGCGAGTTCGGCCGGACCCCACGGATCAACAAGGACGCAAGCCGGGACCACTGGCCCCAGCTCAGCTGCGCGCTACTGGCCGGGGGCGGGATGCGGACCGGACAGGTGATCGGGGCATCGAACCGTCTGGCCGAGCACGCGACCGAGCGGCCGGTCACGCACCAGCAGGTCTTCGCGACGCTTTACCACAACCTCGGGATCAACCTGAGCCAGGTCCGCGAATTCGACCCGAACGGCCGCCCGCAATACCCGGTAGAACCGGACACGCAGCCGATCCGCGAGGTGGTGTGATCCGTGTTTCCCCTGAGAGCGCGGCCGCTTGCTTATTCTCTCGGACGAAACCCTATCCGCCCTCATCCTCGACCATTCCCACGGCGAGCCGATAGACCTCCGGATCGTGGCGGGAGAAGTACTCCCTGACCCGGCGTTTTGCGTCCCGACTCACTGCCAGCAGCGCGGCGACCAGGCGTGTAGCGGTCCTAATATCCGTGACCTTGGCGGCGGCTTCGAGGGCAGCCAGAAGCTGTGGTTCGGCGGACCCGGCTTGGCGCTCATAAGCGGCCAGGGCATCGGCAGCCGCGCGGACCACGTCCGCCTGTTTGTCTCGCAGCATCGAACTCAGTTCGGGGACGACGTTCGCCGGGTCTGTCCCGATCTCCCCGAGTGAACCGATCGCCGCCACGCGCACGGCCGGCGTATAGCACCACGCGGCCTGAATCAAGCGGGGGACTTTCTCCCGGGCCGCGGCACCGAACGCGCCGAGCGTCTTGACCGCCTCGCACTGGACGTCCGGATCGGAGTCGTCCAGGCATTGCCCCACCGCCGGGAGGAGTTCGGTCGGAGGAAGGGCGTACCCGGTCACGTCCCATAACGCGCAGAGCCGGAAGCTCGGGCTCGGATGGTCGAGTTGTTCGATCACCTTTGCCGGGGTCGGCGCCGGGCGCGGCCCGGTGACCGTATCGGGGCGGAATAGGGAATCCCCGGTCTTACGGAGGTACCGCAATCCGGCCCGGAGGGTCACCGCGGCGTCGGTCCGCAGGTGGTTTGCCCACCGCGGACGGGATTCGCCCCGGACGAAGGCGAACAGGGCGAGGGCGTACCCGAGGGTGATCGAGGACAGATACCCTGACCTCGAAATCGACCAGTAGGACATGTTCCCGGTTGACCATGCCGAGGTATGGATAGTGGCGTTTGCGAGAAAGATCCCGACCCCGAGAAAGACCGGGAGCAGGTCCGTAATCTGTTCGTGGTCGTCCACCTCGGTCGAAAGGTGACGGCCCTTGAGCAGGAGTTCGTGGGCGAGTTCGTGAGATAGTACCGCGATCAGTCGGAGTGGGGCGGCGAGCTGAGATTGGGCGACGTAGATTTTTGATTGCCCCCGTATCTCGTACAGGCCCGCGGCCCCGGGCATGCTCTCGTCAGGCAGGATTTCCAGGGCGATCCTGGCCGGATCGATCCCCATGTATCCGCACACTCGGTCGAGGCACCTGCGGGCGCTCGGGAGATCGGCGTCGTATCGATCGGGAAAGAACTCGTCGGTGGGCAACACAACGGGGGCGGTCCGCATCCGGTCGATCCCGAACGCTCCGGCGAGCCACAGCATCCGTCGTTCCACCCAGGCTTTGTCTCGTGTACCGAGTGGACATTTCGGTGGGAGCAACCAGCCGAGCATGGGCGACTCCGAACAGTCTGATGTGTGGGTGGGACGAGACCCCGCACCGGCCCGGTTTGTCAGGTGGGCGCTGCCCGATTCTTGCCTTAATGTCGTGATCGCAGGTCCGCGCCCCAGTATCCGGAGGCGAACCGCTCTTCTCCAGCCCCGTTGTCTACCTGCGGACTATTAAGGCCTAACGAGCCACCTGCTTACCTCCGTCGTAACAGATCGCCTTGTGACGCTCGACAACCACATCCCAGTCCAGCCGGTGGGGCGGTTTCAGGTAATGACGGTAGGCCGCTGCCATCTGTCGTGCCGCCTCGTCGAACGGTACACCCCCGAAACCGGTCCCCATCGCCGGTAACCCGACAACCTCTATGAGCTGGCCGGCGGTCCGGTTGTGGGCGTGGGCCGCAAGCAGGGCCGCCCAGGTAGCCGCGTACACCTTGTCTGTCCCTTCGATGCTACCCGGAACCCGCATGGTCGGGGCATGGACCAGGAATGGGATTGTCGGGTGGTTGGTCGGGACCACAAATGCGGTCCCGACCGGCTGCTCTCCGAAGAACTCGTCCATGATCCGGTGTTGGATTCGGTGCATCAGGTCTTCCCCGAACACCCGTATCACAGCCGCGTCGATCCCGGCCGTCATCAGCCCGAACGAGTTCCCGGCGGTGACGAAACAATCGTGCGGTTCCATGTCCTCGAAGCGACCCTGGACAACACGGACTCCCGGCAGGCCGGCAAAGCGGCGGCGAAAGGCGGCGCACATCGCCTCTTCGGGGTGGACCAGCAACAGACCTTCGAGCATCAGAAAGTCTCCGGTTCGTCCGAGCGAGTATCCGGGGCCGCAGGAGTACATGTAGGTGTCGGATCGACAGGCCCGCGCTACTGGGCTCATGAGCCGACCGTCAAGGGCCTCACTTCTCCATCCCCTTGATCCACTCCCGCACCAGCGCCACCGCCTGCTCGTCGACCACGGTCGACGCGATGTGCGGCATCCGGCCGAGGCCGAGTCGGGTCATCCGGTGGTGGATCATCGACCGGTCCGGGTCGCCGGGGACGATGAGCCGCGGGTCCTTCAGGTCGAACGTCCCCTGGCCGGGCTTCACGCCGATCGTTCCCGTGTCCTTGAGGTCGAGTGTGGCGAGCAGCTGGAACTCCGCGTTTCCGCCCCCCCATTTCCGGTGGCAGTGGCTGCAATTGGCCTGGAGGTACGACCTGGCCCGGGCGTCGAGGTCGGCCTTCGGATCGCGGGGGTCGGCGAGCTTCGCCAGCTTCTCGGGCACGGCCGGCAACTTGCGGTCGAAGATGCCGAGATGCTCGAGCGTGGCGAGCTGGTTCGCCACCACCCCGCCGTAGTCGTGGTCCTTGTTCATCTGCGCGGTGTTCACCCCGAGCGCGTATTTCGCCGTGACGGTGTGGCACATGGTGCATTCCGCCCGGCTCGGGAAGTGCCAGGTCTGTTTCCGCTCGGCGCCGCCGGTCTTGATCGCGAACTCGCGGTCTACCCCCTTCGCGTCGGCGAGCTCGGCGTCGGTCTGGGCGTCGTTCCAGATGTACGTGTACCCATTCCACACCTGATCGCCGTACTCCTCCGTCCCGCCGACCCGCTCGGCCACGAGCAGCCGGGTTTCGAGCCGCCGCTTCTTCCCCGGAGCCGTTTCGAGTGAGAAGGTCTTGACCAGCACCGTCCCATCCGGGAACCGCCAGCCCGGCGTGGAGCCCGGGGCCGGCTGCGGGTACGTGACCGTTTCGTACTCGATCTTCGAGTCGCCCGGGAGGCCGATGAACCGCTCCTTGGACGCCCCGTCGGACCAGAGTTCGGCGTTCACCGAGTACGGGATGAGCCCCGTCGCCGGAGTATGATCCTTCGCGGACGCGAACACGCCGGTTTCGCTCAGCTTTCGGGGGAATTGCGGCGCGTCCTTGGCCGGCGGCGGGGCAGGGGTGAGGTGGTAGATCCCGCCGTCGATGAAGTCTAGGGCGTACACCTCGCCGTCCGCATCCTGCCCCCAGGCGACAATTCGAAGGGTGGTGTCGGTGAGCTCGCGGTGCTCGGTCACCCGCTTCGCCTTCGCGTCGTAGCGCAGGAGCCACACCCGGCCGGTGTCGTAGTCGCCGTAGATGTAGGCGTCTTTCAGCTCGGGCAGGCGGTTCCCGTGGTACACGTACCCGCCGGTGACCGACCGGAACTCGGCGTGCGTGTGCTCGATGATCGGCGGGATGATCGGGCCCGGACCGAGCTTCCGTTCCGGCCGGAACGGGTGGGTGCCCTCGTTGATACTCCAGCCGTAGTTCCCGCCCTTCTCGATCTTCAGCACCATGTCCCACAGATCCTGCCCGACCTCGCCGGCCCACAGGTCGCCGGTGGCGGTGTCGAACCCGATCTTCCAGCACTGCCGGATGCCGTAGGCGTACACCTCGGGCCGGGCGCCTTTCACATTCACGAACGGGTTATCCGACGGGACGCGGTATGCCTTGCCGGCGTCTTCCTTGTCCACGTCGATCCGGACGATCGACCCGAGCAGGTCGCTGATGTCCTGGCCGGTCTGAAGCCCGTCGGCGATCCCGCTCCCGTCGCCGGTGGAGAGGTACAGGTAGCCGTCCGGGCCGAACCGGAGGCATCCGCCGTTGTGCCCGCCGTTCGGCCAGGTGAGGATCACCTTCGCCGTCTTGGGGTCCGCGGTCATCGCCTCCCGGTCGGTCACCGTGTACCGCAACACCCGGCTGCCGTCGGGCGTCTCCTTGGCGCCGTCCGGCACTTCCGAGAGGTACAGGTACCCGTTCTTCTCGAATTGTGGGTGAAACACGAGGCCGTAGACCGTGTGGCCGACGTCGAGCACCAGCTGCTTCTTCGCCTTGGTCGGGTTGGCGTCGAACGTGTAGATCTTCCCCTTCCGCTCCGCCACCCCCCACGCCTTCCGGCCGGGGACCGCCGTGAGCTCCAGCGCCTCGCTGAAGCCGAGCTTCGGGTACACCTTCGCCATCTGATACGGGCTGGGCGGTTCGGGCGAGCCCTTGACGCGAGAAGTAGTCCAGAGCTCACGCTTTTCGATGCCGGTGGCTTTCCGGGCCGGTTTTGAATCGGGTCCGGCGGCCTCGCCGGCGCCGAACGGGAGGAGGTACGCGACGGCGAAGCCGACAACGGCCGCGACGGAGAGGAGGCTGCGCACGGTCAGCTCCGTATGGCAGGGGAGGGTAAGGAGGAGCCCGCCGAGGCGGGCCACAACATGCGGAGTATACCCACCCGCCGGCCGGCGTGCGACTGCCCAGCTTCCGGGCATTTTCGGCAGGCCCCTGTAATTGTTTGGGCGTACCCGGTCGGGCTCGCAAGCGCCCGGGTTCTTCTCTGGTGGCACCGGTCGCCGGACCGGTGCCGGCACTCCCGTCCGCGGACGGGTCCCGCCCGCCCGATTTGGCTTCGTTCGGTAGAATCGGCCCCCGGGCCGGCGGGCGTTGGTCGGTCGCCCCGACACGATGCCGAACGTCCCCGGGAATTGGGTTCGGTCGGCAGAATCGGCCGGTGGACCGACGAGAGCCCGGGTGTTGACAGGAAATGGCAGGAGTTGACAGTCCCACGACAGGAGAGGCCGATCTCGTGACCTCCCGGTCGGGACCTGGCTGGCAATTCGTTGGGGAGCATGAGCAGGTGATGACAATTGGGTTCGTTCGGCAAAACGGCCTTCCCCCCTCGTGGGAACCGCTCCCCGGATTGGGTTCGTTCGGCAGAAACGACCTCCCGACCGCTTCGGTGGTCGACCCGAACCGGGGAGGACCGGTGCGGATTGGGTTCGTTTGGCAAAATCGACCCCCGACCGACGCTCCGACCTCCGCCCCAACTCTCCAACCCGGGGCGCGCACTACGACCCCGGGCGTGGCTGGCCGCCACGCCGGAGTTCAGGTGGGAACCACGACTGCCGGACTGCCTCCAGTGTACCCGGGCGACGTGCCAGACCGAAGACGAGCTGGACTTTGAAACGGGGAGCTCCGGGCCGGGCTCGCCAGCCCGACCGGGTACGCCCTAATTGTTTCATGCTGCAATTCGGATAGGTCTTGGTAGATTCCAAGGACGATCAGGTCGTCTTGTCGAGCACGTCCCGTATTTTCTTCGCCAGCGTCAACGGGGTGAACGGCTTTTGCAGGAAAGCGTCCGTCACCCCGATGATCCCGTGCCGGATTACGGCGGCGTCGGTGTAGCCGCTCATGAACAGCACTTTCAACCCCGGATGTCTGGACCGGAGGGTGGTCGCCAGCTGCCGACCGCCCATCTCGGGCATCACCACGTCCGTCACCAGCAGGCCGATCGGTCCGGTGTGCTCGCCCGCCAGCCGGATCGCGTCGGCCCCGTTCTCCGCCATCAGCACCGTGTAGCCCAGCGTTTCGAGACTGATCCGGGCGATCCGGCGGACCGCCTCCTCGTCCTCCGCCACGAGCACCGTTTCGGTGCCCTTGGGGCATAGTTTGGACTCGCCGGACGGCGGCGGGGGGATGGCCTCGTGGACGACGGGGAGCAGGATTTTGAACGTCGTGCCGACCCCGACTTCGCTGTACACGCTGATGTGCCCGCCGCTTTGCTTGACGATGCCGTACACGGTGGCCAGCCCGAGCCCGGTCCCCTTCCCGGCCTCCTTGGTGGTGAAGAATGGTTCGAAGATTCTGGCCTTCACCTCGTCCGTCATCCCTTGGCCGGTGTCGGTCACTAATAACTGGGCATAGCGGCCCGGCTTGAGGTCGGGGTAGTAGACGAGTTGGGCTTGCGGGATCACCACGTCCTTCGTCTCCAGGGTCACCCGCCCGCCCCGGGGCATGGCGTCCCGAGCGTTTATGACCAAGTTCATGATGATCTGATCGATCTGGCCTGGGTCGGCCTTCACCCGACCCAGGGCGGGGGCGAGAACGGATACGAGGGTGACGTCCTCCCCGATCAGCCGGCGCAGCATACTCTCGGATTGCTCGACCACGTCGTTCAGGTCGAGTACCACCGGCTCCAACACCTGGTTGCGGCTGAACGCGAGGAGTTGTCGGGTCAGCCCGGACGCTCGCTCCCCGGCATCCCGGATCGCCGCCACCGGAGTGCGGGTCGGGTCGGCCGGGGGGAGTTCCGTCAGTAGCATGTCGGAGTACCCGCAGATGATGGTGAGTAGGTTGTTGAAGTCGTGGGCGACCCCGCCGGCCAGACGCCCGATCGACTCCATCTTCTGCGCCTGTTGGAGCTGGGCCTCGAGCTTCTTCCGGCCACTGACGTCCCGGACGACGCCGGTGAAGTAGCGAGCATCACCCACCCCGAACGCGGTGATGGCCAGTTCGATGGGGACGGCCGAGCCGTCCTTCCGCCGCCCGCTCGTCTCCCACACGGCCCCGATGGTCTCGGTCTGTCCGGTGCGGAGATAGTTGCATAAGTCGTCCCCGTCTCGGGCCAGGTCGGAGTCGGGCATCAGGGACGTGATGTTCCGGCCGACGAGCTCGGCCGCCGGATAGCCGAACACCTTCTCGGCGGCGGTGTTGACCGACTGGATCACGCCCGTCTGGTCCGCCGTGATGATGGCGTCGAGGGCACTGTTCAGAACCGCCCGCAGCCACTCGTGGGCGTCCTTCAGGTCGGTCACGTCCTCCCCGGCCCCGATCCACTCTTCGATCCGCCCGCCGGGGTCCAGGACCGGCACGGCCCGTGCCCGCATGTGCCGCCAGTGGCCGTCCGCACCCCGGAGCCGGAACTCGTTGACGTACGGCTGACCCGTGGCGATTGCCGTCCGCCAGGAGGCGGCCACCCCCGCCCGGTCTTCGGGGTGAACTGCTTGCAGCCAGCCCGACCGCAGTAACGATTCGTCCGACAGCCCGCTGATCGGAATCCCGCGGGGGATGGTCATGGACTCACCCCGCGGGTCGGCGGTCCACACCAGCTGGGCGGTCGCGGAGATCAGCGAGCGGAACCGTTTCTCGCTCCGCCGCAGTTCCTCCTCGGCCTGCTTGCGTTCGGTGATGTCGCGGATGACCACGGAGAACCCGATGTGCTCGCCGTCGTCGCACATGGCGGAGAGGGTGTAGACGGCCCAAAAGGACGAGCCGTCCTTCCGCACCAGCAGCCCCTCCTCCTCGAAGCGTCCCTCATCCCGTGCCACCTGCAAGACCCGCTCCGGCTTGTCGCCCGCCACTTCCTCGGCGGAAAACAACCGGGCGAAGGGCTGCCCCATGACCTCTTCGGCCTTGTAGCCCTTGATCCGCTCCGCCCCGGTGTTCCAGCTCACGATCCGGCCCACCGGGTCCAACATGTAGATGGCATAGTCCTTGACCACGTCGACCATCAGGCGGAACGGGTCGGCGGCCTGGTGGAGTAACGTCGTCGAGACGGCGGGCGGATCGTCCGGGGGGGCGGTAGCGGGGGACGGGTTCATGGGGTCGGTCCTGACTCCCTTGGCGATTCGCGAGTTGACGAAGGAAGAGAAACGAAGTTGTGACGCGCCCGACGGAAGTCCGTTTGCGAAAGAACGACCCCTCAAAGACAATGCGATTTCGAAACTGGTTCCCCCATAACACGACCGATGTCGGGCGCCTCACTTGTCAGCACCCTGTTCCACCGTCGTGCTGTGCCATCCTACCCGCTTCTGGTCTGCCAAAGCCATGACATTTTAAATTTATCATGAATTATAATGACGATTATTTAATAATGTTGGCCGACACCACGGGCGATATTTCCGGCGGGCCTTGGGCGTGGAGGGCGGGTGAAAGGTTCACCCCCCCCCGAGGGCCTCGACAAATACCCGCTTCGGCCGGTTCCCGCCGGACTGGCCGCAGAAGATAAGCTCTCACGGGCCGAAGTCGAGTTTCCCGCACGCGATCGCCACGACGACATCCCGGCCCATCACCTGCCGGTTCGGGTGGGCAAACCCTCCTCCCTTCGCCCAGTACACGCCTTGCATTTCACTCCTCTGGCCCTGCCAACCGAGGTGGTTTCAGACACGATCGAGCACGAGGGGAGCGACATGCGGTCCGGGGAGACGACTCAGCCCTCGATCCGCTCGAACACACCACCCGTCCCCGACGAGGATCAAAACGCGGCGGCTATCACGCACGTCCGGAGTGCGATCCGGTACTCCCGGGTGCTTTGTTGAAAGGCTCGGGCCGCCACGGAGTGGGGCCGCCCTCCGTGGCGGCCCGCCAGCGACCCAGGGGTTCAACAAAGCAACTCCCGGGATCAATGGCCGACGATGGAGATGATACCGACACTGATCCGCACAGCCCCGGACAGTGGGACTCCGGGAGGCGGGACGGGCAATCCCGGAACCCCAACGGGACAAGGGGGCCCGGGACTCGGACGGCCGACGGGTAAAGGGGAAGGGCCGTCAACCGGCGTTCGTCCCGACCGCCCGGAAGTCCTCCATCGCCCGCGCGACGGCGAGCGGCAGGACCTTCCGCAGCCGGCGGCCTCGGCGGATCTCGGCCCAGTTCTTCAGGATGTACTCCGCCTGCCGGCTACCCGTTCGGGCGAAGTACTGGTGGAGCAGCGGGTGCATCCACTCGTAATCGACGTGGCTGCAATCGATCACCGTCACGCTCTTCCCGTGCAGCTTGGCCGGGACCTGCGTGTGTGGGTCGTAGATGAAGAGCTCGCCGCCGGTCATCCCGCTGCCGATCTCGTTCTCGACCGGCCCCAGGATCAGCACCCGCCCGCGGGTCATGTACTCGCAGGCGTACTTGCCGGCGGCCTCCGCCACGATCGTCGCCCCGGAGTTGCGGATGCCGAGCCGGTGCCCGGCCCGGCCGCCGATCAGGATCGTCCCGCCGGTCGCCCCGTACCCGACGTTGTTGCCGGCGATGCTCTGGATCTCCCCGCCGTAGTCGGACGCCTGGTAGTCCAGCGTGACCACCACCGTCCCGCCGGAGATCCCCTTCGCCACCCCGTCCTGGGCGAAGCCCCGGAGCTCCAGGTCGAGCCCGTTCACGCACCACGCCCCGAAGCTCTGCCCGGCCTCGCCGTCGAGCCGGACCTTGATCTTCCGGTGGTTCGGCATCCCCTCCCGGCCGTACTCCTTCGCGATCAAACCCGCTATGGTCGCCCCGACGGACCGGTCCGAGTTCCGGACCCGGAACACGAGGTCGGCGTTCTGGGCGGTGTCCACGGCGTCGTAGGCGGCATCGAGGATCTTCCGGTTGAGGGACCCGGGATCGCCGCCGCCCGCCCCGCTCGTGACGGGCCCGACCTGCGGGTAGGTCTCGTCCAGCCGCGACATGGCCATGTCCGGCTGGATGAACTTCCGGATGTCGATCAGGGCGGCCCGCGGGTGCCTGGCCTTCAGGTCCGTCCGCGGGACGAGCAGGTCGCTCCTGCCGGTGAGCTCCCGCAGGTTCCGGAACCCCATCTGCGCGAGCAGCTGGCGGACCTCCTCGGCGACCGCGTGCAGGTACGCCTTGGTGTGCTCCGGGTGGCCCTTGAAGATCTCGGGCGAGCCGGTGATCCCGGTCGGGCAGTTCGGGATGTGGCAGGACTTGCACACGATGCACCCGACCGACACCATGAGCCCCTGGCCGAAGCTGAACTCGTCGGCCCCGAACAGGGCGTACTTGATCACGTCGTGCCCGTTCTTGATCCCGCCGCCGACCCGCAGCCGGACCGACTTCCGCATGCCGTTGGCCACCAGCGCCTGGTGGGCCTCGGCGAGGCCCATCTCGCTCGGCAGCCCGGCGTGCTCCTTGCTGGACACCATCGCGGCCCCGGTCCCGCCATCAATCCCGTCGATCTCAATGATGTCCGCCCCGGCCTTCGCCACGCCGACCGCGATCGTGCCGATGTTCTCCACGGCCACGAGCTTGACCGAGACCGGGATGCCCGGCTTCGCCGCCTTGAGGTCGTAGATCAGCTGGGCCAGGTCCTCGATCGAGTAGATGTCGTGGTGGGGCGGGGGCGAGATCAGGTCCGTACCGGGTTTGGCGAACCGGATCTCGGCGATCTCGGCCGTCACCTTCTTGCCCATGAGCTGGCCGCCCTCGCCGGGCTTCGCCCCCTGGGCCATCTTGATCGACAACTCGTCGGCGTTGATGAGGTACTCGGCGTCGACCCCGAACCGGCCGCTGGCCACCTGCCGGATCCGGCTGCGGAACCGGCTGCGGGCGGTTTCGCCCCCGAGGGTGTAGATTTCGGGGTGTTCGAGCCGCTGGGCCCGGACCTTCTCCCAGAACGGCCCCCAGGCCCGCTCGGGGATGTCGTTCCGCCACCGGGCCTCGCCCCCCTCGCCGCTATTGCTCAGGGAGTCGAGCTCGTTCACCGCCGCGGCGATGGTCATGTGCGAGGCGCCGGTCAGGGCCCCGTGGCTCATCGCCGCCCCGCGGAAGTGGGTCTTGATGATCTCCGAGGCCAGTTGGATCTCGGTCAGGGGGACCGGGTCGCCGGCCGGCCGGACGCCGAACAGGTCGCGGAGGACCGTCGGCGGCCGGTCCGAGATCATCTTCGAGAACTTCCCGAACTTCAGCTCGACCCGCTTCGGCGCGGAGGAATCGCACTCGCCCGGGGGGGCCGTGTACGCCAGCTCCCCGCCGCCCTGTTCGGGCTCGGGGTGGGCCTCCTTCACCGCGTCCCGCAGGGCCATCCGGACCTTGGCGTTGAACGCCATGTAGTCCCGGTTCTTGCCCATCGGCTGGTTCCGGGCGAGCATCTCCTCCGCCCGGGTCACCCGCCACTGCGCGTCTTCCACGAGCTCCTGGAACCCGATCCCGCCAAGCCGGCTCGGGAAGTCGCCGAGGAACTCCATGAGCTCGTCGCCGAACCCGACCGCCTCGAACAGCTGGGCGCCGCGGTACCCCTCGATGGTGGTGATCCCCATCTTCGAGATCACCTTCTTGATCGTGTCCTCGAGGGCGGCGAACAGGTTCTCCAGCGCCTCGCGGGCGTCGAGCCGGGTCTCCTGCTTCGTGTCCCCGTCCTTGAACACCAGGCCGTCCTTCACCAGCCGGAGCATGAGGTAGGGGTGGACGGCGTCGGCCCCGAAGGCGACGAGGACGCAGACGTCGTGGCCCTCCTGGATATCCCCGGCCTGGACGATCAGGCTGCACTTGTCGCGCAGCCCCTGCCGGCACAGGTACTGGTGGACCGCCCCGAGCGCCAGGAGCGACGGGATCGGGTCGATCCCCCGCCGGCACGCCTCCTTGTCGGAGACGCACAGGACGTGGTACCCGTCGTGGACGGCCCGCTCGGCCGCGCTCTGGAGGGCGACGAGGCTCGACCGCATCGCCTCGGCCCCGCCGGAGAGCGGGAACGTCGCGTCGAGCAGCTTGAACCCGAGCACCTCGTTCTGCCGGATCTCTTCGATGATCGCGTCGGACACCACCGGGGACGGGAGCTCCATCTGCCGGACGGGCAGGTTCTCGTCCCCCGCCGCGCCCGGGGTCGAGTTCGGGCTGCGGCCCAGGTAGGTCGTGAGCGACATCGCCCCGCCCTCGCGGTACGGGTCGATCGGCGGGTTGGTGACCTCGGCGAACGTCTGCTGGAGGTACTTGAAGAGGGTCGGGTGGAAGGTGGAGAACACCGTCAGCACCCGGTCGTGGCCCATCGAGGAGAGCGGCTCCTTCTTGAGCTTCGCCATGTCCTTGACGAACACCGCCCGCTCGAAATCCCACCCGGCGGCCTGGAGCAGGTGGTCCAGGGTCCAGTTCCGCTCGGCCAGCATCGCCCCGACCGCGTCGTCGGTCTGGCGGGTGTAGTCGAACCCTTCGGGGATGACGATCTGCCGGCGGTTGAGCTCCTGGACGTCGCCGAGCTCCTGCCTCGCCTCGGCCACCACCCGGCCCATGATCTGGTAGCTGTCGAGGCGTTCGCCGGTCGCGGTGTCCAGGGCGATCATCTGTCCCGGCTGCAGCTGGCCGCTGGCGACGATCGTGGTCGCGTCGAGCCCGAACACGCCGGACTCGGACCCGATGTACAGCCAGCCCCGCTTGTCCGAACACCACCGGACCGGCCGCAGGCCCATCCGGTCCACGAGCCCGACGACGATCCGGCCGTCAGTCCCGATCACCCCGGCCGGTCCGTCCCACGCGGCCAGACTGCCGAAGGTCCGCCGGTAGTAGGTGAACAGGTTGAAGGCCTCCTGGCCCCAGATGTCGGCCTCCGTGTCCCACACCGGGGGGATGCTCAGCCGCATGGCCCGGAGCAGGCTCCACCCCTGTTCGAGGACGAGGTACTCGAGCCACTCGTCGAGGCTCGCGGAGTCGCTCATCTTCGCGGTGAGCAGCTCGCTCCCGGGGAGCGGCGGGGTCAGGCTGCGGGCGAACGCCGAGACCGCGTTCCGGTTCGTCCGGACGGTATTGATCTCGCCGTTGTGACAGGTCAGCCGGAACGGCTGGCCGAGGATCCAGTTCGGGAAGGTGTTCGTGCTGTACCGGCGGTGGAAAATCGCGATCCCGGTTTCGAACGCGGGGTCGTTCAGGTCGGGGTAGAACTCGGCGAGCTGGGGGCTGGTGAGCAGCCCCTTGTAGCTGACCAGCCGGGCCGAGAGGGAACAGACGTAGGCGGACAGGCCCGCGGCGCGGAACCGGTCCCGGAGTTCGAGCCGGCGGACGAACAGCCACCGCTCGGCCGCGGTGACGTCGCCGTCGATTTTGAAGAGTGCCTGCTCGATCGCGCCGGGGCGGACGTCCCGGGCCTTCTTCGGGAGAACGGCCTCGGTCGTCGGGACCGGGCGGAACCCCAGGAACTGCACCGGGCCGCCCGAAAGCACGTCGCGCACGATCGCCCGGCCCGCATCGATCCTGGCCGGGTCGGTGTCGAGGAAGAAGAAGACCCCGACCGCGAGAGAGTCTTCCGACTTGAGATGGCGGGCGCCGTTGAACCGGAGCCGCTTCGCCTCTTCCCGAAAGAACTGCTGGGGCAGGCCGGCGGTCAGGCCGGCGCCGTCCCCGGCGTCGCCGCACACCCCCCCGCGGTGCTCCATGCACTTGAGGGCGGTCAGTGCCTTCTTCAGAACCTCCGCCGCGGGTTTGCCGTCCTTCGCAGCGACCCCGCCGATGCCGCAGGCGTCACGGCCGACCTCGTCGGTGTACAGAAGCTCGCCACTGCGAACCCGTGCTAGACCGCCCAGCTCGTTCATTGGCGTAGACACCACTCGGTTTTGGGGAGAGGTTCGTTTCCACAGAGCGCGACCGGTTTGACGCCCCATCTGTGGGGTCGTCTGCAACCCACTATTGTCCAGAGCATCAAGTCAGATGGCAAGATGCAGCCAGTGGTTCGGGCCCGGCGAACATTTTTTCGTAGGTACTTGCTTCGTCGCGCGCGGGCAGGTAAAACACGGATGCGATTGGGAGCCCCAGGGTGGATCGTACGGGCCCACTCGCTTCCCGGATACAACGCCAATAATTCTGGACCATCGGAAATCAGAAAGGAACCGGCTCAATGGACGCGATCATGAACTTCCTCGGTAGCGGCTGGGTCATCGGGGGGATGATAGCCGCGCTCCTTGCCCTGATCGGGCTCATGATCTTCCTGCGGATGAAGCCCCGGGACGAGGAGTGAGCCGGGACGTTCGTCCGGCTGAGTCGCCTCGAGAACCGAAAGCCCTCACCCCGATCCCGCGCGCCGGACCCGACGCCGCGGGCGCACCAGGCCGAAGGGGTGAGGCTTGGTTGTGGCCCGTCTTGTTGTACGCCGTGGCGGGTGCTGACTCTTCCAACCCGCCGGACTCGCGAAACCCTCTCTGCCAGTATGTAATGAAGGGTAATGAGGCTGGAGCATCGTGCCGAACTTGCCCCCGGCCAATTAGCTCACGGCCGCTGCTTGGCCCGGACCGCTGACCAATCGCCGATCACGACCTCGGCCGTCTGGGTCCGCCGGTCCCGCCAGACCGTGAGCCGGACCCGCTGGTTCGGCGGGAGGGCCGAGACGAGGTTGATCAGGTGGTTCTCGTCGCGGAGGTCCACGTCTTCGAGTTTCAGAATAACGTCCCCGGTCCGTAGACCACCTGTGGCCGCCGGCGTCCCCGGGTGGACGATCTCGACCAGCCCGCCGCAGACCCGCGTCAGCCCCAGTCGCAACGCTTCGGCCGGTTCGAGAGTCGTGGCGAGCTGAACCCCGAGGTAGCCGCGGGTCACACTCCCCTTCTCGAACAACTGCCCCGCCACCCTCTTCACAAGGTTGGCCGGAATGCTGAACGCCACGCCACTGTTGTTCCCGCTCTGCGACGCGATCGCGGTATTGATCCCGACCACGCGGCCGTTCAGGTCCACGAGCGGGCCGCCGCTCGATCCGGGGTTGATCGCCGCGTCGGTCTGAACGAATTCCTTGATCCGGATGGTTGACCCCAGACTGATCTGCCCGCGGTCGGTGGCCGAGATAATCCCGTGAGTGACAGTCTGGTTCAGGCCGAAGGGACTGCCGAACGCCAGGACATATTGGCCGCGCACGACCCGGTCACTGTCCCCGAGCTCGACCGTAGGCAGGTCTTCCATGAGATGAAGGAGGGAGACGTCGGACTCGGGATCGGCGAGGACCCGGCTGGGCTGGACAATGCGTCCGTCAGAAAGGGTAACATAAACCTTGTCCCGGATTGCCTCCCCGACCACGTGATTGTTTGTGACGACCACGGTTCCGGAGACCCCCGGGAACCGCACCAACACCCCGGAGCCGGATTCCTCCTTCGGCTTTCCGGACCCGGTCGCCGAGGACGTCGGCGGCTTGATCGCGTCGACGGCAACGACAGCCGGCCCGACCTTTTTCACGACCGCCTGGAACTGATCGCTCACGGCGGAGGCAGCTGTCCGATCTCCGTCGGCCGCGACCGGGACCGGCGGAAGGGGAGGGGAGTGGGCAGAGACGATTCCCGGCGTGCGGAAAAAGAGTTCGCCCGTAATTCCGCCGGCGAGCGCACATGCGCAACACATTGCCACAACTGTGAACTGTCTGACCATGACCGCCCCCTGAAGGGGAACCGGAGAAAAACCTCTGCTCACGGCGCCCGAGCCCGGTAAATCCGTTTCCACTCTACAAGCCGATGGGGCCGGGATCGGAGGCGAATGCGTCAAAACCGGTGGGACAGTCAGTCCATCTGCCCGCAGGGAACGAAAAAAGCCCGCGGCCTGCTCAGGCCACGGGCTCGGCGGGACCGGTATGGTCGGAACCGGTCGGTTCACTTACTCATGTCGATCTCGAGGTCCGAGATGTTGACGTCCCGGTCCTCCATGGAGTGGTCACTGTCGGAGATGCGGGTCCAGTCGGTCTCGCCGCGACCGGCCAGCCATCCGCCCTCGGTTTCCATCTCCCGCTGACATTTGATGCACAAGGTGCTATAGGGAAGGGCATTGAGACGAGCGACCGGGATTCTGATGGCGCACGCCTCGCATTTCCCGTAGGTCCCCTGTTTCAACCGGCGCACGGCTCGTTCCACCTGGGCAAGCTCTTTGGCTTCGAGTTCGGCCAGCTGGGAAGCGATTTCTTCCCCACTCGATTCGAATGCAGCGTCCGCCGCATCGCCGGAAGGTTGCGAGCCTTTCCCGCGGGAGAGGTCATCGAGTTCCATGCCCAGCCGCTTGCGGAGTTCGGTCCGGCGTGCGAGCAAGGCCTTATGTAGTCGAATTAGTGCGTCACTTCTTGCCATGGCTCGCCACCTCCTCGGGGCTTAACATCCGTCTGGCATGAGTCTTAGATGCCGGACGGGGTTGGGAAACATCTGGAGGGCGAAGACAGGATTCCGTTCCGTCCGAATGTCATTCCACTGCCAGATAATATAAGAGTGAACTCTTGACCTTTCACAAACCGTTCAAAGTTGATCCCGAAATCTTGCCGGTCTCAACCCTGACGATCCTTTTCTTGGACGCCGAAAGCCCGGTGTAGGATTCGCCTTGGGTTACACAATCAAGACGATTCTACAGGGCCTCAACAGAAGCAACCCTAGTGCCGTTTGAGAGAAGTGCACGCAAAATGTTGCAAAAAGTGAAGAGTCGGTGTGTTTTCGCCCAGGATTTCACAGCGAACTCGATCAAGAGTCCCGACCGCTGGACGCTTGCCTGCGATGCTTCAACGTCTCGGGTCGGGACACTTGATCGAATGTTGCACAGCACTGTGTACCGCCCTGTCACAGCGCCATGCGCCGCCGTGTCAAGGATTTGGGGTGAGGATGGCCCCGTCGGCCGTCGGTGACAGATACCAGAGCCTCGGGGTCAGGGTGGATGACAGCCCCCGTAGATCGAGAATGTCCTGTCGGGTACGAATTTGGCCACCGAACAAGAGATCGGCCAGGCCAACCGGACGCTCATAGGTGACGGCTTTATATTTGTTTAATCCGGCGGCGGTGGCTGATGCCCGAATCGTTGCCGGGAGGTCTTCGATCTGGTCTATGAGGCCGAATTTCAGCGCCTGCTCGGCCGTGAAGGTGCCCCCATCTGCCCGCTTTCGCTTGTAAGCAACCGTAACGGGTTTTCCGTCCTTCACTTCCGGGTTTCCCTTTTCGTCCCG
Organism: Gemmataceae bacterium; assembly: GCA_028288765.1. GTDB lineage: Bacteria > Planctomycetota > Planctomycetia > Gemmatales > Gemmataceae > Urbifossiella. The sequence continues at coordinate 15,366 of JAQGHQ010000342.1, read as the reverse complement.
GACAGGGATGTTCTGGCTAATCACGATGTCGTCGCGCAGCTGCTCCTTCTTGAGCGAGCGGCCGGCAGCCACCCGGTCCAGAAACACGTTGTAGGCACTGTCCACTGTGTCCTGCCAGGTCTGTCGCTCCTCCGGAGCCATGTCGTGGAAGAAGGACCCGCTCGCCTTGATGTCTCCGGCCTTGACGAGTTCGACCTTCACCCCATGTTCGTGGGCGAACTTTGCGACGTTCGGGAGAGCGGCGAAGACACCGATCGACCCGGTGATCGTGGTCGGATCGGCCGAGATCGGTTTCCCAGCTGCCGCGACGTAGTACCCCCCGGATGCCGCCACCCCGCCCATCGACACACTGACCGGCTTCGGGCCCGTGCCCTGGAAGCGGCGGCCGTTGTTATCCCGCAGATTGACCACGTCCTGGTATAGCTCTTCGCTCGCGGTGACTGTTCCGCCGGGGCTGTCCACCCGCAGCACGATCGCCTTCACGTGCCGGTCGTTCGCGGCTTTTTCCATCTGCTTGAGCGGGTATCCGGTCGAAGATCCGGAAATGACTCCTTCGATCCGGATAACGGCCACTTTGTCCGAGGCGGTCTTATCGCCCAGGAGGAACTTCTCGGTCAGGTTCGTCGAATCCTGGTCCAACGAGCTGGCGATGTCGCTGTAGAACAGGAACCCCAATAAGAGATTGGCGAGAAGCGAGACGAACAGAACGAGGAGGATGACGGGGAGCAAACAGCCGACCCCTTGTTTTCGTGGCCGCTGCGGTGGAACGTGGGGAGGGGAGAGTTGAGCGGGAACCGTTGCCGGGGGTGAGGATTGCGGCGTGGCAGGTCTGGGATCGGTCATGGCGTGTGCCCCCGGGGAGTCACGCGGGCGATCGGACCGCCCGCGTCGGGTGGGAGAACCGTGGTGGGTGTCAGGTTGTTCCCCGGCACCCGAGATGAGTCAGGACTGCAAATTCTGGAGCATTTCCCGAAGGGGGACGAGACGCTGGCCGCGAATGTCCTCGATCTTCATTGCCTTGAGGAACCGGCGGCGGAGTTCGGATTGCAGCTCTTCGACGGCGCTCGGGGCGGTACTCGGGAGCCGGATCGACCCGCCCGCCCGGCGGTCGTGCCCGCCGGCCTTGCCGAGCTTGCCAACGACCTGGCGCAAAACTTCACCGGCCCTGGCGTCCTCGCGGGCGGCCCTGACGGAGAGGATGAGCTGATCGTTGTGGACCCCGCCGCACACGGCCCAGTCGACCTTCTCGAACCGGATCATGAAGTCGACTACCTCCGCGGCCTGTTCCGGCTGCGGCAAGTCATTCACCCAGCTGATGATCAGCCGGTCGTAGATGAACGAGCTCTGTAACGCCTGAAGTAGGCATTCGAAGTGGCTGTGCGGGAGCCTGGCGTTGCGGATCTGGGCGATCAGGTCCTTGTCCGCGAGGGGATACAAGAAGAGCAGGGCGTCGTCGTCGGCGGGGCTCGCCTCCCGCGGGTACCCGGCCATCTCCGTCTCGATCCCGTAAAGGAGCGCGGTGGCCACCTTCTCGGGGATCGGCACGTCTTGCTCGCGGAGGTACTTCGTGACCACGGTGCAGGTCGCCCCGTGGCTCGCCCGGATGTCGGTGAACGCGACCCCGTCCAGGTCGCCGGGGGTATCGTGGTGGTCGATCACGCCGTAGAGCCGGACCGCTTCCGAGAAGGTGTGCCGCCCGGTCTTCGGCTGGCTGTCCACCATCACCACCGCGTCGTCGGCCGCCCAGGTCACGTCCTCCACCCGGGCGAGGTCGAGGTGCAGCACCTCGACCATCGCCTTGTTCTCGGCCCGGCTGATGAGGCCGTCGCGGGTAATGAGGGTGGACTTCCCGAGCCGGTGTTCGACCAGATGCGCGAGCCCGAGCATACTGCCCAGGCTGTCCGGATCGGGCTGGACGTGGGAGACGAAAACGACCCGACTGGCGGCCTGCAACCCGGAGAGGAACCGGTCCGACCGGCGGAGTCCGATCGTGCCTGACTTCCCGTTACTGTCCGGGTCGGCGCTGCGACGCGCCATATGGTTACGACCTCCGACAGCAGGGACCGCCGTGGGTGGGCCGGCAATCCCCGGAACAGTGGGCGACACCCCCTCCGTGGGTCTCTCCTTTTTAGCCTCTCCGGGCACACTTGCCAAGCGGGATGGGAGCCTGTCCCGGCTTGATGAGGTAAAGAGTTGCGGAAGCAATGCCGCGGGAAAGGGATGTGACGGTTGAAACAAAAGAAACCCGCGGTGGTTCCGCGGGTTTCGGATGACCCTATCGGGATTCGAACCCGAGTTTTAGCCTTGAGAGGGCTACGTCCTAGGCCACTAGACGATAGGGCCGACTAATCATCCTCATTATCTAAGCCCAACGAGTCCACCTGTCAAGGGGCCGGCGGCGGCGGAAGTCGGTCGGGGTTTGGGAACTTCGGCGAGGATCGCGTTCCAACCGCGGTGCGGTTTTGCTAAGCTCAGACTAGGAGCGGGCGCCGCCGGGGCGACGGGTTGCGGGGGCGGGTATGGGTATTCACGACCGGGACTATTACCGCGAGAGCACGGGTGGTATGTTCGACACCTGGGCTCGCCAGGGTGTCACGGTCTGGCTGATCGTCATCACCTGTGCCGTCTTCGTTGCCCAGGTGGTGACGGTGACGAGGGACGGGCCCGGGCCGCGGAGCTTCGCCGGCTCGGCGGTGGGCGAGTTCGGCATGTACGACGCCGTCCGTATTCTCGGGGGGGAAGTCTGGCGGCTCGTCACGCCGATCTTCCTGCACGCCGGCCTGTGGCACCTCGCCTTCAACATGTTCGTCCTGTACTGGGCCGGGTCGCGCGTGGAGGAACTGTACGGCGGGCGGGAGTTCCTGCTCTTCTACCTGGCCGGTGGGTTAATCGCGAACGCCTTCAACCTGCTCCTTTACACCGCCGGCCTTGTCCACCCGGTCCCGGCACTCGGGGCCAGTGGGGCGGTCACCGCCGTACTCGTCCTGTACGCTTGCCACGACCCCTATCATCAGGTGTTGATGTTCCTTGTGGTCCCGGTCCCGCTCTGGTTCCTGGCCGTGTTCTACGTCGGGCTGGACACCCTCGGGGCGCTCGGGTTCGGGGACCGCGGGACCGGGTACGTCGTCCACCTCGGCGGCGCGATGTTCGGATTCCTATACTATCGCTCGGGATGGCGGCTCTCCGCCCTCATTCCCGGTCTACCCTCCACCACCCGGCGGCGGGCGGTCCCGAACCTCCGCGTCGTCTCGCCCGACCCGCACGAGGTCGACGACGACCGGGCCGAACCGATTTCGGCGGCGATCGAGGCCCCGGCCCGGGCCGGCGGGGTTGCCGACGAGCAGTTCGAGGCGAAGGTCGACCGCGTCCTGGAGAAGGTGTCCAGGCACGGGCAGGAAAGTCTGACGGCCGAGGAGCGGGAACTCCTGTTCCGCGCGAGTGAACTGTACAAGAAGCGGCGGAAGTGACCATGCCCCTTTACGAGTATCGCTGCCGTACGTGCGAACACGCCTTTGAGGCCCTGGTCGCGGCCCGCGGGGGGGAAGAGGTCCGGTGTCAGCGGTGCGACGGCACCGAGCTCGACCGGCTTCTCGGGCTACCGGCCCGCGGGCGGACGGCCGACCCCGACCCCGGCACGAACTGTCGCGGCGACGGCCCCCCGTGCGGCGCGCCCTGGTGCGGCCGCGAGGGCTGATTTCTGATTTCTGACACGTCTGGTGTAAGCCCTGCGGGCCTTAGCGGGTATTGCGCGCCGAAGCTCCTGTCGACGGGTATCTAATGATATCCCACCCTTACCTTTGCCAACCTTTGCCATCATCCCTTCGAAAAAGAGAATAATAAAGCGCCCTTGCCTTGCGATATCCGGGCAGGTAGATATGATGATTGAATAACCCTGCGGTACGTTGCCATGTCACCGCCGGGGATCTGCCCGATTAACCTCGCCCTCGCCCGCGCCTGTGGGTGGTTGCCCGAACCCACCCTGTTCCTCCCTTTCCGTTGACAGGACCCATACCAATGACCGACCCCAAGCAAGCGAAGCAGTGCGCGGACCTGCTTCAGGCGATCGCCGAGCCGAACCGGATTCGCATCATCGAGTGCCTCCGGACTGGATCGAAGAACGTGACCGAGCTGGCGAAACTCCTGAACGTCGAGATCGTAAACGTGTCGCACCACCTCGGGGTGCTCCGGCAGGCCGGGTTGGTACAGGACGAGAAGCATGGCCGGTTCGTCGTATACTCTTTACATCCGAAGATTTTTAACAACGACAACTCGAAGGCCACATACCTCGACCTCGGCTGGTGCAGGATCGAGATCCCCCACAACTAATTCTCCGCCGCTGCCCGGGTTGCCCGCCCACGGGGCCGAGGCCCGGCTTCTACTACAGACACGAATCGGGATCAACGAGCTCACCCACGACGGAGGGTGGGCTCGTGCGTTTTCCTCCCCATGTCCGGCCGCCGTAGAGCCCCGGCGGATAGACTTCGACCCGCAGGCGTGCGGGGATGACCTCCACGACCACCTCGGCCACCTCGTCTTTCGGGACGCAGAAGAACTCGCCGTCGGTGTGGACACACAGGGGGGACCCGGCCCGCACCTCGATCCGCCTGGCCCGGCCGAACCTCATCCGGGGGTGGTTCTCGGGGAGAGTTCCCCTCACCATGGCCGGGAGGTAACGAATCAGGTGCCAGCGGCGGAGGTCGGTGGCGTGCATGTAGTCGGCCAGCCCGTCGGTCAGGCTCGCCCGCGGGGTGATCGGGAACCCGCCTTCGCGCTGGGCGAGGTTGATCGTGAGGGCCAGAGTCGGCCCGGCGGTTTCCACGTCGTCGAACCGGACCACCACCCGCGGGGTGACGAAGTGCTTCACCATCGCCTTGAGGAAGGCGAGCGCGTAGAGCGGCATGCCGCGGAGCCAGCGGATCTTCCGGGCCTCGACCGTCACCATTCCGTTGAACCCGATCCCCAGGGAATTCACGTAGAACCGTTCCCGCGTGCCGCTCGCGACCCGCCCCACGTCGACGTCGAGGGTTTCCGTCGGCAGGATCTCCGGCCGGCGGGCCCACCACGCCTGCATCCCGAGGCTGAAGGCGTAGTCGTTCGCCGATCCGACCGGCCAGACGGAGAGGACGGTTTCGCGGTTGCCGCTCTGCAGGATTCCGTTCGCGACCTCGTGGACCGTCCCATCCCCGCCGGCCGCGACCACCTTCGCGAACCCCTGCTCGGCCGCCGCGCGGGCCAGTTCGACCGCATGACCGGGCCGGGTAGTCGGTCGGATCTCGAGCCCGACCGGGTGTGTTTCCCGGATCTCTTTGAGGAGCTTTTCCGCCTTCCCGCGCCCGGCGGTAGGGTTGTAGATCACACAGGTGGCGGGAGGCATACCGGGTCTCGCGAGGGTGCGGCGGTGGTCACGATCCGGCCGATGGTTGAGGAAGACATACCGGCGGCGTTACAGCTCTGGCAAGCCCTCCCTGGAATCGGACTGCGGGACGCGGACAGTCCGGCCGCACTGGCGAAGTACCTCGCCCGCAATCCCGGGTGCAGCGTGGTGGCGGTGGGGGGGACCGGGGACCTGGTCGGGGTCAGCTTGGCCGGGCATGACGGGCGGCGGGGGTACTTGCACCACGTGGCCGTTGCCCCGCACGCCCAAAAGCTCGGGCTCGGCCGCCGTCTGGTCGAAGCCTGTCTCGCCGCCCTGAAGGCGGACGGGATCGAAAAGGTCCACCTGTGGGTGTACGCGGCGAACGAGCCTGGTAAGGGGTTCTGGAAACATCTCGGGTGGCGCGAACGGACCGAACTGGTGCTGATGTCCGTCGTGACGGGGGACAACCCGAATGCGTGAGTGTGAGTGACGCGATGAAGGGGCTGCTCGTAATCGACAAGCCGGCCGGGGTGACCTCGCGGGACGTGGTCAACCGCGTCCAGAAGTGGTTCCCGCGGAAGACCAAGATCGGGCATACCGGGACGCTCGACCCGCTGGCGACCGGCGTCCTTGTGGTGTGCGTCGGCGCCGCCACCAGGCTCGCGGACTTCGTGCAGGCGATGGGGAAGACCTACCACTCGCGGTTCCGCCTGGGGCTGACCAGCACCACCGATGACGCGGACGGTGAGCTCACCCTACAAGCCGATGCGACCCCCCCCTCCCGTGGGGAGATCGACGCCGCGGTCGCCTCGTTTATCGGGACGATCGAGCAAAGGCCGCCGGCGTTCTCCGCACTCAAGCTCGACGGCCGGCGGGCACACTCACTCGCGCGACAGGGCAAGGTGGTCGAGCTGAGCGCCCGACCCGTCCGGATCGACGAGATCCGGGTCCGTGGCTACGAATGGCCGTTCCTCGACGTCGAGATCGACTGCGGGAAGGGGACGTACATCCGGTCCATCGCCCGCGACCTCGGGGAGAAGCTCGGCGTCGGTGGGATGGTGGAAACGCTCCGCCGGACCCGCGTCGGACCGTTCCACGTCGAGCACGGGGTCGGCCTCGACGTGCCGCCGGACGAGGTGAGGGCGAAGCTCCTCCCGATGACCGCGGCGGTGGCCGGGATGCCCCGAGTGGTTCTGACAGCGGACGAGGAAAAACGCTTCCGGACCGGGCAAACCATCCGTACCCCGGCGGACAGCTCCTTGCTGCCCGCCGGGGTACGGATGGTCGCGGTATTGAACCCCACGGGGGAACTGGCAGGGATTGGCAGTCTTTGGCAGGCTGGAGTGAAACCTGACATCGTGTTCGGCACATGAATACGCGTTCATGACCGATCACGCCGCCTGCAAGTCCCTGAGGTTCTCTTCCATCGCGCGGATCTGAGTTTCCAGGTCCGCCGCGAAGTCCCGTTGTTGCTGAACCACGTCCTCGGGGGCTTTTCCGGCGAAGTTCGGGTTGGCGAGCTTCGCCTTCGTCGCCTCTAGCGACTTCCGCTTGTCGACCAGCTGTTTTTCGAGCCGCTTTGTCTCGGCGGCGACGTCGATCAACCCGGCGAGCGAGACGAACGCCTCGAACTCCGGCCGCACGACCGTCCCGGCCTGTTTGGGCTTGGCGACCGTCGGGCCGGCGGTGAAGTTCGCGATCCCGGCGAGCGGGCCGATGAACGCCGCGAGGGCGGTGAAGTCCGCCGCGATGGGTGCGGCGGCCTTCACGGACACGTCGAGGCGGTTCTTGTCGTCCACCTGATACCGGTTCCGTACTTCGCGCACCCCGCGGACGAGCTCCTGCATCCGGGCGAACCGAGTTTCCACCTCGGCACTCACCCACTCGGCCGGGTATTCCGGCCACGGGGCGATGACCACACTCTCAGGCGCGTCGACCGGCCGCGGGAGCCCGCGGTGCGGTGCGGCCTCGTTGAGAGCCTGCCAGAGCGATTCGGTCACGAACGGCATCACGGGATGGACCAGTCGAAGGATACCGTCGAGCACCCCGACCAGCACCCGCTGGGCGAGCGGCCGGGCGGCGGCATCCTTCAGCCGGCCCTTGCTCATCTCGATGTACCAGTCGCAGAACTCCGACCACACGAACTCGTAAATGCCCCGGGCCACGTCGCTGAAGTGGAACCCTTCGAGAGCATCGCTGATCGACTTCGCGGCCGTGGCGAGCCGCGACACGATCCACCGGTCTTCGGTGGGTAGGGCGTTCACGTCGACCGGAGCAGGCGTGTAGCCTTCCAGGTTCATGAGGATGAACCGGGTGGCGTTCCAAAGCTTGTTGGCGAAGTTGCGGCCGATCTCAAACCGGTCTGACGCCTGCTTCGCGGTTTGGATCTCAGGATCTTCGGCCGGCCACGGCCCACCGGGGCGGAACGGCTTCTTGCACTTCGGGCAGTTCACCTTCTTGGTCCGCATGTACATGTGCTCCTGCTTCACCGCGACCTGTTCGCCGCAGTGGGGGCACACGTTCACCACCGGCATTCGGCTGTCCTGCGTCTCGGTGGCGAGGTTCACCATCCCGTACCGCAGCGCGTCGGTGCCGTAGAGATCAATGATGTCGAGCGGGTCGATCCCGTTCCCCTTGGTCTTGCTCATCGTCTCGCCGAACCCGTCGAGCATCTTCGGGTGGACGTAGACCTGGGTGAACGGCACGTCGCCGACGTTGTAGAGCCCGGTGAGTACCATCCGGGCCACCCAGAGGGTGATGATGTCCCGGCTCGTGCAGAGCACATTCGTCGGGTAGTAGTACTTCAGCTCCGGGGTCTGCTCCGGCCAGCCGAGTGTCGAATGCGGCCACAGGGCGGAACTGAACCAGGTGTCGAGGACGTCTTCGTCTTGAGCGAAGCCGGTGTGTTCCAGTTGTTTTTCGAAGTCTTCATGCCCGGGGGAGACCGAGATCAGCAGGTCAAAATAACCACTATCGCGGTCGAGAAACACGGCGTCCGCAGCAAACTCTCGCACCTCCGCTTTCAGTTGGTGGCCGGTCCATCTCGTGTCGATCGAGGTCCCATCCGGGACGTCGGCGGGAATGGGCGGACTATCTTTGATCCACTTCCGCTTTCTCCATACCGGAATCCGGTGGCCCCACCAGAGCTGCCGGCTGATGCACCAGTCCCGCTTCTCGCCGAGCCAGTCGAGGTACGTTTTCGCGTACCGCTCGGGGAAGAACTTCACCCGGCCGCTGGTCACGGCGTCCATCGCGATCTGGGCCAAGCCTGAGGGCTTGTTATCTTCCATTCCGCGTTCCGCGTTCCGCGTTCCGCGTTCTGAAAGGTCGCCCATCTTCACGAACCACTGGTCGGAGAGATAGGGCTCGATCGGGGTCTTGCTCCGGTCGCTGTACTTTAGTGGTATTATGCGGTCTTCCTTGCCCTCGAAGAAGCCGAGTTGCTCCATCTTCTTTGCCACTGCCTCGCGGGCCTTGTACCGGTCCAGGCCCGCGAATTCGCCTCCCTCTGAGTTGATCGTGCCGTCCGGGTTCAGGATGTTGATAAGCCCGATCTCCGGGTGCCGCTGGTAGCAGGCGTAGTCGTTCGGGTCGTGGGCCGGGGTCACCTTCACGCAGCCAGTGCCAAGCTCCGGGTCGGCGAGCAGCCCGTCGGCGATGATCGGGATCTCGCGGCCGTTCAACGGGATCGTGACCGTCTTCCCGATGAGCTGCTTGTACCGCTCGTCCGACGGGTGGACGCATACGGCGGTGTCGCCGAGCATCGTCTCGGGCCGCGTGGTGCTGAACCGGATGAACGTGTCGGGCAACCCCTTCACGGGGTACTTGAACGTCCAGAATCCGCCCTTCGTGTCCTCGGTGTACGTCTCGTCATCGGCCACCGAGGTTTGCAGGTGGGCGTCCCAGTTCACCAGGCGTTTGCCGCGGTAGATATACCCGTCGCGGAACATGCGGAAGAAGGTCTCGCGCACCGCCTTCGCACACACCGGGTCGAGTGTGAACCGGGTCCGCTCCCAGTCACAGCTCGACCCGATTTCGCGCAGCTGACCGAGGATGCGGGCCTCGTACTTGTCCTTCCACGCCCAGATCCGCTTCACGAGCTCGTCGCGGCCGAGGTCGTGACGGGTCTTCTTCTCCTGAGTGAAGATGAGCCGTTCGACCACCGACTGCGTTGCGATACCGGCGTGGTCCGTTCCGGGCATCCAGAGGGCGTTGTACCCCAGCATCCGGCGCCAGCGGACGAGAACGTCCTGGAGCGTGTTGTTCAGCGCGTGGCCCATGTGCAGGGCCCCGGTCACGTTCGGCGGCGGGATGACGATGGTGAACGGCTTGCGGTTCGGGTCCGGCTCGCTGTGGAAGTACCCGCGCTCCTCCCAGAACGTCAGCCATTTCTGCTGCGCTTCCTTGGGGTCATACGCCTTCGACAGTTCGGTCGCCATGACGGTTACTTCCCTTGTTCCTCGTCCTTGAACAGTTTGTATTCGATCGAATCCGCCAGAGCGAGCCAGCTCGCCTCGACCACGTTCTCGCTCACGCCCACCGTACCCCAGACGTCTGTTCCGTCCCGGGATTCGATTACCACCCGGACCCGCGCGGCGGTCCCCTCCTTGGGGTTGACCACCCGCACCTTGTAGTCGACCAGCTGCATTCCCGCGAGTCGCGAGAATGCCGGCAGCAGGGCCTTCCGCAACGCCGCGTCGAGGGCGTTCACCGGGCCGTCGCCCTCACTAACAGTGTGCTGGACCTCCTCCCCGACCTTGACCTTCACCGCCGCCTCGGTGACCGGCATGCCGTCCAGCCCGGCCTCGATGTTGACCCGGTACGCCAGCCGCTCGAACCAGGGTCGGTAAAGCCCCGCGGCCTTCCTCACCAGCAGGTCGAACGACGCCTCCGCCGCCTCGAACTCGTACCCGGCGTGCTCCAGATCCTGCACCTGGCTCAGGATCTTCGCCATGACGGCCTTGTCCCGGCCGAGTGCGTACTTCGTCGTTTTGGTCAGGATCGTGGACTGACCGGACAGCTCCGACACCAGGATGCGGCGTTCGTTCCCGACCGCCTCCGGGGTGATGTGCTCGTAGGTGGCCGGGTCTTTCGCGACGGCGTGGGTGTGCATCCCCCCCTTGTGGGCGAACGCGCTGGCCCCGACGAACGGCTGGCCGGACCGGAAGTTCATGTTCGCCAGTTCGTACACGTACCGCGATGCTTCCGTCAGCTTTGCGAGGCTGCCGGGAAGGAGCACTTCGTGCCCGTACTTCAGGGCGAGGTTTGCGATCACACTCACCAGGTCCACGTTGCCGCACCGCTCGCCGATCCCGTTCATCGTCCCCTGGACCTGCGTCGCCCCGGCCCGGACCGCCGCCAGCGAGTTCGCCACCGCGAGCTCGCAGTCGTTGTGCGTGTGGATGCCGATCTCGCACGGGAGCGTCCGGCGGACCTCGGCCACGATCTCGCCGACCCGCTCGGGCATCGTCCCGCCGTTCGTGTCGCACAGGATCACGACGGCCGCGCCGGCCCCGGCCGCGGCGGCGAGGGTCTTCAAGGCGTACTCCGGGTTCGCCCGGTAGCCGTCGAAGAAATGCTCCGCGTCGTAAAACACGTCCCGGCCTTGCGCCTGGCAGTACCCCACCGAGTCGGCAATCATCCTCAGGTTCTCGTCGAGCGAGGTCCCGAGGACGTCGGTGACGTGGAAATCCCACGTCTTGCCGACGATGGTGACGACCGGGGTGCGGGCGTCGAGCAACGCTTTCAGGCATGTGTCGGTTTCGGGCGGGCTGTTCTTCCGCCGGGTCATCCCGAACGCGACCACCTTCGCGTGCTTGAGCGGCAGGTCGCGGACCGCCTGAAAGTATTCGAAGTCCTTCGGGTTCGAGAGCGGATAGCCGCCCTCGATGAAGTCGACCCCGAGCTCGTCGAGCTTGCGGGTGAGCAGGAGCTTGTCCTGAAGGGAGAAGTTGACCCCTTCGCCCTGGCTGCCGTCCCGCAGCGTGGTGTCATAGATGAAGACCCGTTTCATGACTCATGCCCCGGTGTGTGAGGTCGCGTAAACGAAACCGCCCCGAAGCAGGTTGCTCCGGGGCCGGTGCGTGTTCTGTTCGCGCTTCGCTCGTGAGGAGCGGCCCCGTTCATCCGCTGGTGCCGACGACTACGCCAGCGCGCACTCCCTGCGCTCCGGTAATCGCGATCGGCCGCTCGGTGTTCGGGGTCAACACAGGGTCCAACTCGAATGTGGATTTGGGCTCTCAGGGAATGTACCGGACGGGCTGGTCGTAGTCAACCGGCCCGTCTCAGCCGAAGATGTCGTCCACCTTTAGACGCCAGCCGGGCAGGGCGGGTTCGGCGTCGGCCGTGTCGCCGCGGCGGAACACGACCGGGGTGGTCGGGTCGGACAGCGTGTAGACCGTGACGGTCTCGGCTTTCGGGTCGACTTCCCAGACGACCTGGGTGCCGGCGAAGAAGAAGTCCCTTCGCTTGTCCTCGTACTCGCGGTCGTTGGCCGGGCCGTAGTCGTTTTGGCTCCGGACTTCCACGGCGAATACCGGGAATCCCTCAATGAACTTCATGCGGTTATTAGGGATAGGACCGGTGTAAAAGGACGCATCGGGGGAAAATGACTGACGTCCGGACGGGAGAGGAGGATCGAATGCGTAGCCCACGTTGTCTGCGATCGGTTCGCCCTGCCCGCCGGCGGTGACATAGTCTTCGAGTGAACGGGTGATTCGTCGGGCGACCTTGCCGGGCCAGAAGCCGCTGGGCATGATTGGGACGATCCTTCCGTTGACCAGTTCGGCCTTTCCTTCCGCCCGCATCAGGTCGTCAATCGTCGCCCGGCCCTGCGTCTGAGTGCTCATTTCCTTTCCCCCACCCGCAAGCTGCTACGGTGTTCACGCGGTCGTCAATGCAATCGGGATCACCGTCAGCCGAAGATGTCGTCGACCTTGAGACGCCAGCCGGGCAGGGCGGGTTCGGCGTCGGCCGTGTCGCCGCGGCGGAACACGACCGGGGTGATCGGGTCGGACAGCGTGTAGACCGTGACGGTCTCGGCTTTCGGGTCGACATCCCAGACGACCTGGGTGCCGGCGAAGAAGTAGTCCCTTCGCTTGTCCTCGTACTCCCTGTCCTTGGCCGGGCCGTAGTCGTACTCGCTGCGAACCTCGACGGCAAAGACAGGGGGGCGGTCATTGAAGTTCATTCCGTCCGCAGGGAAGGGGCCGAACGAGAACGATGCATCAGGCGAAAATGACTGTCTGCCGCTAAGAAGGGGCGGGTCGATCGTGAAGCCCATGTTGTCCGTATACGCCTCACCAGCGCCGTTCAAGGAAGCATAGGTGTCCAGGCTCCTATATATCCGGCCGGCGGTACGGTTCGGGATGCGTCCACTGGGCATGAGAGGGACAATCCTTCCGTTGACCAGTTCGGCCTTTCCTTCCGCCCGTGTCAGATCGTCAATCGTCGCCCGGCCCTGCGTCTGAGTGCTCATTTCCTTTCCCCCACCCGCAAGCTGCTACGATGTTCACGCGGTCGTCAATGCAATCGGGATCACCGTCAGCCGAAGATGTCGTCGACCTTGAGACGCCAGCCGGGCAGGGCGGGTTCGGCGTCGGCCGTGTCGCCGCGGCGGAACACGACCGGGGTGGTCGGGTCGGAGTGTTTGTATGACGTCACCGTTTCCGCCCGATAATCGACATCCCAGACCACCTGCGTGCCCGCCCGGAAATAGTCCTCTCGTTTCTCGACGTACTCGCGGTCACTCGCGGGCCCGAAATCGTGCTCGCTCCGGACCTCGACCGCGAACGTCGGAGGACCGTTGATGAACCCCGGCTTGTTGAAGGGGGATGATCCGATGTAGTACGAGACGTCCGGGGAGAACGACTCCCGGCCGTTCGGGAGGGGGGGGCGAATTGCGTACCCGATGTTGTCCCCGATCGCTTCGCCGAGTCCCTTTTCGGCCTCGTAGACGTCCAGGCTCAGGAGTATCCGCTTCGCCACCCGGCCCGGCACTCGTCCCGTGGGCATGATGCGGACGATGCTCCCGGCAACGAGTTCGGCCTTCTCCCTGACCTGTTCCAGGTCTTCGAGCGTGGCCGGGGTCGAGGTCACGATTGACATTCGTCTTACTCCGTTCGGGCGATTGCATTATTGGCAACGCCAGTTCACCCGGTCAATACTGGGGGCAGGCTGGTCATGTGCCGTAACCCCCAGTGCGCGTCGTCACGGGCCGGGAAGTCGCTCCGGAAGTGGGTCCCCCGGGACTCGTCGCGGCGGACCGCGGCGTCGATCATCAGCTGGGACACGGTCAGCATGTTCTGGAGCTCCCAGCCCGGTTTGCCCGGAAACTCGCGCCCCAGTGCGTAGCGGCACCAGAACCCCACGTCCTGCTGGGCTTCCAACAGGCGGCTCCGCTTCCGGACGATCCCCATGTTCCGGACCATGAGCGCCCGAAGCGAATTTGTCAGGTCGGCGACGTCGAGCCGGTCGCCGGACTCGTCCGCCGGGATGTCGTGCCGCAGCCGCGGTGCGGTCAGATCTCGGGGGCTCGCTTTCACCGCCTCCGCCGCCCCCCGCCCACAAAGCGTTCCGTACACCAGCCCTTCGATCAGGCTGTTCGAAGCCAGGCGGTTCGCCCCGTGCAACCCGCTCGACGTGACTTCTCCCGCCGCCCAAAGCCCCGGGAGAGTCGTCCGGCCGGTCGTGTCGACCGTCACGCCGCCGATCATGTAGTGCGCGCCCGGCCGGACCGGGATGCGATCCTTCGTGATGTCCAGCGAGAACCGGCGACAGACCCGGTTCATCCCCGGGAACCGGGTCCGGATCATCACCGGGTCGAGGTGCGACAAGTCGAGGTACACGTTCGGATGCTGCGTCCGCTCCATCGTCCGGAAGATCGCCCGGGCGACCACGTCCCGCGGGGCCAGTTCCGCCCGCGGGTCCTCGGCCGGCATGAACCGCTCCCCGGTCACGTCCCGCAGGTACGCCCCCTCGCCCCGGACCGCCTCGGTAATCAGGTACCGGGCCGACCCGGCGACGTAGAGGACCGTGGGGTGGAACTGCATGAACTCCATGTCGCGCAGGTCCGCCCCGGCCCGGTACGCCGCGGCCATCCCGTCCCCGGTCGCCACCGGGGGGTTGGTCGTTTCGCGGTACACCATCCCGCACCCGCCCGAGGCGAGAATCACCTGCTTGGCCCAGATGAGGAGCTTTCCGACCCCCGGGTGCCAGACGACCGCCCCGACGCACGCCCCTTCGTGAGTGAGCAGGTCGACAGTGAACGTGTCGTCCCAGAGGGTGATGTTCGGGGCGGTCCGGACCGTCGCGATGATCGCCCGCATCACCTCGAACCCGGTCGCGTCGCCGAGCGCGTGGACGATCCGCCGGTGGCTGTGTCCGCCTTCCCGGGTGAGGGCGAGGGCCCCGTTCTCCTGGTCGAACTTCGTTCCCCACCGGACCAGCTGTTCGATCTGGGCCGGGCCCTCGCGGATGACCAGTTCGACCACCCCGCGGTCGCACAGTCCGTCGCCGGCGACGAGTGTGTCCTCGACGTGGTACTCGAAGGTGTCTTCCGGGGACATCACTCCGGCGATGCCGCCCTGGGCATAGGAGCTGTTGCTCTCGGTGATTCGATCCTTGGTGACGACCAGCACCCCCAGGTCGGTCGGGACTTCGAGCGCAGCGCGGAGCCCGGCGATCCCCGCTCCAACGACAAGGATGTCGGTGAACCGGTGGAACGTGGTCTGGGTGTCGAATGAGATGAGGTAGCGGTTGGTGGCGGACATCGATCAGCTCACGGGCAGAGAGGCAGTTGCGGAACGGACTTACCAGTCAGTGTAGGGGAAACGGACGGGAGCAATCCCGGGGCGGGCTACCGGGTCGATGGCAGAGATTGGCAGGGTTGAATGGCACTTCCGTGAGTTTTGGGTTGGCTCGGCGCAGCCCGGTACGGGGGCACCTGCGAGTACCCGAATTCGTCCGTCTTTGGCGGCTCGGCCGCCTGGTCATCGCATCTTCCGCCGGTA